>NZ_JAHKQZ010000019.1:0-129516 GCF_019345585.1 Shewanella sp. NKUCC05_KAH
CAATTCATACATTACTGTATGTACATATTACTATGAACACTCAATCATGCTTCCCATTAAGGAGAATGACTTGAAAACATTGATTTAAATTTTTGACTGCCAACCCGAAGGCTAAGCAGCTTCGATTAACTCAACACCTGTGAGTGTCCACACAGATTTCTTGTTTTATCTTGTTAAAGAGCAACTCAACCTCATAAGAGAAGGTGAGTACCACACTGAGCGTCGAACGTTTCCAGTTGGCTAGGGCTGCGCATTCTACGCATTTCCCGTTTCGCGTCAAGGAGTTTTTACAAACTTTCTCAACACTCATCAATCAGTAAACTCATCAATGAACTGTCACACCAGGCTGCTTAACGCTGTCTGCCGTGTCAGTGGATGCGCATTATAGGCAGTGAAACTTTTTGTGCAAGGGCTTTTTTAACAATCTGCGCCAAGCGAATAAATAACCACCAAACTGCAGAAATATACTGCAATACTGAGCAATATCGCTGTTTGGGTTGATAAGTTTGGCAGAAGGAATAGCCTATTGCTGGAGTTTTAATAGATTGAATGGGCATAAACAGAAGTTGATAGCTATTTTTCGTAATATCTATCAGCAAACCTCTAAAAGCGTTATGCCCAGTGTGATGTCTTACTCTTGTTTGCACCTAGCTAATGATAAGCACTGATCAAAAGCACGAGCCCTAAGATTTATGCTCTTCTTGTTTCTCTTTTTCGATACTTGTAGCGCTTTGTGTTTGTGCTGCAGCTTGGGTTGAGTGATTGATCTCGACATTCGTCACCGTATCATCACCGACAATATGCGCGACTTTGAGTTTCCTTACCGTTCTGATAGTAATGATCGGGCCTGAAATCGCATATAAGTAGAAGCCGACACATAAGATCAATGCAGGTTGAACTGACACCACCACAAATACACCGACGACCAGTAAGATCACGATAAAGTTAACCTTGCCACGCCAGTCAATTTCTTTAAAAGAGTGATAGCGAAAATTACTGACCATCAATAAACCAGTTGCCGCAGTCACAAGGGCTGCAATCCAACTGATATTTTTTCCATCGAGACTGTATTGATTACCAAGCCAAATGCTGCCAGCAATAACAGCTGCAGCGGCCGGACTAGCGAGACCTTGAAAATAACGCTTATCGGCAACGCCAACTTGCGTATTAAATCGAGCGAGCCTGAGTGCCGCACCTGCACAATAAATAAATGCCGCCAACCAACCAATTTTACCTAAGTCGGCTAATGCCCAATTGTAGGCGAGTAGTGCTGGCGCCATTCCGAAGGACACCATATCCGCCATACTGTCGTATTCGGCACCAAAATCACTTTGGGTATTAGTCAGTCTTGCCACTCGACCATCGAGACCATCACAGATCATGGCTATAAAAATGGCTATTGCAGCAGCTTCAAAGTTAGCATTCATGGAAGCAATCACAGCATAAAAGCCAGAAAACAATCCTGCTGTCGTAAAAAGATTAGGCAGTAAATAGATACCTTTATTCTTTACTGTTTGATTTGAAGAATTTTGCATACACTTATTACGCTAGTTCAGTGAAGAGAAGTTAGCTTTCAAGATAACATATTTTATTATCATGTCGATGAGAGACCAGTTAGGGATAATTTCGATGTTAAAAGTGAACATGTTCAGAATAATACTGTATCGATGGCTCTGGCTCGGCCTTTTCATTAGCCCCGTTTCTGCGGGCGTTATCTATACTTGGGTCGACGAAAATGGGGTGACGCATTACAGCCAACAAGCCCCGCAACAAGAAAACATCAAAGCAGAAAAGCTCTACAGTGAAGATTTAGAGCAGGCGAAAGTGGGTTTTATCGCACCGGTAAAGAAAGTTGAGCCAACTTCTAAAGCCAATGAATTAGAAAAGTCAGCGGCGCTGATTAAAGAAAAAGACGCCAAACAGGCTAACTCCATTTGTGAGAGTGCAAAACACAATTTAGAAATACTCACAACGCACACTAAGCTTATCCGCCAAACTTCCGATTCGGGTGAATCTGTCGCTATGACTGAAGAAGATCGCCAAGCCTCGATTGCCCAGCAGCAGGAAAGAATCAAACTCTTCTGTGATAAGAAGTAGCCAAATTTACTATGCCACTACATTAATGAACAACGATTAACGCTGATGCAATAAAAAAGGAGCCGAGTTAAAAACTCGGCTCCTTTCGTTTTAGTGCTTGAAGCGGGAGCGATACTGACTAAAACAGCGCTATCTCTTATTGCAAGATAGTTTATTTCAAGCTCGTTCATTCAAGAACGCTTATTTCAGTTCGCCTATTTCAACATATCCAACTTCAAGCTTGCGATTAACGTATCGCATTCAAACAACACACTAAATGACTAGCTACTGGTCACAGGTTATTGCTCGAACACTAACTCGCCACCCGCACAACTGACCTTGATCGGTTTACCCGGTAACAAGTCACCACGCAGTAATTTCTGCGCCAGCGGGTTTTCGACTTCTTGCTGCAATGCCCGTTTCAACGGTCTTGCACCATACACAGGATCGAAACCAATTTCCGCAATCAGTGATAATGCGTCGTCGGTGATCTCCAATGTATAGTCCTTTTCAGCCAAACGTTGGCGTAAGGAAGCAATCTGTATCGAAGCAATACGCTTGATATTGGCAGCATCCAATGGATGGAACACCACAGATTCATCGATACGGTTTAAAAACTCGGGTCTGAAACTGTGAGTGACCACATTCATTACCGCCGCTTTCATCTCTGCATAGGTCACTTGACCAAATCCTTCTTGGATAATGTCGGAGCCTAAGTTCGAGGTCATGATAATCACTGTATTTCTAAAATCTACAGTACGACCTTGACCATCGGTTAAGCGTCCATCATCAAGCACTTGCAGTAAGATGTTAAACACATCGGGATGCGCTTTCTCGACTTCGTCGAGCAATATCACTGAATAAGGTTTGCGACGAACGGCTTCCGTTAAGTAACCGCCCTCTTCATAACCTACGTATCCAGGAGGCGCCCCCACTAAACGCGATACTGAGTGTTTCTCCATAAACTCAGACATATCAATGCGCACTAAAGCCGATTCGGTATCAAATAAGAACCTCGCCAGTGATTTACACAGCTCAGTTTTACCTACACCCGTTGGGCCTAAGAACAGGAACGAGCCAATCGGGCGATTTGGATCCGCCAGACCCGCGCGGCTACGACGAATCGCATTCGCAACCGCATCGACGGCTTCGTTTTGGCCGATCACTCGTTCATGCAGCGCCACTTCCATTTGCAGTAATTTTTCGCGCTCGCCTTCAAGCATTTTCGATACGGGTATTCCCGTCGCTTTCGACAATACTTCGGCGATTTCGAACTCAGTAACCTTGTTACGCAATAACGTCATGTCCTGCATTTCGGCTTGCGATGCCAAATCGAGCTGTTTTTCAAGCTCAGGAATACGACCGTATTGCAGCTCAGACATCCGAGTTAAATCACCCGCACGACGCGCCACTTCTAAGTCCATTCGAGCCTGCTCGAGATCGGCTTTTATGTGCTGAGTGCCCGCTAACGCGGCTTTTTCAGTACGCCAGATTTCGTTCAACTCTGAAGCTTTCGCTTCAACGTCACGTAATTCCTCTTGCAGATGGTCAAGCCTGCGACGACTCGCCTCATCATTTTCTTTGGCTAACGCTTGCTCCTCCAGTTTGAGCTGGATAGCACGACGTTCGAGTCGGTCGAGTGACTCAGGTTTTGAGTCCATCTGCATGCGGATGCTCGATGCCGCTTCATCGATCAAATCGATCGCTTTATCGGGTAACTTACGGTCCGACACATAACGGTGCGACATGGTCGCCGCCGCCACAATCGCCGGATCGGTAATTTCCACATGGTGATGCAGCTCGTAACGTTCTTTCAGTCCACGCAAAATGGCGATGGTGTCTTCAACGCTTGGCTCATCCACCAGCACTTTTTGGAAACGACGTTCAAGCGCCGCATCTTTTTCAATATACTGACGATACTCATCAAGCGTGGTCGCGCCCACACAGTGCAAGTCACCACGCGCTAACGCAGGTTTGAGCATGTTACCCGCATCCATTGCGCCTTCACCTTTACCGGCGCCGACCATAGTATGCAGCTCGTCGATGAAGAGGATCACTTGACCTTCTTCCTGTGACAACTCATTAAGTACCGCTTTTAAACGCTCTTCGAACTCACCACGATATTTAGCGCCCGCAATCAATGAGCCCATATCGAGGGATAAGACACGCTTATTTTTAATCCCCTCGGGGACTTCACCATTAACGATACGCTGAGCAAGTCCTTCAACAATCGCCGTTTTACCCACACCCGGTTCACCGATAAGGACGGGGTTATTTTTACTGCGACGTTGTAACACTTGGATCGTACGGCGAATTTCATCGTCACGGCCGATCACAGGATCTAACTTGCCTTGTTCAGCTCGCTCGGTCAGATCGATAGTAAATTTCTTCAACGCTTGGCGTTGATCTTCAGCGTTCGGATCATCCACTTTTTGGCCGCCACGCATTTGTTCAATGGTTTGCTCCATCAACTCTTTGGTCGCGCCCGCTTTTTTCAACGCTTGCGCAAGAGCATCGGCACCTTCTAACGCAGCTAATACAAATAATTCGCTAGAGATATATTTGTCTTTACGCTTTTGCGCCAATTTATCACACAGGTTTAATAAACGGATTAAACCTTGGGATAATTGTACATCGCCGCCAGTCCCTTCAACTTGAGGTAAGCGTTCCAGCTCTTGACTCAAGAGCGAACGCAGCGCACTCACTCGAATGCCAGCTTGGGTCAATAAGGGATGGATTGAACCTGAATCTTGGTTCAACAATGCCATCATCAAATGCAGCGGTTCAATAAACTGATGATCACGCCCAAGTGCGAGTGACTGGGCATCAGAGATGGCAAGCTGAAATTTATTGGTCATACGATCGAGTCGCATACAGCCTCCTAACACTCATATAGTAGAGATATGCCAATCCACAAGACATCTTGCCAATTTAGTGGCTTTAAAATCAGTACCGCTAATGGAGAGATCTAAATAGGATTGGTATTACATTTCGTTAGTTAAAAGATGGGGGCTATTTAGCCAAATTCAAGCGAATAACGCGCAAATAAATACAAACTGTAGGGGAATTAGCTTAAGACTTAAGCCAGATCAATGAAGCCATGCGTCCCGTCACCTTATCGCGACGATAAGAGAAGTAATCCGTGTCGCTGACTGTGCAGATATCTGCGCTATAAATATGGTTTATCCCGAGTAAACTCAAGCGTAATGTAGCCAAGCCAATAATATCGGCAAGATACTTGTTACCACTTGGAATAAAACACACTGCCGCTTGCGGATGTAAAGTACAAAAGGCTTGCTGTACTTCAACACCGACTTCAAATTTTTGTGGACCAATAGCCGGGCCGAGGTAGGCAATCAACTCATCCATAGGTGAACTAAACTGCGCCGCGGTGGCCTCAATCACGCCATCACATAAACCACGCCAACCGGCATGGGCTGCAGCCACTTCGGTTCCCGCTTGATTACACAACAACACAGGTAAACAATCGGCAGTCATTATAGCGCAAACTTGGCTCGCGGTTCGGCTGTAACTGGCATCGGCAATCGGTGTATCCACAGCAGGAGCTAAGCTCAGCGCATCTAAATTAAGCACATGAGTACCATGCACTTGCTCGAGCCAGACAGGCTCGGCGGTTAACGCTAATTGTTTGCAGAGTAATTCACGATTAGCCATCACCAGCTCAGGCGCATCACCGACGTGCAGTCCAAGATTCAAACTGTCATAGGGATGCACGCTCACACCGCCATGACGATTTGTCATAGCGATGCCAACATTAGCGGGAACAGGCCAATCGTGATTAAACACTTACAAATACTCGATCGGATGCTCGACCGTGTCTTGACGCAGTGCTTTCGTCAAAATCACCATGTCTTCAGGAATTGGCGCGTGCCAGCTCATGATTTCACAACTCACAGGATGCGCTAATTCAAGACGCACTGCGTGCAGAGCTTGGCGCTTGAAGTTTTTCAGAATATCAAAAAACTCTGGGCTGGCCCATTTCGGCGGTTTTGGACGACCACCATACACAGGATCGCCCACTAATACGTGGCCAATGTATTCCATGTGCACACGAATTTGGTGAGTACGGCCAGATTCAAGGCGCAATCTTAGACGAGTGTGATTACGGAATTTTTCCGCCACACGATAATGCGTCACAGCTGGTTTACCTGAGTGATGCACCGCCATATGAGTACGTTTCGTTGGATGACGACCAATCGGCTCATCAACAGTACCGCCACCTGTCATAGTCCCCATCACAATCGCTTCGTATTCACGAGTGATTTCACGGGCCTGCAAGGCGGCAACTAAATGGGTTTGCGCTTCAACGGTTTTGGCTACAACCATTAAACCTGTAGTATCCTTGTCCAGACGGTGCACAATACCAGCACGTGGTACATGCTCAATATCGGGACAATGGTGCAATAGTGCATTCATCAAAGTGCCATCGGCATTGCCTGCACCAGGGTGAACCACGAGTCCCGCTTGCTTGTTGATCACAATAATGTCGTCATCTTCATAGACGATATCCAGATCAATGGCCTGTGCCGCTGCGTGAACTTCTTCTTCAAGAGTGGCATCTATGAGTATCTGTTGCAGCTCATAAACTTTCTCTCGGGGCTTATTAACGACAACGCCGTCAACATGAACTGCATCAGATAGGATCCATTCCTTGATGCGCGTGCGCGAGTAATCTGGGAACAACTCTGCTAGGGCCTGATCTAATCTCAGTCCAGTTTGTGTTGCCGAAATCTCGCTTTTTAGATTAATCTCTTGTGTCATAGGAACCGTATCCCCATTTAGGGGTCAAAAAATGTGTGCTATCTGTTACAATCGGATGTTTTCTATTTTATAGTGAAATGGAAAAATTCTTAACTACAACTTAAAAAGAATTGAATTCAAGTATGTATAAATTTTCCAAAGGCGTTACCTTAGTCCTATTTTCACTAGCGTTATCAGCCTGTAGCAGCAGCCCTGATGATAACGATATTGCCGCCAAAACGTCACCTGATGTACTTTATACTCAGGCAAGAACCTCTATGGAGCTTGGCAATTACTCTAAAGCTGTCCGTTCTTTGGAAGCGTTAGACTCACGCTTCCCATTCGGACCTCACAAAACTCAAGTCCAGTTAGACCTGATATATGCTTACTATAAAATGGACGATGTCGCTTCTGGTATTGCGAACATAGACAGATTTATCCGTCTTAATCCAACTCATCCAGATGTAGACTATGTGTTCTATATGCGCGGTTTAGTGAACATGCAAGCCGACAATTACATGTTCCACGACATGCTTAATATCGACCGAACCGATCGTGACCCTAAAAATGCTCAAGATGCTTTCAAAGATTTTGATCGTCTTATCAAAACCTACCCTAACAGCAAATATGCCGCCGATGCGCAAAAACGCATGTTAGCGTTGAAGAATCGCTTAGCAAAATATTCAATTCAAGTTGCCGAGTATTATCTCAAGATGAATGCATGGAGCGCCGCAGCAATCCGAGCACAATCTGTAATGGAAACATACCCTGGCACCCCTTCAAATGAACGGGCATTAGAGATAATGATAGAAGCTTATGGCGAATTAGGTCAGAGCAAGCTGAAGCAAAACGTGCTCATGGTAATGCAAGCTAACTTCCCAAACAATGAAATCTTATCAAACTAACCGAGAATGCCCCTTTAATAGGGGCATTTTTTTGCTTGGTGACCCTAGATAAGCCATAAATAGATAACGCTAAGTTCTCAGTGTGGATAGTGGTTTGGCTATTTTTATATCCTCAATACCAACACAAATGACACTTTCGTGTAAATCTTATCCAACTGAGTCACTTTTTCCGTTATTTAGTAAAAATCTATTGACTCAAAACCCGAAAAGCCTTTAAATTGCGCCCGTCGCCCGAATAGCTCAGTCGGTAGAGCAGAGGATTGAAAATCCTCGTGTCCCTGGTTCGATTCCGGGTTCGGGCACCATCTTTAAATGGGTTGCGATAGCGACTTATGTTAGAGAACTGCGATAGGTACAGTGCAGGTGTGGTGGAATTGGTAGACACGCCAGCTTCAGGTGCTGGTGCTCGCAAGGGCGTGGAGGTTCAAGTCCTCTCACCTGTACCAAATTGCAGTTCAAAAGTTAAGATTCACAGTGTTAAGATTGTCAATTCGATGAAATATCGAATAGCCATGCAGATGTGGTGGAATTGGTAGACACGCCAGCTTCAGGTGCTGGTGCTCGCAAGGGCGTGGAGGTTCAAGTCCTCTCATCTGTACCAACATTTAAACCTCGCCAAGCGAGGTTTTTTTGTATCTAAAGCAAAATAAATTTTCTGTAACTCTCCCCTCTTTCCTCAGATTTGCTATACCTATTGTTACAGACTCATCATAGGGATAGATAGAGTTCTGCCTAAAGGACTCTTTAGTTCACTGAGGCTATCCATATGAACGGTCTACAAATAAAACAAAAAATGTTTATCGGCATTCTGGTTCCGCTTGTAATGCTAATGACGATTGGTTTTCTCGCCATTAATATGATGGGTAAAATTGAATCGGGTGTTGAACGTATCTATGGCGATAGAGTTGTGCCACTAGACGATTTAAAAGTGATTGCTGATAAGTACGCGGTCGATGTTATCGATGCGGTCAATAAGGCGAACGCGGGTGGTTTCACCGCCTCTCAAGCAGCTGAAGCGCTAGACAGTGCCAAATCTACCATTACCCAGCATTGGCAAAAATACTTAGCCACTGAACTTACCTCAGAAGAATCCCGACTCGTAAAACAAGCCGAAGTGCTGTTCTTACCCGCGAATCAACAGATTGACACTCTGGTCTCACGCTTAAGAGGATTAAATGGTGATGTATCAAGCCAATTATCGGCCAATATCCTGCCGCTTTACCAAGTAATAGACCCCATCAGTAACCAAATATCTGAACTGATTGCACTGCAAATTCGCGTGGCAGGCGAAGAAAAAGATAGTGTGAATGCCATTTACCAATCTTCAATCACTATTTTTGTAGCATTAGCCTGTGCCGCCATGATTATCAGTATTGTGATTGGGCTCTGGGTCAATCGTAGCGTGATGAATCCTATTAATGACATTCTCAGTAAACTGAAGCTAATCCATCAAGACTCAGATCTTACCGTCAAATTCACTACTTTTAATCACGATGAGCTAGGACAAATATCCACTAGCCTCACCCAAGTTATTGAACACTTGCGGGGCATTCTTCATTCGATTGCCGAAGCGGCAAATACCGTTAATAGTTCAGCAAATGAGTTAAGTAGCTTCACGCAGGCAACCAATAAACGTATGCAACAGCAGCAAGCCGAAACGGAGCAAACTGCAACGGCCATGAATGAGATGACGGCAACGGTCGCAGAAGTCGCCCAAAGCGCATCTGCGGCGGCAGATTCAGCCAAAGATGCCGATACCTATGCCGCCAATGGCAATAATATTGTAATGCAATCGATTAGCAGTATGTCGCAATTATCTGATCAAATTCAAAAAACGGCACAAGTCATTGGATTTCTGTCTAATGAGAGCCAAAATATCGGCCGCGTACTCGATGTGATAAAAAGCATTGCCGAGCAAACCAATCTATTGGCATTAAATGCCGCCATTGAAGCGGCCCGCGCGGGGGAACAAGGCCGTGGCTTTGCAGTCGTTGCGGATGAAGTGCGGACCCTTGCGCAGCGCACCCAAAAGTCTACCCAAGAAATTGAGGCCATGATTGCCACACTACAACAAGGCGTTAAAGAAGCAGTTAACGCTATGGAAATAGGTATAAATCAAGTAGATGATGCTAATGATAAAGCTAATCAAGCAGGCCAAGCACTGAAAGAAATCGTCTCCTCAGTAGATAGCATCACAGAACTTAATACTCATATTGCGACCGCTGCCGAAGAACAAAGTAGCGTTGCCGAAAGCATTAATCGCAGTATTATTGCCATCAGCGATATTGCCGAACATTCCACCGCATCGGCGGCTGAATTAAGTGAATCTGTGGTTAATTTAACTAAACTCGCCAACAGTATGCGTAATCAAGTGAGTGCATTTAAACTCTAAGTCAAAAAACCACACCATGACTGCAATAAGCTTTGCCGTTGCAGTCAACCCCCTCAAATAACCCGTAACATATTGAAATAATACGTTTATTCACCCCCCCTATCTCGTACCCGCTTTGATAAAGCACTTCAAATGACCTTAATCACGCTTATCGGTAGCACGAATTGCGATCATCACTATTGATCCAAATCAAATAGATCTTTAAACTTATTTAACATTCATAATATTTGCACGTTAAGGATTTTCTATGTTGGACAGCCGTACAATCCAAGTTATCAAGAGCACTATCCCCTTACTCGAATCCGCAGGCCCTGCGCTGACGACCCATTTTTATGAACGTATGTTCAAACATAATCCTGAATTAAAAGATGTATTTAACTTGGCACACCAGCATTCTGGTGGCCAGCCTGTTGCCCTGTTCAACGCCGTCGCGGCTTATGCTAAAAATATTGAAAACTTAGCGGTGCTAAGTTCGACTGTCGAGCGCATTGCCCAAAAACATACAGGCTTTCTGATCAAGCCTGAGCAATATGCGATCGTCGGCAGCCACTTATTGGCCACCCTTAAAGAGTTAGGCGGCGATGCAGTAACAGAAGAAGTATTAGAAGCTTGGGCGCAGGCCTATGGATTTTTAGCAGATATATTTATTCAACGAGAAGCTCAAATTTATCAGTCAAATGCAGAACAAGATGGCGGTTGGGTGGGTGAGCGTCAGTTTATCATTAGCGCGAAAAAGACTGAGTCCACAGTCATTACCTCCTTCATATTGACGCCCGAAGATGGTAAACCAGTTAAAGATTTCATTCCCGGTCAGTACTTAAGTTTGAAGCTAAAACATCCCAATTTAGCATATGAAGAAATCCGCCAATATTCCCTATCCGATGCACCGAATGGCAACAGCTACCGCATCAGTGTGAAACGTGAATTAGGTGGCCAAGTGTCTAATCTGCTACACGATACCATGCATATCGGTGACAAAATTGCAGTTATGCCGCCGGCGGGAGATTTTATCTTAGAAGTCGGGGCGGACATCCCCGTAGTGCTCATTTCAGCTGGAGTGGGTCAAACACCGATGAAAAGCATGTTGAATCAATTGATCAAGTTGCAACATCCAAGTGCTATTACTTGGCTACATGCCTGTGAGCAAGGTGATGTACATGGCTTCAAACAGGCTATTCACACCAAGCGGCAGCAACATCATAATCTGAAGAGCCATGTTTGGTATCGCAAGCCGAGTTCAACCGATGTGGTTGGTACAGATTATGATTTCGAAGGACAAATGGAATTAAGCAAAGTCGCAGATCAACTGCTTCCCCATGCACGTTACTATTTCTGCGGGCCTATTGGATTCATGTCAGCCATCAAGCAACAATTACTCGTTCTGGGTGTCTCAGCTGAAAACATGCACTATGAAGTATTCGGCCCCCACGCCGATCTCTAATCCCATGTCACGGGCTTGGGACACTTGACTCTCAAGTCCATTTTTAGATTTAGAATACGCAGAATAATGGCTGATAAATTGAATTGCCCTATGTCTCTAAGCTACCGGTTTGCAGCGGATACAAGCCACTTCTGCGGCAGTCAGCATACGACTTTCGCCTGATGCCAGAGCTTCATCCAACACAATATCACCTATTGATAATCTATGTAGACCAACAACTGGGTTTCGAAAGCGACCAAACATCCGCTTAATTTGATGGTACTTACCTTCCTTTAAAGTCACTTCAGCAACATGATCAGCAAGGATCACCAATTTAGCAGGCTGAGTCATTATATCTTCAAAGCTGAAATACATACCTTCGGCAAATGCGGCGATATATTCTTCAGTTAATGGATTAGCTAAGGTGACGCGATACACTTTATCGACCTTATGCGTCGGTGACATTAGTGCATCAGACCAGCGGCTGTCATTGGTCAGTAATAACAAACCCGAAGAATTTAAATCTAGTCTACCCGCGATATGTAACTCATCACGGGCTTCGTAATCGAGCAAATCAATCACGGTTTTATGCTGAGTATCTTTAGTCGCGCTCACCACGCCAATCGGCTTATGCAACATCAAATAAACTGGCGTGTTGGCCTGTAATATTTGCCCATCGAGTTGGATGTGAGAAAACTCATCCACTTGCCTATCCATGTCCTTCACTATCAATCCATCGACACGAACTCGGCCCAAGAGTAACAATTCACGCACCTCTTTACGGTGAGTGTGTAACTGGGTACAAAGATAACGATCGAGTCGGCCGCGCTTAGACTGCATAACACCACAAATGACGAAATATGAATGGGATAGCCATTCTAGCAGGATGCGAGTTCAGGTCATAGCGAGCTAATACTGTAAGCATCACAGAGCTTATTTAGAGCAAAATTAGATCAAACTAGGCAAAATTTGTTAAGCTAGGCGTTCAATTCATCTTATTGTGAGTGGTTACCGCATCAAAAACTTATCTGCAAGTCCCGTTATGATACGTTCGAACCTGCTATTTTTAGCCTTGTTTTTAGTGATACTCGCGAGCTCATTCTTCACTCAAGCGAGCGATGCAGAAAATCCCCCTGAAGCGCCTCAACCTTTCGCCATCCATGATAAACCGCTGATAGAGCGCTACGTCTTCGATGAACTCAAATCCCTCAGATACGATCAACAGGATCTTGAGCGGCGCCTCACCATAGATATCACAGATCGCGAACTGGCCGTTGCCGACAAGTCGATGAATTACGCCAATGTCACTGTCACTTACTTCTTTTATATGATCGCCGGCGTCGCCTCTTTAGTCGCCTTTATCGGCTGGCAATCCCTGCGGGAAATCAAGACACATACCGCCAAACTGGCCGCGAATCAGCTGCAGAGTATTGCCGAACAATACGAAGAAAAGTTCAAATTACTCGAGCAAGAACTCAAGCATAAGAGCCGTACTATCACAGATAATAATCGTGAAATAGAAGTGATTAATGAAATTCATAATCTGTGGCTACGCGCCCAAAGTGCCCAGACACCCGAACAAAAAATTGAAGTCTACGATGAAATCCTCACGATTCGACCTGGAGACTTGGAAGCGCTGACCTACAAGGCCGATGCCGCAATGGAAATGCGCGAATTTAATTGGGCACAAAGCCTATGTAATCGTGTTTTGGAAGTTGACCCGACTAACGCCCATGCTTTTTATCAAAGAGCCTGCGCCTTTGCGTGTTTAGGTGTTGAAGATAGGGCAATTTCTGATTTGGAACGCGCTATCCATAACAGCGCATCCTTCAAAGAGCTAGCGTTGGATGAAGCTGATTTCTCACAACTTAAAGGGCATCCTCGTTTCGAAACCTTATTGGCCTATCACGAACCTGATAAGCCCTAAGCTCCGAGGTTTAAGCCCAGAACGAATGCTTAATATATAGCGTTAGCTTTCAGTGACGTTTTATCCCACAGATAAAACGCCTCAAGCAAACAACTTAAGTGCACTACTAGGCTATCGCCGCAACTTTAATTGCCGCAATTTTATATGCACAGCGGCGAGCACCTTCGATGATATGTTCTTCGCGGCTCACCACGGCAATATCAGCGAATAACTGCTGGAAAAGTTGCAACTCAGAGCGGCAAAAGTTCAAACATTTAGTCGCTGCGGCGCAGATTGGACAATGATTTTCGAGTAAAAAATACACGCCATCGATGTGTTCCATGGTCGCCATATAACCTTCGTTCGAGCGTAATTTCGCAAGTATGGCCAAACGTGTCGGAATATCAGTAGCCCCTTCCATTGCCGCACGATATTGGACTAACGCACTTTGCTCCCTGTGATCGATAAGCTTATCCAAGCCTTGGTCGCCAAAGATCATTTTTACCGAGTCAATCAACTGTACCGTCAATTCCTCATGGCGATCGGCAAAGTGAGTACGGCTTTGTTCAGTCAATCCCCAGTAACGTGTTGGACGACCGCGGCCTTCAACTCGATCCTCAATATCCACATCACCCATATCTTCCAAAGCTTGCAGATGTTGACGCACCCCCATAGTCGTTAACGCCAATTCCTCCGCTAAGGTTTTAGCGGTAAGCGGGCCATGCAACTTGAGTAATTGAATAATCTTATCAGTAGTTTTCATTGAGTCTCCCCGATTTCAGCCGAAGCATTATCTCCCAATCTCCGCAGCTTTAACAGATTAAATAAACTTTTTTATTTACTTTATCCTTTACAAGATTAAATAAAGCAATTACCTTACAAATAATTTATAAACAAATAGGTTTACTTAATGAAATTACTCATCATCAGCACCAGCCAAAGACCCGATTCACAAAGTGCTAAAGTCGGTCGTTATATCGCGGAAAGCAGTTTCTCATCTCCCCACACCATGGGTTACGACACGATACATCACTTAGAACTATGCCTGTTTAATCTGCCCTTTTGGGACGGAGAAGAAGACAACAAAGGTGAACACTGGCCCGAAATAGAACACAGAGTCGATGAAGCCGATGCGCTAGTGCTGATCACCCCGGAATGGGGCGGCATGGCATCACCATTACTGAAGAACTTTTTGTTGATGTGTACTCGCGAAGAGACCGCCCATAAACCCGCCTTATTAGTCTCAATATCGGATGGTATTAGCGGCACCTATCCTATTGTTGAAGTGAAGATGAATGCACTCAAAAACAATAAATTAGTGCCCATCCCCGATCACTTAATCATCCGGAATGTCAGCCATGTACTCAATGCAATCCCTGAGAGTGCCCGCGATATAGCGCTTAGGGAAAGAATGCAATACAGCTTATATATGCTGCATCAATACGCCCAAGCATTAGCCCCCATTCGTGAACAACATGCCAATCAAGCGTACCCAAAACAGCAGGAATACTGTTACGGTATGTAAGCGGCTTGAGATTTTAACCACCAGCAACAGACTAAAATCATTACAAGGAACGCATTATGATTCATTTAGAGCATATCAATTTAGTGGTAGACGACATCTCCGCAGCACTGCGCTTTTATCAAGCGGCTTTCCCCCATTGGCGTGTTCGCGGTGGCGATAAAGGCACTTGGTACGGCAAACCCCGTAATTGGATTCATTTTGGCGATGATTATCAATACATTGCTTTTAGTGACAATGGTGAAGGTGAAAACCGCGATTTGGCTGGTCATCAAATTGGACTGGCGCATTTTGCCTTTGTGACCGACAACTTAGATGCTGTGATAGCAAGACTGACCCAGGCAGGTTTCCCTATTGCCAAAGATGGCATGGAAGATCCCTATCGACGCAATATTTACTTCTTCGATGCCCATGGCTTTGAAGTGGAATTTGTGGAGTATTTAACTGATATTCCAAAGGAACGAAATCGCTATTAGCGTAAATCGTTATTAAAAAGAAGTAGCCAATGCAGCCAAGAACCGCATGTAGTAAATAGGGTGCAGGAGCCAGGTACTATTCGCTTCGCTCGGATTGTTGCTGCGCCACTATGGCCGAATCCTTATGGGCATAAAAGTGGAGTCTAAACTGAGTATCTTCGGTCAGTAGCTCCACTTTATGCCAATATTCAGGATGTGAAATGGCGGTTTCACCTGCGCGAATAATAACTTCTTTATCTAATTCGCCCCTGATACCCGTATAGCCATAAAACTTTAAGCTGCCCGTTAACACTTGGATCTGCCCATACACGCCAGCCTTAGTATTGTGCATATGAAGCAACATTTTAGGGACGTTGTCATGGTTGAAAACCGGCGTTGATTTGTAATTTACAAAATCTTTGGGGACTAAGGCCATGATGTTTGCACTCCTTGTGTCAAATCACGAAAATCGAACAATGCTTACGGCAAGACTAATATAGCCGTTGCCGTATTTCTGTCCAACTCATATCTTGACCTGTATTAACGAGCGGGTTTGAACGTCGAATTTGAAAACACCAAAGTGCTCATTCATGCTTGCAATAGCAAGGTTAGTTACTTTCATCACTGTAATCGCTACACTAACCCGCATTAAGTGCCACCTCAATTAGATGACATGATGCCAACGCCCTATTCATATTCCACAACGTATATTTTAGATAAAGCCCATTTCGATGAATGCTATACGCAATCAGTGGTACCAGATCCCACGCTCAAACCTTACTACAAAGCCATTGGATTAACACTGATAGGTATCGCGCTTATTTTCACCGATATTAGCCTTTATTTAGCTTACTTTTTTGTTGGGTTAGGTGTTATCGAAGCGCTCAATGTGAAGTATCACAAAGCATGGTGGTTGATGCGTCAGATGATGAGTAAAGCGGCCAGCAATGAGGTCACACTCACTATTGATGGGCAAGGGATTCATACTCAATCCATGTCTGTGACCAGCCAAATTTTATGGACCGACATTTACCGGATTAAAGAAACTGAAAAAGGCTTCTTGATCACCCACAAAGCAGGCACGAGTTATGTTTCTCTCCGTAGCTTAGATGAAGCAGCTGTGGCCTATATTAAAACTAAAATCTAGTACAGCTAACACCCATAAAAAAGGCTGATCTTCATCAGCCTTTTTTACAACTCTGCATTGCTGAATCGTTACTTTTTCAATTCACCCACCGGTAAAATCGTACGGCCATACTCATTATTAAGCACCTGCGCCATCGCAAAATAAATCGCACTCGCACCGCAAAGTATCCCTTCAAAGCCCGCAATAGTGCCAATCAAGGCGCTACCCGTAAAATCACGCGCCGCCAGCAGGAAAAATAAGATAGTTAAAGAAGCAAACACAAACTGTTTGGCTCTTGGATAACGCAAAGAACCCACAAACATAAATGCCGTGAATATGCCCCAAAGCGTTAAATACCAGCCCATAAAATACGTTGGACTCGCCGCAATGCCAGCATTAGGCATTAAAATGAGGCCCACTAGCGTTAACCAAAACAAACCGTATGAGGTAAATGCCGTCGTACCGAAAGTATCGCCGCGCATGAAACACATAATCCCCACAATCACTTGACCAATGCCGCCGTAAAAAATCCCCATGGCTAAGATCATAGAATCAATAGGGAAATATCCCGCATTATGAATGTTTAACAAAATTGTTGTCATACCAAAGCCCATTAAACCTAATGGCGCTGGATTAGCCAGTTTTGTAGACACAGAGTTCCCCTAGAGAAAAATCAACAATTCAATAAAAATCAATAGCATTTGCCATTAATCTTATGCACGCGCACCTGCGAGAGCGGCGCATTCTAGAGGATAGCTATAATCTTAGCAATGTAATCATCAAAAACAAACGAACACATAAAAATAAATAATAAAAACATAAAGTTAAAATAATAAACTGTAAAATAAAATTTAAACTAAAAAACACATAAAAATTAATTCTTTTTAATTCAATATTCTAGAAAAAAATGGTCTACAACATGCTTCATATCTCATTTTATATGACTTCTTATAACTACCGCATAATTCAGTTAACAGCGGCGATTAAACCTTCATTAAAAATCGACCATAAACAGTGATAATAATGCACTTTATCGCAAATAAGTCCTTAAAGTGATGTAAGCAGCACTTTTGAAAGAAATCCAAGTCCTACTGTACGCACAATTAAGCACACAATTAAGCGCATAAGTTAAACACATAAGTTTATGTGCAGAGTTTCATCAATAAATTTCAAACACAAGTTCAGAAGAGCCAACTTAGCACGCATGAGTTCAGAGGATGCTGTGAGCCTAACTCAAGCAGCAAAAGATGCTGAGAATGAATCAAACTAGAGCAAATAAAGTACACTTAGTCAGCCCATTTACTTGAAGCGAATCAAGGGAAAACAAGGTAAAAAATCTTAATCAAGAAAGGTAAAAATTATTTATATCTAAAACAGAATAGCAGTGATAAATTGCTGATGTTGGCACAGTGGTATTAAGAGAATGCTTCTTAATCTGTGGTTAACAATACATAACTAAAGGAAATAAAATGAATAAGTTATCAGCTGTTTTTACTCTATTGGCATTAGTAAGTTTCACTTCCTTTGCTGACGACTCCTCTTTACCGCCTGCACCAGCTGCCGATCTCGCTCAGTTGAAAGAAGTGTGCCAACAGATGGCCTCTGAAGATCAAGTCGAAAATGCTGAGCTAAAACAATATGTGCTTGATTGTGTAAACGATCAATTGACAGAAATGGGCTACAAGTCAGTTACTGAGGTCAATTAATCTTCATTCTAATCTCTGTGTTATTACCGCAAAGTAGGTTATTCGGCTTCAGTCTGTGCCATTCACACTTGCGAATGGCATTATTGTTTCCAAGCAACACAGCTATTACCTCATAATTAACATCATTTCAGTTACACTCGAAACTTATAAAACACAAAATTTAACATCCACAATTAACCGTACGAAAGCTGCCAAGATAAGCTTTTAGCATGACTATCAACATATTGTGCAATTCATAAATTTATTATTTAATTGATAGCTGTATCATTTTGCATCTCCGTGAATGAAACCACTGTTGAATTGAGCATAAAATGCTAATCTGTTTTCCTGTATTGTTAACCTCAGCCCTTAATCGTTAAATCATGTATCGTATTCTTTTTGTCCTCATTACAAGTTTAAGTATTTTGCCTGCAATCGGAATGGCGAAAGAAGCCTGTGCACCAGAAAATCAATGTATTGAGATGAACAACTGGGATCTAGGCATCGCCATAGGCTGGGGACAAAAAAGCAATCCGCTCAGGGATTTTGACGATATTCCATTGTTCTTTATTCCAACAGTGGCCTATTACGGCGAACACTGGTTCTTCGACAATGGTAATTTAGGTTATACCTTAGCCGAGCAAGAAAGCTTTACAATTAACTTAGTAACAAGTTATAGCTTAGATAGAGCCTACTTCTATCAATGGGACCCATCGAATATCTTTTTGAATCGTGGCACTCAAGTTGAAGCCAAAGCCATAAATAGTATGTATTTATCGACTGAGCCCGAGCCTGAGTTTAATTCCTTAGAGACTCGGAACTTCACCTTACTTGGCGGTGCCGAAGCATTCATCTATACGCGGCTCGGTATTATTAGATTGGCGTACACCCATGATATGTTTAATGTGCATCAAGGTTCGGAAGCACAAATAAAATGGACCTATGGCTGGGATTACGACCGTTTCATTTTTGAGTTTGCATTGGTATTTGATTGGAAAAGCCAAGATGTAGTGGATTATTATTACAGCGTTAGACCCAGTGAAAACGCCTATTGGAGCGAAAGATATCAAGCAAAATCAGGTTGGGATAAAGGTGCGGAAATGACGGCCCGTTACATATTAACTGACAATTGGGATCTACTGTTGGCAGTTCGTTACACTCTAATTGCCGATGAGATTGCCGCCAGTCCCTTGTTAGACCAAGACTATAGCAGCACCTACTTTATCGGCGCAGCCTATAGGTTCTAACGTTAGTGACACTGCCTCAGTTAAGCTTGCTTTGCTTTATAGGTCTAAGCCTCGGCTTGATGGGCCAAAGTTCAGCACAAGCCAAAACTCGCGACTCGGCACTCAAACTCACACCCGAAATTTGCATCACTAGTTCAGAAACTGAGGCCTGTGACGTCTATATAGAACTACAGTGGGAACTCGCTAAAGATGAGCTTATCTGTATCTTGTCCGACAACGCCGCCTATCCCAAATGGTGCAGTGATTCAGTTTCAACCCATACGTTAAGCATGAAAATCCACACTATGACGGATATTCAATTTGTCATGGTGAGTAAAGACAGTAACCAAACTTTGGCTGGTGCCAAACTTAAAATCACTTCTGCATCACAACCTCAGGTTCGCAGACGTTACCGCAACCCTTGGAGTTTATTTTAATGACAAGCCCACAATCGAACCACAGAGTATTATTGGTTGAAGACGACGTTCGCCTAGCAAACTTGATTGTAGATTACCTAAAATCCCATGGTATGCATGTTGAAGTTGAACGCCGTGGCGATACAGTGCTAACACGATTAATCAATTACAAGCCAGATATCATACTGTTAGACATTATGCTACCGGGCATGGATGGCCTCACTCTGTGTGAGAAACTGCCCGATTATTTCGCAGGTCCAATCCTATTGATGAGCGCACTTGGCTCAAGCGAAGATCAAATCAAAGGACTAGAACTCGGTGCCGATGACTACGTGGTCAAGCCCGTCGATCCTGCTCTGTTAGTTGCGCGGATCAACAACTTACTTCGCCGTCAGAATCAGCCACCACAGGCAGAATCACATTGTCTAACCTTCGGTAAATTGAGTATCGACCCGCATACCCATGCGATTCGTCTTAATGAAACTGAAATCGATCTCACCAGCCATGAATTCGAATTGCTGTGGTTACTGGCCTCGCAAGCGGGCCAAGTGCTCAGCCGTCAGTATATTTATCAGTTGTTACTCAATATTGATTTCGATGGTAAAGATCGAAAAATTGACGTGCGGATCTCTAGATTACGTAAAAAACTCAACGATAATATTGAGACACCTTTCAGAATTAAAACCGTTTGGGGACAAGGTTATCTCTTTGCTCCTGAAGCTTGGAATAACTAAGCACAAATACAGTGAAACGTCTCTTTATCAGTTTATATCTGCTACTCAGTCTCAGCGTGCTTGGGATTGGCTGGACACTCGACAGCCTGTGGCAGAAGAATGTTGATGACAATAATGCCCTCGATGCGCCGTTAGTGGCATTAGCGCAATTATTAGCGGAATTACCTCCCGATGCCCGCCAACGGTATCTGGAGGCGATCCCAGCGAACCCTGTGATGCCACTGCAATTACTCAATGCAGATCAAGTCGCGCTAGCAGATAATCAAGCGTTAAGCACAAGCAAGGTGTTCACCACCACGGCCAATGATGATAGCCTGCTGCAATTTATTCGAGTAGACGATCAAGTCTTAATGGCGGGGCCGCTGGACATCGATCCCAGAGCCAACCTTCGCAGCCTGTTCACCCTGTTCTTTTATTTATCACTCGCCCTTGTTGCGCTAATTTGGGTCGGCCCGCTTTCACGGGATTTGAGCATACTGCGTAAGGCCACCAAAGAATTTGGCGAAGCCAAATGGGACACGCGGATTACCCTGTCAAATCGCTCCCAAGTTAAGCCCTTAGCCAATACGTTTAACGAAATGGCGCGACATATCAGCGCCTTGATTGAGAACCAGAAACACCTTTCTAATGCGGTATCCCATGAGATCCGCACGCCACTGGCGAGGCTCAAATTCGCTCTTGCACTTATGCCTATGTATTGTCAGCCAGATTCGGACGAACAGAAGCGACAAGACTTTCTCGATGAAATGCAGCTCGACATCAAAGAAATGGAAGACTTACTTCAAGAACTGCTGACCTACGCCAGCTTAGAGTCACAGCGAGAAGGTATCCAGTTGGATGAGTACGATTTAATTAATCTCATCAATCAAAGTATTAAGCGCCTAGAAACCTTAAGTCCAACGCCTATAACGCTCAAAGCCGAAGTCGAAAAACTGCCCTTATTCGGAGAACCCGCATTAATCGAACGGGCACTACAGAATTTACTGACCAATGCACAACGCTTTGCCCGCACTGAAATCATCATTGAGGTTAAGCAGACCCAGCACAGGGTCAATTTAAGTGTGAGTAACGACGGCGAACCTATCCCTGCGGTGGATTTACCGAAAGTGTTCGAGCCATTTTATCGCAGCCAATCGGTACAGAATGGCAATAAAGGACATGGTTTAGGCCTTGCGATCATCAAACGGATTATGCAACGACATCAAGGGAATGTGAGTGTTACCAGTGATGCACAACATACTCGATTTAGTTTAATCTGGCCGAAGAAGCGTAAGCTGTAATAGGGATTGGGATTAAACGACTGCGGGTCTGTTATTCATCTAACGCGCTAATTCTACAAGTCAATTAAATAAGTCAGTTAAATAAGACTATTTAACAAAGTATTCAAGATATTAGTCTAGCTCGAAGCCACCAAAATCCAGATCGGCTTCGGGCTCAGGCTCAAAATTCAACTGTGGGTTTAACGCTGCTCTTTCTTGCTCTATTTGCGCTTGCCGTGCTTTCATCATCGCCAACTGGCGACGACGTTTACGTTGAGTACACAGGCGAATGACATCATACTTTTGCGCATCTGAAAACGTTAACCAATTGAATCTTTCGTCACGGCTTCGCAGGCAACCATTACAGTAACCGCGCGCATCGGTAACACACACACCGATACAAGGACTCGGGATATCAAAAAAGGCTAACTGTTCCATAACCCGCCGCTATTCCTATCTAAAAATGAACCATACTCAAAACGACCCGCGCTAAAAAAGATACCGTTGGATTGCATTCAAAACGATTCAAATACAACACGCTTATCTAAAGTACTTGCAGAAACAACCTTAATCAAGGCACATTGAACAGAGTTTGTACAACTTGGAGCACTATCATGGGATACCGTCACTTTGCCAGTCTGCTCGTCGCTGTTGCCTTATTAAGCGCTTGCAGCAGTAAACCGAAAAACGATTATGATCTCAATTACGACTTCACCGCACTACGCAGTTTTACCCAGTTAACACCACAGCCGACGGATGACCCGTTAAGCGCCCAGCGTATTCAAGTAGAAATTAACAACCAATTGACTCAAAAAGGGTTTGTAGAAAATACAGCGTCGCCGGACTTTAACGTCGCCTACGCCTTACTCACCCAAGATAAGCCCAAAGATTCAGGGCTATCCATTGGATTAGGCACAGGCACATTCGGAAATTCGGGCGGGATTGGAATAGGCACCAGTGTTGGCGTGCCGCTGGGGAGTGATACCGCTAAAATTCAAACCATTCAGATAGATATTGTCGATCCTAAGACCAAAGCTCTTATTTGGCGTGGCAGCGACAGCTATGATTTCGATGCAGGCGGTAACGAGAAAGCCCAAGATACCGCCAAAGCCGTCAACCGAATTTTGGCGCAATTCCCACCGAAAAAATGATCACGTTTTAAAGGGTAAAAATGGGCGTATCTCGCCCATTTTCACCCATCAAACATTCATATCGCTCAATATGCTTAAAGTAAAAATCTAGGACTCAGGAAAAAAGCCCTGACGAAAGGTAACGATCACCCCTATCACAGACAATCGCCACGACCACAGAACCCGGATATTGTTTAGCAATCTCCAGCGCAGCAAACACGGCACCGCCCGAACTGACTCCAGCACAAATCCCTTCCTCTCGCGCTAAGGTTCTCGCCATGGCTTTTGCATCTTGCTCTTCAATATCCATAACTAAATCAACCCAAGAAGCATCAAAAATCCCAGGCAAATATGCCTGCGGCCAACGCCGAATCCCAGGAATAGCACTGCCATCTGCGGGCTGAAGGCCGACAATAGTGATGTCGGGATTACAACTTTTAAGGTATTTTGACACACCCATTATGGTACCTGTCGTCCCCATACTTGACACAAAGTGGGTAATTTTGCCTAGACTCTGTTGCCAGATCTCAGGGCCTGTCGTGAGGAAATGGGCATTAGCGTTATCTTGGTTATTAAATTGATCCAGCACCTTACCTTTGCCTTCGCTTTGTAACTGCAGCGCCAAATCCCGCGCAGTCTCCATGTTATCCACTAGCATGAGCTCTGCGCCATAGGCTTGCATCGCATCCTTACGCTCCTGAGTCGAATTACTCGGCATAATCAGGATCATCTTGTATCCTTTGATTGCCGCCGCCATCGCCAGCGCAATCCCAGTATTGCCACTCGTTGCCTCAATAAGCGTATCACCAGGGCTTATTTCTTGGCGAAGTTCGGCCTGAATAATCATATTGAGTGCAGGACGATCTTTTACTGAACCCGCGGGGTTATTGCCTTCCAATTTTAATAGTACAGTGGAAGTACCACAGTTAAGCCGCTGCAAGCGAACCAGCGGAGTTTGCCCGATGCAGGCTTCAATTGTCGGAAAGTCAGACACTAGGATTATCCTTTACTTGATAAAAACAACTAAGCGATAGCCTATTCTAAGTCGGTTACCACTGACAAACACGGTGAATACTGCTTATAACATAAAATAAATCGCTCATAGTTATTCAAAAAAGTTCTATTCAACTGGCTTTTTATAAACAATTAATTCTATTACTCTAGGTGCCATAACGCTGACAAAATTGCCAGATTAAGGAGTTAAAAATGTCCGTAAAATTGATAAAGGCCCTGCTAGGAACCCTCATTCTGGGAACCTCACTCAATGTGACTGCCGCAGATCAAACCCTGCTTAATTCCTCTTATGATATCGCACGGGAATTATTCAATGCCTACAACCCCGTTTTTGCCAAACATTGGGAAGAGAAAACAGGTAAAACCGTCGAAATTAAACAATCCCATGCAGGATCATCTGCACAGGCACGCTCGATTCTGCAGGGATTACCCGCAGATGTGGTAACGTTTAATCAAGTGACTGACGTACAAGTTCTGCACGATCGCGGTAAATTGATCCCAGAAAATTGGCAACAATTACTGCCTAACGCCAGTTCACCTTACTATTCCACCATTGCATTTTTGGTGCGCAAGGGTAACCCAAAGCAAATCAGCGACTGGGGCGATTTAGCTAAAGATGACGTTAAACTGGTCTTTCCTAACCCAAAAACCTCTGGTAATGCTCGCTACACTTATTTAGCCGCATTAGGTTATGCTCAGAAAAACTATGGTAAGGATAATCAGGCTAAACTGGATCAATTCCTGAAAAAATTCCTCGGTAATGTCGCAGTATTTGATACTGGCGGCCGCGGTGCGACCACCTCCTTTGTTGAACGTGGGATCGGTGATGTATTAATTACCTTTGAATCGGAAGTGAACAATATCCGCCAGCAGTATGGTACGGACGATTACCAAGTAGTTGTACCAAAAACCTCGATTCTGGCAGAGTTCCCCGTCGCTGTAGTTGAGAAAAATGCTAAGCGTAACGGTACACAGGAACTCGCAACTGAGTATTTGAATTATCTCTACAGCGAAGAAGCACAACGTCTACTGGCAGGATTCAGCTATCGTGTACACAACGAAAAGGTAAAAGCTGAGTTTGCTAAGCAGTTCCCTACCGTTGACCTGCTGACTGTTGAGCAAATCATCGGTGGTTGGGATAATGCCATGAAAACGCAGTTTGCTAACGGTGCAAAACTCGATGAGCTATTAAAGCGCTGATATCGTCCTTAATGTAGTAAGATATCAACATTGAACCCGAGCAAAGTCTCGGGTTTATCGCTAATTGGCATTTATCAATCAGTGTTAGCCGTAAAGATTGCATCCAACAAATGGCTTGAGCCAACAACGAGCGAACCGTATAAATAGTATTGGTTTAACGCAATTAACCTGATCGGGTGATTATTCTGTGATTTTTAATAACGGGCGTTTACGCCATAAGCGGGTTCTTCCCGGTTTTACCATCAGCTTAGGTGTGTCCCTACTCTTTGTCAGCCTAATCCTATTATTGCCGACCACAGGCTTAATTATGCAGACCAGTTCAATGAGCTGGTCCGAATACTGGGGCGTGATTGCCGATCCCAGAGTGGTTGCCAGTTACCGAGTTACCATACTATCGGCGCTCGCGGCATCATTATTTAACTGCCTTTTCGGATTATTACTCGCATGGGTACTCGTGCGTTATGAATTTCCCGGCAAACGCATTTTAGATGCCTTGGTAGATTTACCCTTTGCCTTGCCGACCGCCGTTGCCGGTATCACCTTAGCCACCCTTTATGCGGAAAACGGCCAAATCGGTAGTCTATTAGCTGAATGGGGCATAAAAGTTGCCTACACCCCGCTAGGCATAGTAGTCGCGATGATTTTCACCAGTATTCCCTTTGTGGTTCGTACAGTACAACCCGTTCTCGAAGAGTTATCCCACGAGGAAGAAGAAGCGGGAATGACGCTTGGCGCCTCGGATCGTTCGGTATTCTGGCGGGTTATTTTGCCCTCCCTTTGGCCAGCATTAATGATTGGAACGGCACTATCTTTTACCCGCAGTCTGGGTGAGTTTGGTGCAGTGATCTTTATCGCTGGCAATATGCCTTATATCAGTGAAATCACTTCGTTAATGATCTTTGTGCGCCTGCAGGAGTTTGATTTTGCAGGTGCCAGCGCCATTGCCTCAGTGGTTCTGATGACCTCGTTACTGCTATTACTGCTGATAAACCTGTGGCAGGCGCGTTATCTGCGCCGCATTCATGGACGATAAGGAGCGAATATGAACTCATTTAAACCCTTAAGAGTCGGTGAAGCGCCCCTGATCAAATGGAGCCTTATTACCCTCGCCGTGCTCTTAGGCTTGCTATTGTTACTATTGCCGCTGGTGAGTATTTTTCAGCAAGCGTTTGTCGGAGGTTGGGAGCGTTATATTGGACACTTAACTCAACCAGATTCGCTGCATGCGATTGGTTTAACGCTGATGGTGGCAGCGCTCACAGTACCAATCAATTTAGTGTTCGGAATCATGCTGGCCTGGAGCGTGACTCGTTTTGAATTCCCCGGTCGCAAGTTACTGATCACGCTAATTGATATTCCATTTGCGGTCTCCCCTGTCGTCGCAGGTTTGCTCTATTTGCTGCTCTATGGCAACAGTGGCTGGCTGGGCGAATGGCTATATGAGCACGATCTGCAGATCATGTTTGCTTGGCCAGGAATACTATTAGTGACCATTTTTGTCACTTGCCCCTTTGTAGCCAGAGAACTGATCCCATTGATGCAACAACAGGGCGCATCGGAAGAAGAAGCTGCAGTGATCCTTGGAGCGTCATGGTGGCAACTCTTTCGCCGCGTGACCCTGCCCAACATCAAATGGGCACTGATTTACGGTGTGATCCTCACCAATGCCAGAGCCGTGGGCGAATTTGGTGCCGTTGCTGTCGTGTCTGGCAACATTCGCGGCGAAACCAATACCTTACCTTTACATGTGCAATTATTGTATGAAGATTATCAGGCCGAAGCCGCCTTCGCGAGCGCGTCATTACTGGCCCTGATCGCCCTATTTACCCTAATGTTAAAAGCCGTAGTGGAATGGCGGCAACAACGCAGTTTAACCGCCAATGACAATAAAGAGCAGAGCCAACTATGAGTATTCGTCTTACTAATATTTCCAAGAAATTTGGCCAATTTCAGGCGCTTTCCCCACTTAATCTCGATATTCAAGAAGGGGAAATGATTGGTCTGCTAGGGCCATCAGGTTCTGGCAAAACCACACTGCTGCGGATTATTGCCGGTCTTGAAGGAGCCGATAGCGGCCAAATTCAATTCGGCAACCGAGATGTCACCCAAGTGCATGTGCGTGAAAGACGCGTAGGTTTTGTGTTTCAAAACTACGCGCTGTTTCGCCATATGACGGTCGCCGATAACGTCGCTTTTGGACTCGAAGTCATGCCGAAAAAACAAAGGCCTTCGGCGGCAGAAATTCATAAGCGAGTGACACAGCTGCTAGAAACAGTACAACTAGGCCACCTCGCACAGCGCTATCCTGAACAACTCTCGGGAGGACAAAAACAGCGCATTGCATTGGCCCGCGCACTGGCAACCCAACCAGAAGTCTTGCTACTGGATGAACCCTTTGGCGCCTTAGATGCTAAAGTGCGTAAAGAACTACGCCGCTGGCTACGCAGCCTGCATGATGAATTGAAATTCACCAGCGTGTTTGTGACCCACGATCAGGATGAGGCGCTTGAGCTTTCAGATAGAGTGGTAGTGATGAGTAATGGTCATATAGAGCAGATTAATACACCTGCTGAGCTATACTCGCACCCCAATAGTCGCTTTGTGTTTGATTTTCTTGGTAACGTCAATGTCTTTGAAGCCAGTTGGCAACAAAAACGTTGGGAAAATGGTCAAGCATTTTTAACACCTCCAGAACAGCAAACACTGCAGCAAGATGGTGTTCTCTACGTACGCAGTCACGAATTAGCGCTGTCAAATAAGCCTAATAGTCAGGCCAATTTGCCGTTCAATATTGTCGCCATGACCCCCATTGGCGCCGAAGTAAGACTGGAATTAGCCCCACACGGCTGGCATAGCGAAGAACTGTGGGAAGCCAAATTCACCCACCATAATCTGCAGGAACTCGGGTTGCAAAAAGGCAGTGTAGTTTACGCTACCCCAAGAACAGCTTACTTCTTTGGTGCGCAGGGTGAGAGTTCACCGACGCGTCTTAACTGGCCATTCCTGACTCCGGGCAGTCTCGCCTTTGATATCTAATGTCATCATAATAGGAATAAGCAGCATTAGCGGTACCACAGGGAGTGGATACCGCTAAGATTCAAACCATTTAGAGAGATATTGTCACGCCAAACAGTGAAGCACTCATTAGGCATTGCCGCGACAACTTTTGGTGATAGCGACAGCTTTGATTTTTGATGCAAGCGGTAACGAGAAAGCCCAAGATACCGCCAAAACGTCAGCTAGATCTTGGCGCTGTCCCCTCCGAAGTTAATTATGGATGGCATATACAGCCCATCCATGTTGAATCAATAGAGCTGATAAGCAGATTTACATCTAACAATCAATATATTAGATGTTTGTAACAAATAATTATTGCAGAAGTACTCATAAAATCAGCGGGTAAACGAATTAACTAACCGAGGTTAATAATTCCAATTTCAGCCTATACATTTCATCAACTGACACCACTTTCACGCTGCTTATTTCAATAGAACCTTCTTTCGCCCATAAAAATGGATAAAAGCTCAGGCATTTATCTGTAGCTATCTGTGAATAGGTTTTTTGAAAGCGCTCTTTACCTAAACTCGCATAAAACTCATTGATTCTCTTTGTAGCTGACCATTGAAAAAAATCTGTGAACCCGATTTCTAACCCTTCCCAATGAATTGAGTCTGGCGACCAATAGTATATATTCCCAACATCTGCGCCTAAACCGCCGCCGTTGATAGCAAAAAATCCACCAACTACGTCATTAGCCACTAAAAGATAATGTGCACTTCTATTCCAATCAGTAAGGTTTCTAGACAATCTTTCATGTCCAGAGCCGAAAAATCGAATCCATCCATTGTCGATCAAAATCCCACCGGTTTCGTAGGCAATAGCCCCTAATACCGAACGAGTCGATACCTGAAGGGATTCAAGTACTTCAACCCGATCCTTTGAAGGCGGCAGTATCTCTACACAATGCTCAGCACCAGCAACCACTTCATTGACTACTTTTATGCCAGAGTCTTCGATATCAATCAGTTCATATATACTTTTCAATCTCTTATCCTTGTATCACTAATATCCAGTAAAACGACTCACCATTCATAACGGTACCTTGGGAATCTCGAAAATAACTAAGCCAATATAGCGTTTAAAAATGCTAGTTAGCACTCATGGTACCAAGCAAAAATCTTACTCATGGGCATTCACGGTTCGGCCTGCTGCCCATTGTCGTAGCGCATTGATTTTATCGCTCATGACCACAGATAAAGGCCGTGTCTTACTAAGTTCTTCAAGTAATAGCACTTGGTCGACACTGCACTCGACACTTCTTGCGGTATACATGGCAGCAATAACGGCTTGTTCGATTTCGGCGCCGGAAAATCCTTGGCTACGCGCCGATAACTGGGCGAGATCTAAGCTCGCCACATCGATTCCACGGCGCTTACAGTGGATTAAGAAGATGGCTTTGCGTATAGCTTCGTCGGGTAAATCGACAAAAAAGATTTCATCCATCCTGCCCTTTCGCATCAACTCTGGCGGCAGAACTTGAATATCATTAGCGGTAGCCACCACAAACACTTCAGATTTACGCTCCGCCATCCAAGTGAGTAAGGTGCCGAGGATCCGCGTCGAGGTGCCCTCATCGCTGCTACTCCCGCTTAAGCCTTTTTCAATTTCATCTATCCAAAGCACACAGGGCGACATCATGTCAGCCAGATCCAGTGCATTACGCAGGTTCTTCTCGGTTTCGCCTATGTATTTGTTATATAAGGCTGCCATATCGAGCCTAAGCAAAGGTCGTTGCCAAACGCCCGCAACCGCCTTAGCCGCGAGGCTCTTACCACTGCCCTGAACGCCCAGCAGTAAAATCCCCTTGGGCGCATCGAGCGCTTTGACGTGCTGAACTGGAGTCGGCTGGCCGCCTTGGTCAATGGCGCTGACAGCCACTATGGGCGAGCGCTGCTTGAGCCATTTTTTTAGATTATGCAGTCCTGCAACCTGTGAAAAATCACTGGTGTCGTATTCAAATTGCAGCACACCATTAAGATCGAGTAGCTGAAACTTGGCTTTATTGATGGCGTCGATATCTGACAAGGTAATAGCACCGTCATTGACTATGGCTTTGCGTACGAGACGACGGGCATCGTCTAAAGTCACACCCCGCAGATTATCGGCTAATTTGACCACAGCCGCATCATCGACCTGTAGCGGCGTACCTTGGTGACGAATTTTATCAACTTCAAGATAAATCAGATTTTGCAATTGCACTGTACTTGGCAAAGTTAAGTGAAAATAAGCGCAATAACGTTTGATTTCAGGCGGAATTTCAAAGGCATGGCTCACCAGCACTAATGTGTGTTGCAGCGTCTCGTACTCAAGGGCGATTTCTTTAAGCAAACGGACATTCTTAGGTGCATCAATCACAAAGGGATGGAAGTCGCACAGCACATAAATTCCCTGCTGCGAGGTTGATTTAATTTGCCCGAGCAAATCTGTAGGTTCGCTATTAAACTTTTGCGCCGCCAAGGGCTTATCGACCCGTGCCAGACCTTGGGTGATACTCCATGTAAACACAGGTTGATAAAGCACACTGGCGACCCGCTTAAGCAGCTCAACCACGCGATATTCTTCATAGGTTTCAATCACTACAATTGGCGTATTGGAGCGCAGCACTGAGGTTAAATCGTGAATATCTTGCATGCTTTCAAATTCCTTTTTATTCACCCAAAAATGTGTCACAAAAAAGTCCAGCGAACTGGACTTAATACAACAGACAAAAGTTAACCGATTAAGGGTTAATGTCCATCAAAAAACAAGTAATTCAGCCAACCTTGCATCCTCAGCAATACTTTACGCATCACAGCGACATGATGGAAATGTTCAGTATAAATTGCAACCTGCCCAGAAACACCCGCAGGAAATTGCTTACGGATAGCATCATCTTCGATATCAATCAGCACAATCACGCGACCATTTTGAAATAAACGAGCCGATGACTGCAGCGCGCCGCCCATTTGAACTTCACCTTCAGCCATAGCGGGTAATATTTTCGCCACTTTTCCCTTAAAGATTTGTCCTGGAGCGGCATCCAATATCACTTCAGCTTCATCACCTTCCTGCAAACGCATTAACGAGTTTTGCCAGAATGCCCCCGCAAAGTAGCGTTGCTCGTCGGGAATAAAGCTCATTACTGGACGTAATGGTAAAGGCACTGCCATCGCTCCCGCACGAAGTGCCATTTGCGTTACCACACCATCTGCAGGTGCCCGCACGACTGTCTGTTCTAAATCGTAGAGTGCACTGGCTAAATCAGCTTGCAAGCCAGCCACTTTGGTATTAACACCATCAATATTAGATTCATAGGCCAGCCTGACACGCAGTTCTTCAGCATTCGCGACGGTCAGTTGTGCCTCTGAGGCTAAGTACAATTGACGCCTATTATCGAGTTCTAGTTCAGTAAAAGGCGAATTCGCGCCCCCTTTCTTGCGGCCTAACTCATAACGCTCGAAGGCAGATTTATTACGGTCTTTATCGGCCCTAGCGCGCTCTACATTAGCCTTAGCCGACTCCCACGCCGCGGCGAGTTGTGGCACTTGGAGCTCTGCTTCCATCAAAGCAGCGCGTTTACGTTTAACAACGGCCTCGAAGGGAATAGGATCGAGACGAAATAACACATCCCCTTGTTTAACAGGCACATTAGGCTGCACTTCCACCGAAGTCACTAAGCCTTTTACTGCGGGTGTGATAGGGATAGTGACAAAATATTCACGGGCAAAACGAGAATAAGGATGGTTGTAATTCATCACGAGCAATAAGGTACCAATAATGAACACTCCACCCAGCACTGCAGTAGGAACAGTCCATTTATTCATCGGAATTTTAAAGACTTTAAAGATAGCAATACACACGGCCGCATAGGTGAGTATGAGTAATAAATCCATGTTATACCTCAACTTTGTCTGTTTTTATCGCATCCACAGCAGGCGCTATATTCATGGGAGTTATTTGCTCTAACTGTTCAAGCCGAGTCTGAAGCCCTCTGACCGTCTCGCGCAATGAATTCACATCCTCCTCTAAAACTAATTCTCGCTTCATTACAGTATTGAACCCCCAACCGCGATCTTCACGGTATAAAGTCGCCCAGATCCATAAAAATGGCCAAATTGCATGTAGGGTGAATAGACTCACCCACCCGGCGATATGCAATGCATCTTGCTGGGGATGATTACGCTTTTTGGCTATTTCATAGGGGATATCATGAATGGCAATGACACCATAAAACATGATAATGATGACGAAAAATAAAATACCTAACGCAAAGTAATCTAAGAACATCCGCATCTCCTTGTATTAATAATATGTATTCCATCCCAAAGATTAGTGGATGGTCCCCAAACATGCTACCAACATGACATTAACATTTGAGTTTACTCTCAACCTCAGCCCCAATATTAACCAAAGATATGCTGTTTCGTTTTTGCCCCCAGTGATCCGGGACACACTTGTCGATTTACTCCATGACCCTAAAGCCTGTTCAGGCTAAACTAGCCACATCATTGCGACATAGAACGCAAGCATAAAACTCATCATCCCTACAATCTCAAAGGTACCCACACATGATAGGCACTCCCTACACTGAGGGCGCACGACGCGCCATGTTGCTCGGCTGCGGTGAACTTGGCAAAGAAGTGGCCATTGAACTGCAACGCTTAGGCGTTGAAGTGATTGGCGTTGACCGTTACGCCAACGCCCCCGCCATGCAAGTCGCGCATCGCTCCCATGTGATCAATATGCTCGATGCCAACGCCCTGCGTGCGGTTATCGAGTTAGAAAAACCGCACTTAGTCATCCCAGAAATTGAAGCCATCGCCACCCAAACCTTAGTGGACATGGAAGCCGAAGGGGTGAATATTATCCCAACAGCTCGGGCAACAAAGCTCACTATGGACAGGGAAGGTATTCGTCGTCTCGCCGCTGAAACCTTAGGTTTACCGACTTCTCCGTATTTTTTCTGTGATACCGAAACCGAATTTAATCAAGCGATTAGTGAAATTGGCGTTCCCTGTGTGGTGAAGCCAGTCATGAGTTCCTCGGGCAAAGGCCAAAGCGTTATTCGCGATATCGCCCTCAGCCATAAAGCGTGGCAATACGCCCAAGAAGGCGGACGCGCCGGCGGCGGTCGCGTGATAGTCGAAGGCTTTATTCCCTTCGATTATGAAATCACCCTGTTAACCATCAGCGCAGTCAACGGCATTCATTTTTGTGCGCCCATTGGCCACAGGCAAGAAGATGGCGATTATCGCGAGTCATGGCAGCCACAAGCCATGTCCGATGAAGTGTTAGCAAAATCCCAAGCAATTGCGAGCAAAGTCGTCGAAGCCCTTGGCGGTTATGGATTATTTGGCGTAGAACTGTTTGTTAAAGGCAATGAAGTGTATTTCTCTGAAGTCTCGCCAAGACCCCACGACACAGGCTTAGTCACACTCATCAGCCAAGATTTATCAGAATTTGCCCTACATGTGAGAGCGATTCTCGGCCTGCCTATTCCCAATATCCATCAGCATGGTCCAAGTGCCTCGGCGGTTATTTTGGCCGAAGGCACCTCAAACAATATCCGCTATCAAGGGATTGGTGCGGCATTAGAAGCGGTCAACACTCAGCTTAGATTATTCGCCAAACCCGATATTGATAGTCGCCGCCGTTTAGGTGTCGCGCTTGCCCGTGATATCGATATCGACAGCGCAATCAGCAAAGCACTCGATAGCGCCAGTAAAGTAAAAGTCATCTTTTAAGCGGGTTTAACCGTTTAAAATTGGCTTTAAGTACAAGCGACACATCAAAGGGAAATGCGCTTTAATGCCATTTCCCTTTTTCAACACAGAGCCGTATCTAAAATCCGTACCAATAAAAAGTGACTGCCCAAAATCGACAGTCCCAAATCGACAGAGTAAACTAGCGCCCTTTCTTGCTAGCCATCATCCTAAGTTGTGGCTTAACTCAGATAATTAACTCCGATAATTAACCCAGATAAGTAAAACCAACAGTAGACCCCAATATGCATCTTCAGCCTTCTTGCTTTACCTCTTTCACACAAGCCATTGATGCCTATGCCCTGCCGCAACGTTTTACCTTTCCTTTCTATTACGAACCGCATCCATTATGCGTGATCGCAGCCAACGAATTACAACGCCACCTTGAGACTCAAAACGATTGGCAACATAACTTTGGCCTCACGGGGGAGTTAACCGGTGCCATTGGTAAAATGTTTGGTGTACTTTTAGTGCAAGATCCGCAGGGAGATGTGGGCTATTTGTCGGCATTTTCGGGCAAGTTAGCTGAGCAGAACCATTGGCCACGCTTCGTTCCACCTGTGTTTGATATGCTGGCTAAGGACAATTTTTTCCACGCCGAAAATCTGCAAATCAACCAAATTAACGAGCAGCTACTTGCAGTAGAAAATCATCCCGATATTCCTCGGCTATCGAGCGAACTCAACGCTGAGCAAGCTCAAGCACAAGCCAAGCTTGCCGCCCACAGGCAAGTGATGATCGACGGCCGTCAATCCCGCAAGACGCAGCGCAATCAACTCGCAGTGCAATGGGCTGCCAATCCGACTGATGAGACTTTACGTGAAAATACGGCAATCGAAGCTAAACTCAGCCAAGAAAGCATTAATGAAAAGAATCAGTTAAGAGATATTAAACGCTATTGGGATGAACGTATCCATGCCATCAGCCAAGCATTAACTCTGCTCACTGATAAGCGTGACGCATTAAGACTACAGCGTAAACAGCTCTCGGCGGCGCTGCAGCAAAAGCTGTTTGAGCAGTATCGTTTTTTGAATATTCGCGGCTCAGAAAAAAGCCTTAACGGCATATTTAACGGGACGGTTGAGTTAACGCCGCCAGCAGGCTCGGGAGAATGTGCCGCCCCTAAGTTGCTACATTACGCCTTTAAACACGGTCTTAAACCATTGGCGATTGCCGAATTTTGGTGGGGGGCGCCGCCAAAATCAGAAATTCGCCAACATAAGCAGTTTTATCCTGCCTGTCTGCGTAAATGCCAGCCTATCTTGGGGCATATGCTCGAAGGGCTTGTTGTCGATGATAATCCCCTGCTGACGAACCCTGCCGAAGGCAAAACCTTAAACATCCTCTACCAAGACGAGGCGATGGCGATTGTGAACAAACCCGCCGAATTTTTATCAGTGCCCGGCAAAGAGATTGAAGACTCAGTGTATTCGCGCATGCGGCAAACGTTTCCCAATGCCACTGGACCACTTATCGTCCACAGGCTCGATATGTCGACCTCGGGATTAATGGTGATCGCATTGACAAAAGACGCCCATAAACAGCTGCAAAAACAGTTTATCCAGCGCACAGTGACTAAGCGTTATGTGGCACTTTTAGCAGGGATCCCTACAGCAATGGCAGATAAGCAGGCAGCAGGACAAATCTCTTTACCCCTACGTGGCGATTTAGACGATAGACCGAGGCAACTCGTTTGCCACGAGTTTGGCAAAGCGGCCCAAACCTATTGGGAATTAAGCCATATCGATGAAATGGCACGTACAGCCCGCGTATATCTATCCCCAAAAACGGGCCGAACCCATCAACTCAGAGTTCACTGCGCCCACTCAGAAGGGCTAAATACGCCCATTTTGGGTGACGATCTGTACGGCACTCGTGCCAATCGCCTGCATCTGCATGCAGATTTATTGATACTTCAACATCCCGTCACCCGTGAACAGATGCGCTTTCAAGTCGCTCCTGATTTTTGAGATCTGAGTTCTGATATTGATTAGCAAGGCACCAAAAGGAAAACCAAGCTTAGTGGGCATTATCAGAAGTTTGACCGCGATGTATAAGTGGCATTTTTCAGGCATAGTAATGTCTCACTCAAAACGGAATCGACAGCAGTAGTATGGGCATAGGCAATCTGGTTAAAAACATAAGCCAAAATCAATGGTTCTTATTTGCTTTGTTGAGCGCCGCCGTATTTATGAGCGCCTGTCAGCCAGCATCGAACGCTAATGAAACCACGGCTAGCCCAAATACCAGTGTCGCAGTAAAAGCCGCTACAGAAGCAACAACGCTTCGAGCGCCACTCGCGCAGGAAGTCTATATCTGGCAGCGCCAATGGCGCCCCGCCAATCAAACGGCATTAGTGCAAAGCCAAAGTGCATTCCAAGGATTACGTATTTTAGCGCTGCAAGCACATCCCAAAACCAATGGCGCAGACATTTGGTTTGAAGTTGCGGTCAATCATGCTTGGTTGCAGGCAGATCCTAGGCCAAAAATTGCCGTGATTCGCTTAGATGGTCAGTTCGCGCATTTAAATGATGAACAAGTGATCAATAAAATCAGCCAAGTACTAGCAAATTGGCAGGCAAAAGGCACGCACATCGCGGGGGTTGAAATCGACCACGACAGTGCCAACAGTAAACTGCCAGCCTATCGGGATTTTCTTAAAAAGCTTAAAGCGCAGTTACCCGCAGAACTCAAACTCAGCATTACTGCACTGCCCGCTTGGCTCAGTAGCGCCGATTTTCCCGTGTTACTCACCAGTATTGATGAACTGGTGCTACAAATTCACAGCGTAAGCGATCCACGCCTCGGACTATTCGATGCGACTCAAGGTTGGCAGTGGGTGCAGCAACTCTCAAATATCAGCACTGTTCCTTACCTTATTGCGCTCCCCGCCTATGGTTCGGCGGTCATCAGTACAGCTTCAGGTTATAAAGTTGAAAGTGAAACACCGCTGCGCGATCAACTCAAATCAGCCAATGTAGTACAGGAACTGATGGCCGATCCTCTAGTATTACAAGCCTTTGTGCAAAAACTACACACTCAAAAAGATGCCAAACTCAGAGGCATTATCTGGTTTAGGCTGCCGCTGGAAGGGGATAAAAGGGTTTGGCCACTCAACACCTTAATCGCCGTTGCACAGCAAGGTGAACTTGCCGCCAAGATTGAATTAGTGATCTCAAGCGATAACGAGGCCACAACCCAAACGACATTAGCCGCTGAAAATAAGCCAAAAAATCTGGAAATCCACAGGCCACAGCTATTTCAACTGAGCTTAATGAATCACGGTAATATTGCAGGTGAAATTCCTCCTCTTTTGTCGCTAGCGGGACAAGCTTGCAGCGGGTATGATGCGCAAAATGGCTATAGCGTAATACAAAAAGATGGGCTGTTAACGTGGCAATGGCGAGCTGAGAATACAGCAGCGTTGACACCAACCAAAACAGTTTCACGCACTGCAATCATGCCTATGCCGCAATCAAACAGAGACATTCAAACACACATGCTCAACCCTGGCGGCCAAAAAGTGATAGGCTGGGCACGTTGTGAGTCATTATATTTACAGGGAATTTATGCGCCATAAGCCAAAACTATCATTTACCATGGCAATACCCAATCGGGCTTTTATGCTTAAAAAGACCACGCTCATTTGTTTAAGCTTATTTTCCCCTATGCTATTGGCCTGCGGCCCCGATTTTCCTTTGCAACTCACTCAGGATAGGCAGAGCAATCTCAGTTATTTACCGCAAACCTCTTTCAGCCAGCAGCTCACCGCCCTCGCAAAACCTTTGCCTTGGCAGTATCAAGATGCACCCGCTGCACAGGAATATCTCTGGGATGAAGTGCATAGCCGTTATCTTTCACAAACTCGCGCCTTTGAAAACAGCGAGTTAAGTGACGCCCATTTAGCCTTAGTGAACACTTTGCGGGATGCAACGGGCCCCATTGAAGCCGAGCAAATGGCCGCTAAGTTAGACAAAGATCTACCACAAGCGCTAACTTGGTACACCTTAGGTGCCGTAGCGTTTGAAGCAAAAGATTATGAGAGGGCGAGTAACTATTTCAGCAAAATCATCAAATTACCACAAAGTGAACGCGCATCTCGTAGCCTGTGGGCACTCTATTCGCTGTCGCGTATTGAGCTTATCTTAAGCAAAACTTCGGCTGATCCTGAACATTTTAATCGTGCCAATGCTTACCTGACACAATTACAAACCGAAGTCGCACAAGGCGCAGCCGATCCCCTGCGTTTGAGTTTAGCGAGCTTAGGTGAACAAGCCTATATCCTGCTACACCAAGGCCAGCCGCTCCCGCAATTGACCAATCAAGCTACAGGTGAAACTGAGTCAGAGCTGCAAATGGCTCTCACCCCTGATGCACTGAATAAAGCTATTGAGCTCTATGCCACCCAATCGGTACAGGGCGATAGCGGCGGTTATGATTCCTTATTGATGTTAAGCCGCACTTTGATGAGTAAAGAGATTGCTGAACTTAAGCCGCTACTGCAACAGGCGAGCGTGCAGCAGTTATTGATTGCCTATTGGCAAAGCAGCACTAATGAATTTGCCTATAATGGCCAGCTTTCGGAAATGGGATTAAAGGTTGCTGAGCTCCTTAAAGTATTTCCAACGGATGGCTTACAGCTCAACCATGGCGATAAATTAGCGGCGATTTATTACCAGTTAGGGGATTATGCCAGTGCTGAGCGCCTATTAACGCTAGCGAAACCGAGCGGCCTCACTTGGTGGCTCAACGCAAAATTAATGCTACAAAAGGGCGATCAAGCAGAAGCGGCCAAGGCCTATGCTCAGGCTGCGCGTCACTTCCCTGAGCAGCTCAATAAGATCTCGGCCACTGTTGACGCTAAAGAAACTCAGCAACAAGCCATTAATGCCGATGAAGATACAGCCACTTACTGCCGTATTCGTGCCGAGCAAGGGGTGTTGTCACTAGAGCGTGGCGAATATGTCGATGCGCTCAATCACTTACTCGCCAGCGGTGATGAGTACTGGCAAGACATCGCCTATGTGGCGGAGCGCGTACTCACCACGGCTGAACTTAAGCTATTTATCGACGAACATGTGCCATTTATCGCCTTTGAATACCCTAAAGACAGCGACTGGTACGATAATATTGAGCCAATTAACAACCGCTTGCGCTACTTGTTAGGTCGCAGGCTATTACGCGAAGGCGCGATAGCTGAAGCGCCGGTTTACTTCCCTAATCCTAAACTGAATGCCAGCGCCCTTGCCTACGGCACAGAGCTGAATGCAGCAAAAAAAACAAAAGGCATTGATAGCGCGAAAGCCTATTGGGCTGTTGCCGAACTTGCTCGCCACCAAGGCATGGAACTCTTAGGATTTGAATTAGCCCCGGATTACACTATTTACCAAGGTGTGTTCGATCTAAGTGATTGGAATGAGCCGAGCAAACTGGCTGAGAAAGAACAACTGCGGATCAGCGCCAGCCAAGCAATTCCCGATAAACGCTTCCATTATCGCTACACGGCAGCAGAACTAGCCAACAAGGCATCGGATCATGTACCCCACAACAGCCAAGCCTATGCAGCGCTACTCTGCCAAGCCACAGGTTGGGTCTTGTATCGAGATCAAGAACTTGCCCTACGTTACTACAAAAAATACGTCGCCAACGGCCCCTTTGTGCCTTGGGCCGAGAACTTTGGTTTGCAGTGTGAAGCGCCCGATTTTGACGGTGCAGTAAAACGAGCGCAGGCGAATGAAATGGCAGAATGGAACGCCCTGTACCACAAGCTGAAAAAGCCCGTCGTATTTGGCGTATTAGCCCTCACAGGCTTATTGGGTGTGTGGTGGATGCGTAGAAGAAAAACTCAATAATAAATAACCATTTACGTCTTTCTCTCTCAACGTCGATATGATGAAAGAGAGAAAGACGCATACCGCTTTACTTATTCACGCAGTTAATCACTTCCCCCTTCAAATAACCGTTCAAATTCGCCACTGCGATATTGAGTAGACTTTGCCTTGCTTCCTTCGTCGCCCACGCATTATGCGGGCTGATGCTGATATTAGGCGCATGCAGTAAGGGATTATCTGCAGTGGGCGGCTCGGTCGATAACACATCCACGCCGGCAAATAACTTGCCTTGAGCCAGCGCAGCAGCAAGCGCGGCTTCATCAATTAATCCACCGCGCGCTGTATTAATCAGCAGCGCATTAGGCTTCATCAAGGCGAGGGTTTGTTGATTGATAAATTGCTCAGTTTCTGGAGTAAGCGGACAATGGAGCGAAATAATATCTGATTCGCTAAGCACAGTATCACGTTGCGCCCACATCACGCCTTGGGGTAAATCCTTGATGATTGAACGAGTATTGACAAGAACTTTCATCCCGAATGCGAGGGCGAGCGTTCCCACCTGCTGACCGATATCGCCATAACCTATTAAGCCTAAAGTCTTGCCTTTTAAAGATTGCAACGGCATTAAAGTAAAACAAAAATCTTGGCAGTTCACCCACTGGCCATCGACCACAGCTTGATGATGGGCGGCCACGGCTTGGGTGTGATGCAGAATATGGGCAAACACCATTTGCGCAACGGCATCAGGCGCATAAGCGGGCACATTAGTGACCACTATACCTTGCGCTTTAGCTGCCGCGATATCGACAACGTTCGTGCCCGTGGCCAATACGCCTATGTATTTGAGACTAGGAAGTTGCGCTAGCGTCTTTGCATTCAAGGGCGTTTTATTGGTGAGAATGACTTCAGCACCTTGGGCTCGCGCGACAATATCAGCGCCACTTGTGCGGGGAAAACACGCAAACTCGCCTAATTCATTTAAGGATTGCCAGCTGAGATCGCCAGGATTTAAGGTTTCACCATCAAGTACGACTATTTTCATGCCACTAAATCTCCTTTTAAGACGATGCGTTAAATCTAAAAACTGACTTTGAGCCCAAGGTTAGCCTGAGCCTGCCACATCACATCCGACGTAATGTGCCATAGGCATTCATCTTCATTGCAAAACAGCGAAGTGTCACTGTTGATAAAAGTCGCATAACCCCGAATATCCGCAAACAGGCCAAAGTGTGGCGTCACTTGATACTCTACCCCGCCACCAATCCCCATGGAGAAACGCGTTTCGCTCGACCAACCGCTAGGTAGCATGCGGGTGATCCCCGCGCTGGCGGTGACATAGGGCTGGATATCGCCACGGGGGAAATATAAAGTGCCACCCAAGTGGATGTAATCTAAATCTAACGAGGTAAAAAAGTCTGGCGTAAACAAGCCGCCACTTTTCAGTTCAGAGGCTTGATGACTATATAAAAGATAAATATTACCGGGATCATTGGTGCCAATACCCACCATCAAACCGTAATGACTCGACTCCTCGACTTTCACATCGGCCTTATCACCCGTTTGATCTGTGTTGACCTCATATTGATTCACATCAAATTGACCGCCCCCCAGACTATAACCGCCAAAAGGTGCGACAAATACCTCGGCCCGCGTAGACATAACCACAGGTAACAAACTCGCCAACAGCAACAAACGGTAAGTGTTTTTCATAATGAATTCCTTATCTTTTACAAAAACCAATTTTATCAAGGCTAACGCATACCGCGCTCAGACTTGACTCTGTCATAGGCTGCTTGAATATCCTGAGCCTTACGATTAGCGAGCTCCATCATTTCCGGTGGCAACCCTTTCGCCACTAACTTATCGGGATGATGTTCATTCATCAATTTACGGTAAGCCCGTTTAACTTCTTGGTCGCTAGCTTCGTTCGTAATGCCAAGTAAACTGTAGGCATCAGTAATCGATGTTTTATTGCCACTCGATGTTTGATGGAAACGAAACTCCGCCTGCCAGCGTTTAAGTAATTCATCTAACTGCGCTCGACCATAACCTAACTCTTGAGCAATCGTCATCAAGATAGCGTGCTCAGCGGGATCCAATTCACCATCAGACAGTGCCGTTTGGATCTGGATTTCGATGAACATCTGCACTAACTCTTTGCGTCCCATCGTAATAACACGGAAAGCTTGTAAGCTGCTGCGCAGATCAAAATCCGCCGATTTACCCTCACGAAATGCCTGTTGCGCCTCTTTACGGGCTTCTCCCGTTAAACGCATTTGCTCCATTAATAAGGTCGCAATGCGAATATCGGTTTCGGTAACATGTCCTGATGCTTTCGCCACATGCCCCATTACTGCAAATGTGGTATTAAAGAAAATGGCTTGGCGATTCTTAGCCTGCCCTAGGATCTGTCGAAAACCCACGCCCGATGCAGCACGCTTATCGTAAAGATGACCGAGCCACAAACCTAGCAGTGCCCCAAAAATACGGCCGAACATAAAGCCAATGACAAATCCAAAAAACTTACCCCAAAGCCGCATCTTATTTCCTGATTTCTATTATGAATTTGATGCACTAGCTTAATCCTATGGATATGCCAGCACCGAAATTTACTTGTTACTTTGTAACCTTAGTTCAAGCGCTTGCAATCGTGCAATGGTACCGACATCACACCAAAATCCATTAAACAAGGCACCACTAACTCTGTCTTGAGCCATTTGCGCTCTCAACAACGGACCCAGTGCAAAGGCGCCCTGCGGCGTGTCATGAAATAGTGCAGGGTGATAAATGCCTATGCCCGAAAACGTGTACTTAACATCGCCACGCTCCTGCACTTGATGACCATTCAAAGCAAAATCGCCATTTGGATGCTGCTCAGGATTAGGCACTAACCATAAGTGAGCGAGCCTATCCGCTGCCAGTTGCGTGATTGGCGGTAAAGCATCAATAAACACATCACCATTAATCACTAAAAAAGGTTCGTCGCTTCCGTCCTCACACAATAAAGGCAAAGCGCGTTTAATGCCGCCGCCGGTTTCTAACGAGCTCTCTTCAGCGCTATACCGAATGCGTACCCCAAAAGCGCTACCATCGCCCAGTGCTTCAACTAACTTATGCCCTAGCCAAGCATGGTTTATGACGATATCGACTATGCCTATCGCGGCAAGTTTTTCAATATGATAAACAATCAGCGGCTTACCTAACACTGGCACCATAGGTTTAGGCAAACTGTCCGTTAACGGCCGTAACCTTTCCCCTCGTCCAGCGGCCAAGATCATGGCTTTCATTACTTAACCTCAGATGAAGACTGACTCACACTAAACGCAGGTAACACACGACGAGTTAACCAGTGTGCAAATGGCACGAGTTCGGGATACTGCAGCGAGATGTCGACAATATACGTTAATGTCAGTGGAATATCCGCCATATACGCAGGTTTACTATCGCGATAGTTTAACCGTGCAAAAATCCCTACCGCCTTAATGTGACGCTGTAAGCCCATGAGATCAAACCAAGTTTGATATTGCTCAAAATGAGTCTGTGCGGGAATAAAACCAAGCGCTAATGCTTGCTGATAATGATACCGCATCAAGTCTGCGACTAACGGCTGTGGCCAACGAATATAACAATCGCGTAGTAGTGATACTGCATCGTAAGTCACAGGACCAACGACAGCATCCTGAAAATCAATCACGCACAGCTTGTCCGCTTGCAGCATAAGATTACGGCTATGGAAATCCCTATGCATTCCCACACTAGGTTGAGATAGCGCATTGCCGACGAGGCGATCAAAAGTATCATTCAGCAATTGCAACTCAGCAGCGTCCAAAGACAAATTAAGATGTGTTCCTAACAGCCACTCAGTAAAGATGTGTAATTCACGGCGCACAAAGGCTTCATCGTAGTTAGGTAATGCCTGAACTAAACCGCTATCAAGATTCTTGCACTCAATTACCGCGGCCACTTGCGGTAATAAATCGAGCGCCTGACGGTAAAACCGTTCCACATTTTGTACCGTCAATACAGATAAGAGTTGGGTATCGCCCAGATCACTCATCAACATAAAACCCAAATCGGCATCGGCGTGGATTACTTTTGGAACTGTCAGTCCCACGGCTGAATAAGCATTCGACAGTGCAATAAAGGGGGCGATAGGCACTAACTGAGGCGGTGAATCGGCGGCGATAAAGGTGGCATCGGGCATCGAAATCCGAAAGTAACGCCTAAAACTTGCGTCTCCGGAAATCAACACAGGCATCACCTCACAGGAAAAATAAGCATTCAGCCACTGATTAAGGGAAAGAAATCTCGGATCGGATAAAGTCATTTCATGGCTCTTAAAGAAAAATTGCTTTATTATAGCTGGCATAGAATTTGGAAACAGCTAAGAAATTGAGAGATTTATTAAGCGATGTTGCGTTTGTCAATTGCAACTTTCCCCATCCATACTTGTCCAGAATAAGAAATCATAATTACTGACCTAAAGATGCAGATCCGATACCTTCTGGCCCTGAGCCTGTTACCGCAATTAGTCCTGGCAGACGACTCTCTAACCGCTTCGGCATCCCAATGCTTAATCGAACCGCCAGTACCCCGTATCGTATCTCAAACCCAAGGGATGAGTGCGGCTGAACTCAACAAAATTCGTATTGCGTCTGATAACACCAATGCCGAAATGGGGAAGCAGGCGATTTTCCGTGGCGATGTGGTTTTTAGCCAAGGCGATAGGCACATAGCAGCCGATGAGGCGATTTTAGATCAAGCTACTGAACAGTTTGATGCCAATGGTAATTTAGTCTTTCAAGACAGTAACTTCACCGTTACAGCCGAATCCTTACAAGCTCAAATGCGGACAAACCGTGCCACCCTTAAAGGCGCACAATATTGGATCCATGGCCAACAAGTTCACGGTGATGCCGAAAAACTGCAAATTACTATCAATAACAATTTAATTTTAACGAATACCAACTTCACTACTTGCCCTCCTGACAATGTGTCTTGGCTACTCGAGGCCGAAAAGATCAAGATCAACAGTGAAGAAGAATGGGGCGAAATTTGGAATGCCAAACTAAGAATTGGCGGTGTACCTGTATTCTATATTCCCTACATGACAGTCCCCGTTTCAGACAAACGTAAATCTGGCTTTCTCTACCCTAGTTTTAGCACTAGCACTACTGATGGTGTCGAAATTTCCGCACCCTATTATTGGAATATTGCCCCAGAGTACGATTTAACATTTACACCTAGCTATATGTCAAACCGTGGTTTATTCACTAAAACAGAGTTTGGTTATCTGGCGGGTGAGGCCCAAAATGGCCGAGTCAATTTAGAATATCTAGGCAATGACCAATTGATCGATGGTAGCCCGAATCGCTACTTATATAACTGGCAGCATCAAGGGGCGATCGACAAAAATTGGCGTGTATTAGCGAATTTTACCGATGTATCAGATAACAACTATTTCAATGACTTAAAGTCAGATGTTAACCGTGCAACCGATAACCAGTTATCACGCATAGGTGAAATCAGCTACTTCGAAAGTAACTGGGATCTAAGCACCCGAGTACAAGATATTAAAGTACTGGGTGAGGATGAAAAACCATATCAAGTCATGCCTCAGGTTAACTTTAACTATCGCGCTGCTGATTTTTGGAACAATTTAGATTTTGGTTTCAATTCGGAGCTAACGAATTTTGCCCATCAGGACAACAATGTTAATACGGCGACTCGTTTGTACATGTCACCAAGCGTAACTCTGCCAATACATGGGCCTTCAGGCTCGCTCACCAGTCAAGTTAAGTTGATGCAGACCAATTATTGGCAGCATAACGAAGATCCAGACATAGTTGTTGACGACACAGTGAATCGCACCATCCCGCAGGTACGGATTAATGGTCAAATCAACTTCGAACGTTTTACTGAGCTTTTCGATCAAAACTACCGCCAAACGCTCGAGCCACAATTTCAATATCTTTATGTCGGCTACGAAGATCAACGCAACATAGGCATTTATGATACGGCTCAATTACAGGACGACTACTTTGGTCTATTCCGTGATCGTCGCTTCTCGGGTCTGGATAGGATTTCCGATGCAAATCAAGTCACTCTAGGTGTTACTACACGCCTGTTTGATAGTCACAACCAAGAAGCCACTAAATTCAGTCTAGGACAAATTTTTTATCTGCAAGACAGTAAAGTCGGTTACGAAGACAGTATTTTTGAGTCTAATCAATCAACTTCAGTACTTGCTGCAGAGTTAGATACCCGCTTGTCCCATGATTGGTATATGGGGGCTGCGATTCAGTACGATACCAACACCAGTGATAATAAAAAATCTGAAGTCACCTTAGATTTCAGACCTGAAGCGAATAAATTGCTGCAATTTAGCTATCGCTATGTCCCTGATTTATTGAACTCAAATACCAATGATACAGTGAACATCTCCCAAGCGGGCGTTCGTGGCGCTTGGCCAATCAGTGATGACCTCTACTTTGTTGGTAATTGGTATTATGACCTTAACGAAAGTCGCAGTATTGAAACCTACACAGGTATCCAGTACGAATCATGCTGTTACGCAGTAAGACTTAGTTATCATTATCGCATTAAAACCAACTATGACGACAACATAGGTTCTGCCACAATTGATCCTCGTGAGCAGTTTGATAGTGGTATCTACCTGAACTTAATCATTAAGGGACTCGGTGGTTCTGGCCCATTAGGCGTATCCGATATGCTCAATGACGGCCTGTTTAACTACAGAAAACCGCTTTATCTGAGGAATTAGCAAAGAATTGTGATAGATTGCTGAACCTCAACAAGGACTCAGAGTCCAAACAGATTAATGAGTGCTTTACCGTTCACCTTTTGCTAAAGCGAATAAAAGCGGATCTTAAGGTCTAACCTTGCACTCAAATGCGTCGCCAAAAAATTACATTAGGGCAACTCACTGTAATTTCGATATAAATGGTAAAGTTATTTCAATTAAGCCGTCGAACCTGACCTTAGAACGTGCCAAGGATTTTGTGGATGAAACCCAGTAAACATCTGATTTTTGCTTTATTTGCACTCGCGATCAGCCAACCTACATTGGCCGCACCCCAGCCGCTAGACCGCGTTGCAGTCCAAATTAACGACGGCATAGTGCTCGAAAGTGAAATCACTAACATGATTGACACTGTTAAAGCGAATGCCAAAGCAGCAAACCAATCGTTACCTTCTGACAGTGCCCTGCGCACTCAGGTGATTGAGCGTTTAATCTTAACTCGCCTACAATTGCAAATGGCTAGTCGTATAGGGCTGAATATTGGTGACTTACAACTAGACCAAGCGATTGAAAACATCGCGCGCGAACAAAAAATGTCTGTCGCGCAGATGCAACAAAAAATTGAAAGCGAAGGTTTAAGTTTCAGCCAATACCGAGAACAATTGCGCGAAGAAATCACTCTAGGTGAAATTCAACGTATTCAAGTACAACGCCGCATTCAAGTATCACCACAGGAAATTACTAGCCTAGTCAAACTCATCCAAGAACAAGGGATGAAAGATGTGGAATACCAAATTGGCCATATCCTGATTGACGTGCCTAATAACCCCACCAGTGAACAACTCGAAGCATCAAGCAAACGCGCCAATATCGTATTAGAACGTTTGAAGAGTGGTGAGGATTTCCGTCGTACCGCTATCGCTTCTTCTTCAGGTCCTAAGGCACTCGAAGGCGGTATTTGGGATTATATGAACATCAACGAAATGCCAACTCTGTTCGCCGAAGTGATTAACGGTGCGAAAATGGGTGACATTATCGGCCCGATTAAGAGTGGTGCAGGTTTCCATATTATTAAGATCATGGATGCTCGCGGCCTACAAACCAAAGAAATCGAAGAAGTTAGAGCGCGCCACATTTTGCTCAAGCCATCGCCGATCCTGTCAGAAGACCGCGCTAAAGCCATGCTTGAGCAATTCCTGAAGCAAATCCGCTCAGGTGAAGCTAAGTTTGAAGACCTAGCGCGTCAGTACTCAGAAGATCCTGGTTCGGCCACAAAAGGTGGTGAATTAGGTTGGGCAGAACCAAGCATTTACGTACCTGAGTTTGCTCAAACGCTCAATAGTTTGAAAAACGACCAAATTAGTGAGCCATTCCGTACGACTCACGGTTGGCATATCACTCAATTAGAAGAACGCAGAAAAACCGACGCCACGGATCAGTTCAATAGCAACCGTGCGCACCAGTTGATCTTCCGTCGCAAATTTAACGAAGAACTGCAAAACTGGCTAGACGAAATGCGTTCAGACGCATACATTGAAATCTTCCAGCCAGAGACCAATCGAGGTTAATTCTAATTGAGCACTAAACGTATTGCCGTTACCCCTGGCGAACCCGCAGGTATTGGCCCCGATTTAGTCGTACAACTCGCTCAGCAGGCTTGGCCTGCTGAGTTAGTCGTTTGTGCGGATCCAGAATTACTTGCGAGCCGTGCGAAACGACTCGGTTTGCAAGTGACTTTCCGCCCTTACCAGCCAAATCAAGCTCCTAAACCGCAAGAAGCGGGCACATTAACCATAGCGCCCTTTAAGTTAGTGAGCGAATCGATTTGCGGTCAGCTCGATGAGCAAAACAGCACTTATGTAGTTGAAACCTTGCGTTATGCGGGCGAAAAAAACATGAGCGGCGAGTTTGATGCTGTCGTGACAGGCCCAGTGCATAAAGGCATTATCAATCAAGCAGGTATTTCCTTTAGTGGCCATACTGAGTTTTTTGCCCATCAAGCAAATTGCCCCGATGTGGTGATGATGCTGGCAACACCAGGTTTGCAAGTGGCACTCGTGACCACCCATATTCCTCTGGCCTATGTTGCAAAAGCCATAACGCGCCAACGCTTACAGCATATTATCAAGATTCTACATGCCGATCTCATCAGCAAATTTGGCATAGTTTCACCGAAAATTTATGTCTGTGGCCTCAATCCACACGCAGGTGAAGACGGCCATTTAGGGCGTGAAGAAATCGACGTGATTATTCCTGCACTCAACGAGTTGCGAGAAGAGTTCCAGATGAATATTGTCGGCCCATTACCGGCCGATACTCTGTTCCAACCTAAATATTTACAGGACGCCGATGTCGTCTTGGCCATGTACCATGACCAAGGACTTCCCGTTCTCAAGTCACAAGGATTTGGCAAATCGGTAAACATCACCTTAGGTTTACCTTATATTCGTACCTCGGTTGACCACGGTACGGCGCTCGATCTCGCGGGTACAGGCAAGGCCGATATTGGCAGTTTTGTCTGTGCTCTGAATAAAGCCATTGAGTTATCCTCAAAGAACTAAACGATTACATTATTAATGAGCAACAAAGTACATTTAGGCCACACGGCCAGAAAGCGTTTCGGACAAAACTTCCTTACCGACGGCAATGTGATTGACCGCATTGTGGGTGCGATCGCACCCGATAATCACCATGTGATGGTCGAAATCGGCCCAGGCCTTGGTGCCTTAACTGAACCTGTAGCCGATGCAGTGGATAATCTGACTGTTGTCGAACTCGACCGCGATCTGGTTGAACGCTTACATCAACACCCAGTCCTTAAAAATAAACTGACTATTCACCAAGGTGATGCACTGCAGTTTGATTTTGGCCAACTGAGTGTGCCTGGCAAAAAAATGAAAGTATTCGGTAACTTACCTTACAACATTTCAACGCCGCTGATGTTCCACCTGTTCGAATTTGCAGAACAGATTGAAACGATGCACTTTATGCTACAAAAAGAAGTAGTCCTGCGTCTATCGGCAAGCCCAGGCTGTAAAGCCTATGGCCGTTTAACGGTCATGGCACAATACTTCTGCCAAGTGGTTCCGGTTCTCGAAGTGCCGCCCCACAGCTTTACCCCTGCGCCTAAAGTGGACTCAGCAGTCGTACGCTTATTGCCATACGCCGTAAAGCCGTTCCCTTGTAAAGATGTGACCGTACTACGCCACCTTTGTACTACCGCATTCAACATGCGTCGTAAGACTCTGCGTAATAACTTAAAGCACATGTTATCTGACGATGAGTTCGAGCAGTTAGGGATTGACTCAAGTCAACGCCCAGAACAGATTAGCGTGCAGCAGTATGTTGCTATGGCTAACATGGTTTGCGATAAGAAAGCATAAATATGTCTGGGCACTGAGGTGCCCTTATACCAGAGCCTAGGAACAAGAATGAGCGCATTGGACACCTCCATTCGGGTCGAAGTCAAAACTGAGTATATAGAGCAGCAGTCCTCGCCCGAGGATGAAAAGTACCTCTTCAGTTACACCATCACTATCATCAATTTAGGTGAGCAAGCGGCTAAACTTGAAACTCGTCACTGGATAATCACTGATGCCAATGGCAACACCAGTGAAGTCCAAGGTGCCGGTGTTGTCGGTGAAACGCCAACCATAGCGCCGAATACTGCCTATCAATACACCAGTGGTACTGTGCTCGATACGCCACTTGGCATAATGCACGGCACTTATGGTATGGTCAGCGAATCGGGTGAACGTTTCCAGGCGACAATCCGTCCCTTCCGTTTAGCGACCCCAGGCTTACTACATTAATATCGTTAGGAAAGGGGTACTGTGGCGCATTATTTTGTTGGTGATATTCAAGGCTGTTTCGCTGAGTTACAAAAATTACTCGCTAAGGTCGATTTTAATCCTTCCCGCGATGAACTCTGGGCTGTAGGTGATCTTGTTGCACGTGGACCTGACTCCTTAGCTACGCTACGTTTTTTTCGCTCCTTAGGTGATTCCGCTAAAACGGTTTTAGGTAACCACGATCTCCATCTAATGGCATTACACGGTAAGCTCAAGCGCGCTAAACCCAGCGATAATCTCACTGAAATTCTAGAATCCCCCGATATCTCAGCCTCAATTGACTGGCTGAGACAACAACCTCTTATGCGTGAATTACCTGAACACCAACTCATTATGAGTCATGCGGGTGTACCACCTCAGTGGTCGCTGGAGGTATTAAGAGAAGAATCCGCACTCGTCAGTCGCGCCCTCAAGCACGATGATTATCTTGAGACATTAATAAGCCAAATGTATTCAGATACCACAGAGCAATGGGATCCAAGTGCAACTGGCATAGAACGCTTACGTTATTGCATCAATGCATTAACACGCATGCGCTATCTTTATGTCGATGGCCGACTTGATTTTGATTGCAAACAACCTCCTGAAAACTGTACTAATCCACAACTCAAACCTTGGTTTGAGTTTGCTTCGCCGCTGCGCCAGAGTCATACCTTAGTATTTGGCCATTGGGCTGCGTTGATGGGCAAGGTCGACGATACTAAATTAAAGGCTTTAGATACAGGCTGTTGCTGGGGTGAACACTTAACCTTATGGCATCTTGAAAAAGACCAAAAAATTACGCAAAAAAAGTTAAAAAAGAGTTAAACTAAAACAGCTTAAAGTCGATAACAGACTGAGCCGCCTAACCCTGAATATCACCCTGTTTTCATTTGGAAAAATATAATAAAAATCGGAGTATCCTATGAAATTTAATGTAGCCACCAGAGTGATTGGCGGATTTGGTATTGTCACACTTTTACTCGTGTTGCTAGGATTTACATCTTATTTAACCAACAATAGCCTAAAAGCCAGCTCTGCTATGATGCAAGAATTAAGCTTGCCCGCGCTAAAATCGACAAACCACCTTAGTGAAGCATTGAGTGAGCAACAAAGACAAATCCTCATTGCCTATAACACTCCTAGATCGGCAAATATCCCGAATATTCGTAAAGTGTTTGAAGACCACGGGACTCAGTTCAAAAACGAAATTGCCACCCTCACTCAGTTAGTCAAGAGCCAGCAGAATCTATCTTCTTTAATTGCCCAATTAAGCGGCAGCTTTGCTACCTTTGAGCGAGATAGTATTGCCATGATCGCCGAACGTGAGGCCTCATTGAGCAAGCAAGAACAGCTAGTTGAACTAAAGAAAAAGCTCGAAAATGCCGCCGATGATGCCTCATCAGAACTGCTCGATATTGTTGATTTAGAAAGCAGTCAGAATCCCGATGAGCAGAGTCTTGCTGCATCAGCCAGCGCTATTGATACTAGTCTCGGAAATATCATCACCACTATTGCAGATTTAGTAACAAATGACGAAGACAGTAAGCACGAACTGATCTCAAAGGAACTTGACTACATTATCAGCGAAACCAAGAACAAACTTGAATATGTGAATCGTCACGGTCAAGGTATCGTCGAAGCGGATACCTTAAGCTCGGTCACTAAAGATATCGAAAAAGTATTAGCGCTCGTCACCGGTCCGCAATCTATGTTGCAGCTAAAATCGAGTCAGCTCTCCCACTCCAAAGAAGCTGTGATAAAACTAGGCATTATCGAAAAAGATGTGAAAGTCATCAATTCCAACATGAATGATGTCAGCGATAACATCGAACTTGTTGCCGCGAACATGAGCAATGACACCATAGCCAAGATTGACTCTGCCAGCATACAAACCATGATTGTCGTGTTAATAGCAATCGTTGTCGCAGTGATTGTGAGTTTTGCTGTGGTGAATCCGTTAAAACGCTCACTCAGCCAAGTGAACAATGCCCTTAACGTCTTAGCCTCAGGCAACCTTACCCATAAACTAGATGATTCTGGACACGATGAATTTGCCGAACTAGCAAAAAACTGTAATCGTCTCGTCGATAGCTTACGCAGTTTAATCATAGGTATTCTAGATAGGTCAAATCAACTTGCCGCGGCAGCCGAACAAACATCGGCAATCACAGCACAAACCACCTCAGGCATACAAGAACAAAAAAGCCAAGTTGACCAAGTGGCTACTGCGACAACTGAACTTAGCTCTAGTGCTCAGCAGGTGTCTTTAAGTGCCAATCAAGCCCTTGAGCAAATCAAACAGGCTGATCAAGAAACTCAGCATATGCGTGCCATTGCACAAGAGAACAAACTGACTATTTTGGCTTTAGCCGATGAAGTGGCCAAAGCGGGTATTGTGATCAATAAAGTGCAGTCGGACAGCGCCTCTATTGGCTCAATTTTGGATGTGATCCGTGGTATTGCTGAGCAGACTAACCTACTCGCCCTTAACGCCGCTATTGAAGCCGCCCGAGCGGGTGAACAAGGTCGTGGTTTTGCGGTAGTTGCCGATGAAGTGCGTAGTTTAGCCTCACGCACTCAAGTGTCGACACGAGAGATCCAACAGATGATCGAAGTGTTGCAGCAAGGTGCAGAGCAAGCCGTTGCCGCCATGGATATGGGGCGTGCTCAAGCCAACGCCTGCGTTGAAAAAACGGAGCAAGCCAACATTGCCCTCGAGACCATCAGCCAATCTGTGCATAAGGCCTATGATTCTGGCACCCATATCGCCCATGCTGCGCAGGAACAGAATTTAGTAAGCCAGCAAGTTTCTGAAAAACTAGAGCATATTGCAGCAATTTCAGAAGAAACCGCTATCGGTGCAGATCAAACGGCTCAGTCTAGCCATCAAGTCGCCAAATTAGCCGAAGAACTCCAAGCTTCGGTCGGTGAATTTAGAGTCTAATGTTTATCACCACTAAAACCTAGGGTCGCTTAGCGGCCCTTTCTTTTGAGACGAATTCACTTGCCTATCTTACTGACGACTCGAACTGTCCGGCCTTTGCACAAATTAAGGCCATAAAAAATGCCAAACTTAAGTTTGGCATTTTTATCTAGCTTAATGCTAGATACTTGATATTAGACGCTTAATATAACGTAGCAGCAAATAGAGCTAAAGTGCCGCTAAGTTCAAATCCGCATTACTCTTCTTCACCGCCCGCAGCAGCGCCAAGACGCTCTTTCACTGCAGCGGTAATTGGGCTAGCACCATGACCGTTTGCTTCAGCCCAAGCTTGGATAGTCATCCCATCAGCTTCAGCAACACTCAATTCAGTCGCCGACAAACGCTTAGCCACAAACTCACCGGTATCGTTCGCACTCGCACCGTAAGCGGTGCGCAATAGACTTGCACCATCGCAACTGATACCACTGTAAATCTGACGTAACTTAACGCGGCTTTCTTTTAACTTTTTACGTAAGCGGTTTTTGTCATTAGCTTTTACATAATCACAAAGACTCGCTACGAGTGGATCTTCCCCCGCAACGGCAGAGGTTGGTACAGCAATAGAACTAAATCCAATCAACGCAGCCAAGGCCATAGGCATAAGACGCATCCGATACTCCTTAATACTTTCTTATAGTTTTATTATCAATTCTGTATGGGCTGCATCTATTGTCTAAATGATATTGACCTCTTGGCTTTAGCTCTCGTTCGAAATCTAGGATAACGAAATAGGCTATCTCTTTCCGTGAAAACTAAATGTCCGATATGATGCAATACGTTAGATAAACTGACGCCCCATACACACAGGGTACACAACAGAAGCTGCAATTTAACATTTTTTTACCAAATTGATAAAGCGATATTCCAAACCAGCAGCATTTATACTCGCCAAAGATTCAGTTTCCTTCCAAGTCCCATCGTCCCAGTGGGGGAAAAATGTATCGCCTTCCACCTCAAGATTGATTTGCGTCAAATATAAGATATCGGCGCAGGGCAATAACTCGGCATAAAGCTGGCCACCACCTATAACCACTAACTCTTCACATTCACCAGCAGCTTGTTTGGCTGCATCAAACGAGGTCACACAGGTCACACCCTCAATCACAAGATCCGTTTGGCGTGAAATCACTATGTTATGTCGACCAGGAAGGGGCCTACCGATTGACTCAAAGGTCTTACGTCCCATCACAACAGGCTTGCCTAGGGTCATCGCTTTAAAGTGACGTAGATCTTCTGGAAGATGCCATGGCATTTTATTATCTTTTCCGATGACTCGATTGTTTGCCATCGCGGCTATCATAGCAATGCGCATGCTCACTCCTGTTTTATAGAAATAGAATTATTGAATGACGGGGCGGGTCCTGAAATACAGCAAACTCGGCATGGCCAAACCCACGGCTAACGCCCCTAGAATAAAGACGGTTTTGAGGCCATTACTAATCACTTGCCCCGTCAGTTCAGGACTGACTTGAGATTGAGCGGTCAATTGCACTAAGGCAATCACAGTATTAAATGCATAAGTGCCAGGGATCATAGGAATAATCGCGGCGACAGCATACATTAAAGGTGGTGCTAAGTGGCGCTTACCAAACCCTATGGTAATAATCCCTACTAATGCCGCTGCGGCGAAGGTTGCCCACTCGATTGGCAGACCAAACTGTAACATTAAAGTACGGGAACTGTGGCCAATGGCTCCCGCTAAAGCGCAGTAAGGAAGAAATCGTTTAGGAACATTAAATACCATAGCAAATCCTACGGCGGGGATGGCAGAGAAAAAAGCATCGTGCAAAAGAGCTATCAATAATTCCATCATAGGAAAATTCCGCCGATCTGCATCGCAATTGTAATCCCTATCACTGAAGAAACGGTCAGCAAAGTAGCATGACCCCAGCGGGATATACCGACATTCATGTGCCCTTTTACCATGTCAGAAATCGCATTAATCATCGGAAAACCCGGCACTAACATCAGCACACTCGCTGCCATAGCGGCCTTAGGAGTTTCGCTTAACTCAAACAAATAACCCGTTTGAGCCAGCATACTGGTGACGAAAGCAGTGATGGCAAAATTGACTAATAAATTAAAATGCCGCTTAGCAATTGCTAAACGAACCGACATACCCACTGCCGCGGCAAAAAAAGTAATCACGCATGCAGTGAGATCGCCATTAAATAAATGACAAAAGCTAGCGCACGACAGGCCAATCATGAATACCACTATGCTAGGAGGATAGGTTTTAGGTTCAATCCGCGCCAAGCGTTTACGCACTTCATTTGGGCCATACAACCCCTTTTCAGCGAGTAAACAGATACGTTGTAATTCACAGACGACTGTCATGTTAATGCCATGCTCACGAATACGACGAGTAGTTGTGATACAGCGACCATGAACCAAACTGGTTAACACGAGGGAATTAGAGGAAATAGAGAGTTCTACGCTGGCAAGACCTAAAGCCTGACCTAGACGCTGGCTGATTTCTTCAACTAAATCAGATTCCGCGCCGTAGGCCAGTAGCAATTGTGCAGCACGCACAACTTGCCGAGTAATATCATTTTGAGTATCAGCGTACACAGAACTCTCAAAACTCAAAGATTACTATTATCTTTGGTAAATAACTTCTACGTCGTAGTCGTCATCATCAAAGTCGTCGTCATCATCTTCATCAACATAATCTTCATTCAATGAATCAAGGTTTGCTTGATGATAATTATCCCACTTGAACTCAACTTCACTATCTGGGTCGACTTCATTGTCTTCTGGTGGAAGACTCGCAATATAATCGAGGAGTTTTAATGCCAACTCACTGGTACCGTCGCGGTTATAGGCGGAGATAGTATAAACATCGCCTTCCCAACCCATTTCTTTAACGATACGATCAACCTTCTCTTGCAGCTCTTCTTCAAGCAGCAGATCGGTTTTGTTAAAGACTAACCAACGCGGCTTACTCGCCAACTTTGGAGAATATTTCTCAAGCTCACCTACGATAGCGCGCGCAGACTCAACCGGATCGGTTCCGTCAATCGGCTCAATATCTATGATGTGCAGCAGAATACGACAACGCTCAAGATGCTTTAAGAAGCGAATACCTAAACCCGCACCATCGGCAGCGCCTTCGATGAGACCAGGAATATCCGCAATCACAAAGCTTTGTCCAGGACGTGGATTAACCACACCTAAGTTAGGCACCAGTGTTGTAAACGGATAATCAGCCACTTTCGGCGTTGCACGGGAAACCGCACGAATGAATGTCGACTTACCCGCGTTAGGCATGCCAAGCAAACCAACGTCAGCCAGCAGTAACAACTCTAATTTAAGGCTACGAACTTCACCGGGTGTGCCTAACGTCTTTTGACGTGGGGCACGGTTAGTACTGCTCTTAAAACGAGTGTTACCTAAACCATGGAAACCACCTTTGGCAACCAATAGCTTTTGACCGTGGGTTGTTAAATCCCCAAGGACTTCTTCAGTATCATGATCGACCGCGCGAGTACCAACAGGAACTTTTAAGATCAAATCTTTACCGCTATGACCAGTACAATCACGGCCACGACCATTTTCGCCACGTTCAGCCATGTGAAAACGTTCAAAACGGAACTCGATCAAAGTGTTGAAGTTTTCGTCAGCCTGCAGAAAAACACTGCCACCGTCGCCACCATCACCACCATCAGGACCACCATCAGGTACATACTTTTCGCGCCTAAAGCTAACACAACCGCTACCGCCGTCGCCTGCTTCGACCCTAATTACTGCCTCATCGACAAACTTCATACTTACTCCTGGCACCACTGAATGAAGCAATTATACCGTCTAACTTCATTGGTCGCCAAAAAACTCGAGATACTTTGCTCCCAATCTTACCTGTCAATGCTCATTCTTGGTAATCATTTACCAACTCAAGCATCTACACGGCGTAAATAGAAGCACAAAAAACAGAAAGCCCCACCAATGGCGGGGCTTTAACAGTATAAGCTAGGTTCGAAAGTTAAGCTTCGATGCTAATAAACTTACGGTTATTAGCGCCTTTAACTTCGAATTTAACTTTACCGTCAGTCAGAGCAAACAGAGTATGGTCACGACCAATACCTACGTTTACACCAGCGTGGAATTTAGTACCACGTTGACGAACAATAATGTTACCAGCTAGAACTGATTCACCGCCAAAGCGCTTAACACCTAGACGTTTACTTTCTGAATCGCGGCCGTTACGAGTAGAACCGCCAGCTTTTTTATGTGCCATGAGTTAGACTCCTATTATGCGTTGATAGCAGTAATTTTAACTTCAGTGAACCACTGACGGTGGCCCATTTTCTTGTCGTGGTGCTTACGACGACGGAACTTAACGATAGTAACTTTATCGCCACGACCGTGACTTACAACTTCAGCAACGACTTTACCGCCAGCTACTAAAGGAGCACCAACATGCACTGTTTCTCCATCAGCGATCAAAAGAACTTGATCGAACTCGATAGTTTCGCCAGTTGCAACTTCTAACTTCTCTAAACGTACTGTGTGGCCTTCAGCTACACGGTGTTGTTTACCACCACTTTGAAAAACAGCGTACATAGCTATTTTACTCCAATTCCTAACACGCGGGCTCATTCTTGGATGAGGCAGGGTGCTACAAAAACTTTATTGACAATGGGCGCGGAGTTTACGCGAAGAATCTAACTCTGGCAAGCCCTAATTAGGAAAGAATAAAAAAAGACCGGATTAACTCTCACATTAGTTGAGCTAGTGCTGTCATATGTCAGAATTTTAGGTAAAATTCATTTCATTATAACACGTGAGCCTAAACAGGGGCCGGGTACGTAATGACCCCACAACCAGAGTCTATTATGGATTTAAACGCTATTCGTCAACTGGCTGACACTGATATGCAAGCAGTCAATCAGCTGATATATAAACAGCTTGAATCAGATGTCGCCCTAATTAATCAATTAGGTTTTTACATTATTAATGGTGGTGGTAAACGTCTTCGTCCTCTGCTGTCGGTTCTAGCCGCACGTGCGGTGAGCTACGAAGGCGAAGCACATCTTAAGCTAGCGGCGATTATTGAGTTTATCCATACAGCCTCATTGCTCCATGATGATGTAGTTGATGAATCGACGTTACGCCGCGGACGAGAAACCGCCAATGCACTGTTTGGCAATAGTGCCAGTGTGCTAGTCGGGGATTTCCTTTATACCCGCTCATTCCAGATGATGACCGAACTTGACAACATGAAAGTGCTCAGAGTGTTAGCTGATACGACTAACGTGTTGGCCGAGGGTGAAGTCTTACAGCTGATGAATTGCAATGACCCAGACACCACTGAAGAAAGCTATATGCGGGTCATTTATTGCAAAACAGCCAAGTTATTTGAAGCCGCTACGCTACTCGCGGGCGTGCTAGCAGGTGCAACGCCTGAGCAAGAAACCGCCTTAGGCAACTATGGTAAGTATCTCGGCACCGCCTTTCAGCTTACCGACGACTTACTCGACTATACCGCCGACAGTGACGAGCTAGGAAAGAATATTGGCGATGACCTTGCCGAAGGTAAACCGACGCTGCCACTCATCTATGCCATTGCCCATGGCACAGACGAAGAGAAACAGCTCATACGTCAAGCAATTGAGCAAGGTGATGGTACTCAGGCCATAGATAAAATCGTAGCAGCATTGCACCATTGCGGCGCGTTAAACTACACCCAACAAAAAGCAATTGAAGAATCAGAGAAAGCCATCGCGGCATTATCTGCTTTACCCGATAGCGACTATAAGCAAGCCTTAGTAACGCTAGCTAAGATTTCGGTCGACAGAAACCACTGATTGCAAACTAATGTAGTTTCGCCCCCAAAAATAAGGTCTTACTCAGTAAGACCTTTTTTATTGCTTTAACCGCAATCCTAAAATCAAACCTGCCAAAGGATCGGCGTTTCGCCTCGCTCAAGCAATAATTGATTCACTTGAGAGAAATGCCCACAACCAAAAAAACCGCGATAAGCCGATAAAGGTGAAGGATGTGGTCCTGTGAGCACTTGATGTTGCGGTGCGTTAATCACTTGACCTTTTTTGATGGCATGACTGCCCCAAAGCACGAAGATAATCGGCTGAGTCTGCCGATTTAATAATTCCAGCACCGCAGTCGTAAAGACTTCCCACCCAGCTTTGGCATGGGAATGCGCCTTGCCTTGCTCAACCGTCAGCACAGTATTGAGCATCAATATCCCCTGCTCCGCCCATGCGGATAAATCACCATGGGATGGCACAACAAAACCTTCAATATCCGTCGCTAACTCTTTGTACATATTGGCTAAAGATGGCGGTGGTTTTATCCCGCGTTTAACCGAAAAACATAAACCATGGGCTTGATCTGGGCCGTGATAGGGATCTTGGCCAATCAAAACCACTTTGACTTGTTCAAGGGGCGTCATACTAAAAGCATTGAAAACATCAACTTCGGGGGGATAAACCACTTTCCCAGCCCTGCGTTCATTATCAACAAATGCGCTTAGTTGCTGAAAATAAGGCAAAGCTCTTTGCTCATCGATAAATGTTTGCCATGTCACCTGAGTCACTATTTTACTTCCTCAATTCTATAATCGGGTTAGCTTAAAAGTCCTATAGTGGTATGGCAAGTTTGCAGACCTTACTTGCCGCTAAGTAATACCACTAAACCTGCTAGGTCTCACGTTAAGACTTTCAATTTAAAACATTCGAAATTAAGTGATATAGTGCGCCCATTCTCGCACACTCTGATACGTAATGATGATCCAACATTCTGATAAATCAATTCAAAGACATCAAACGGGTTTCACCTTAATTGAACTTGTGGTGGTCATCATAGTGCTCGGTATTTTAGCCGTAGTGGCCCTGCCAAAATTTATCAATGTGCAACAAGATGCGCAAATTGCAACCGTTAAAGCGGCAGGCGGAGGCTTTAAATCAGCCATCAATCTGGCACGTTCCGTATGGGCTGTAAAAGTGGGCTCAGGTCCAAAAGAGGATTTACCCGTATTTGGTACAGCACAATCCGAACAAATAGATTTCAACGCCTTCGGTTGGCCAGCACAACACTATATCCATGGTAATGAGGCCTCTCCGGCACTCGATAATGTCGAAGACTGTATATCGGTATGGGAAGTATTATTCCAAAATGCCCAGCCAAGTGTCTCGCGCTTGAATATTGATGCGACTGAAACCGACTATAAAGCCAGTTATACCGATCCTGGCCAGTGCACTTATTTGTATCGAACAAACGATAAACTGTCGATTAATTATGACTCCCATACAGGAGTCGTCATTACCGACACAGATCCCAATAGTTAATGCCTGACGATTCCTTCTTACACCAATTAAGTTAGAATCGAACTTTAATCTGTTACTTTTTTAGAGTGAACGCCATGACCGACACGAGCAGCACCACCATTTACGAACTTGCCGATCAGTTTATTGCCTTAGCCAATCAGCTAAGCCAACAAGAAGCAGATGTAGGTAAAGTTGGCACAGCACTCCGTTTTGCCGCAGCACGTTTTAATGCCTTCGAAGCCGCGATTAAATCAGCGGATCTCGGTGCTGAAAAAGAGAGCGCATTAGAATGGTTTAGCAGTGAATTCAAAGAAATGCTGAGTGACAACTTAGACGACCACATTGCCAATCCACCCATTATCCAAGAAAGTGTGGCAGAAGAAGCTGATAATTCTGTGCAAATGTTTAAAGGCTAATCACGCCTTGATTTAAATGCATAGCCATCAACAAACACGCCATCGATTGATGGCGTGTTTGTTATTTAAAACCAATAATTTTAGATAGATCACTAAAGTGTGTACACCACACGGATCGCCAGCAATATTAATACTACGCCGGATAACTTATCAATTACCCCCGCTTTCTCTCTCAATTTAGGCAACACACTCGAGTGGGATAGCAATAAGGCTATCAAGGTGTACCAAAGACCATCGACCACTAACGGTGTAAAAACAATTAATGCTTTAGCCGTCATGCTGTCGGCGACCATCACAAATTGGCTGAATAACGCAAGAAAAAATAGCATTATCTTAGGGTTGAATAAAGAAATAGCGATACCATCACGGGCTGCGGTTAAGGTATCTGTCGCCTCCCCTGCAGCCAATTTAGCTTGCATACCTCCATTAGAACGCAGCGCTTGAACTCCCATCCAAGCAAGGTATAAGGCACCGAGAATCGCAATGCCATTAAAGACTAAGGGCGCCTTTTTAAGAACTACGGCTAAGCCCAGTAACGTCACCAGCGCATAGATCCCAATCCCTATCGAGTGTGCCCAAGCACAGACGATCCCCTTTCCCCGCCCACCACCTAAAGTATGACGTACTACCATAGTCAAACTTGGGCCCGGCGACATAGCCCCCAAACAACAAATAGCCAATAAACCTAACCAAGTACTCCAACTCATTGATGACACCTTTCGCCGAATAAAAAAGCCCACTGCTGGGCCTTAAACTTGCTTGCTATTCTAACATCGCGCCATCAAGGCGTTAACGCTAATAAATCCATTTTCAATAAATGAACAGTTATTTAAGAGAACCCCAAATGCGATAATCCCATAAATTCACACTGATTTAAGCCGTTAACCGCTAAGATTAGCGCTAACCTAAGTCTTTATAGCCAAACCTTAATACCTAAGCCTTCATCGCTATTATCACAAAGGCGATTCTCAATCAGGAAATTTTATGAACACTATAACGCTGACCAGTATTTTTATTCTTTGCCTATTAATAGGTGCGATCTTATTGCTGCTTTGGCAAAGACAAAAAGGTAAAACCATACCACTGACGGTGATTTTTGTGCTGGGATTTTTCGCCTTAGGACTCAGTGCTATTATTGGATTTGTGCACAAAAGCGAGGATTACCAAGCCTATCAAAAACTACAATGGCACACCTTAGCCCCAGAGAAAATCGCGCCTCTGGTTGCCCAAGGCTATACCGTCTTTGTCGATATTACCTCTGATTGGTGCACCATCTGCCAAACGAATAAAGCGGAAGTCACCCACAGGGAGCAAATTGTAAATGCCTTGATGGCCGACAATATCATTCTGATGCAAGGTAACTGGAGTGAGGCGAATAAAACGATTGAAACCTATATGCGCCACGAAGGAGTGCCCGGCACGCCCTACAATAAAATTTATGGTCCAAGCGCCCCTAATGGGATTCTCTTGCCGTCAAAACTCAGTATGAGTGATGTGTTAAATGGTTTAGTTGCCGCGCAAACGAATCGTAACTAAGCACTAAACCATATTTAGGACGAGTCAAATACGAATAAAAAAGGCTGCATTGCAGCCTTTTTGCTTACTTCACTTCTATTTATAAAAGCCAAATTTCTTGAAAGGTGGGTTAGAAATCGCTTCTATAAATTGGCTTACTCATTAAAAACGGTAATTCACTCGACCATAGTAGAAACCGCCGTTGTAATCGAATGGCCCACTTTCATAATAAACGCCACCGAGTTCACCCAAGGTCCCTTCTTTCAGCTTTTGCGCTTCTTGATCAAATAGATTATTAGCCCCCACCGCCAGCGTTAAGCCATCAAGTAATTGATAGCTCATTTCAAGATCGACGGTCACCGCAGCATCAGCCATTTCAGAGCCCCAATCAGAGGTATCGTCAGCATGAGTCGCATAGTACTCGCCAAAATAGTTACCACGCAGTGACAGGGTTAACTTGTCCCATGACTGTGCCCAAGTTAAGGTGGCACGATGTGCGGGGATACCATCTTCTAAACGACGAACTTTACCCGCATCGGTCGTTTTAAGATCAAACTTATCAACGCTGGTATCGGTCCAACCATAGGCAAGACTGAACTTAGCATTACCCGATAGGATTTCCGCATCATAGGAAGCGACGATATCGATACCTTGAGTCGTAGTATCAAAGTCATTGGTGTAATAGCTCACGCCTTGGATCAACTCAGGGAACTCAACGCCAGCTGCACGTAGCGCATCATAATCTTTAGCTTCAACATCAATCTTACTCGACTGCGCAATACGGCCCTCAACGGCAATATTGTAGTAATCGACCGTTAAGAAAAAGCTTTCGTATTCATATACTGCACCTAACGCATAGCTTATTGACTCTTCAGGCTTTAGCACTTCACCACCGTAAAATGCCGCAAGCGGATCGGTTGGAGGGGCGATAAAGGTCTGGATCAATTCACCATCGATGATCGATGTCTGGGTATTCACCACGTTTTCTTGGCCAACCGTTGGCGCACGAAAGCCAGTGCTGTGTGAGGCGCGGAACGACAATTCATCCGTTGCAGAATACTGCAACGTCAATTTGTAATTTAACGTATCACCAAAGGTTGAGAAGTCTTCGTAACGCAGTGCTAAACCGAGTAACCAGTCATCACTTAAATAAGCTTCTAAATCCGTATAAATACCGATATTGTGGCGAGAGTTTTTACCCGCAGATTCTGGGCCAAAGCCTTTAAAACCGTGCGCACCAATGTTGAAACCTTGGTTAGCATAAGGGCCTGCAATCCACGAGGCTTCATCACCTTGAGAAATCTCAAACGACTCATTTCGCCATTCAAAACCAGAAGCGAAACTAATGTCTTCAATGCCTCCTAAGGTTATGAAGCGCGAGAAATCGAGGTTAACGGTAGTTTCAACTTGCTCGTAAGCTCCCGTATCGAAATCCGTCGGGGTATCTAATCCCAGTGATGGATTCAACGAATTTTTAAGACCAAAACTGGCTTTGTTCGCCCCAGTACCGGCACTGAAATCATAATTCCATTCACCGATATCGCCTTTTACACCTGCGAAGAAGGACATATCTTCAATGGTGCCGGTGAACTGTGGCGTATAGCCACCTGGAAATATCTGGTTCATAGCAAAGCAATTTGGGTCGGCAACCATCGCCTTGTATGCATCAGTGTCGAGTACGTTGCCGTCACTTCCATCAGCATTTTTAGGGATAGGTACGAGTCCACATGTTGATGGATCACCATTTACAGCGCCCACAAGTAAATTCTGGCCACCATCATTGGAATACACATTGCTACGATTTTGCGGGTAACGATAATAGAAGCCTCCCACGGCATCGCGGGAGGACAGATTACCAAAGGCATAAGCGTGCATGTTGGCATTAATGTCTAAGCCTGAGTTAATGAACACTGAATAGTCATCATTAATCTCAGGATTACCCCACACTTGTGCAGGGTCATTAATCGCGGTATTACCCTGCTCGGCTAAGTTAGCCGCATCAGGACGCTGCACACTACGGCTAGTGGAGTCAGCATTTTTATACTGGAAGCTCAAATTGACGAAGCCATTTTCAGTCACAGGTAAACCGACATCACCTTCGACCGTAGTCGTAGCACCATCACCCTCGTAATATTCTCCTTGGGTCACAGTGATGGAACCACCCTCGGAATTATCTTTTAAAACAAAGTTCATGACTCCGGCAATCGCATCCGACCCATACTGCGCCGCAGCGCCGTCGCGCAACACTTCAACTTGCTTTAATGCAGAACCAGGAATAACTGAGATATCAGGACCTTGAGCGCCATCGTTAATACCACCACCTTGGAACGCAATCACAGATGCACGGTGACGACGCTTACCGTTGACTAGCACTAGCGTACTGTCTGATGGCAAACCCCTTAAATTAACGGGACGAACTAAGGTTGCTGCATCACTAATGGGTTGAGCGCGTGAGTTAAACGATGGCACCGAAGTCACTAACATATCAATCATGTCAGTCGAACCATTCTTTTTAAGGTCGTCACTACTAATAATATCAATAGGAACGGGGGAATCGCCGATTGAGCGTGGCGCAGCACGGGACCCTACAACTGCAATTTTTTCAACGTTCTCATTTTTAACAGCAGTCTCATCTTCTTCTGCTATTGCCTGCGGACTGATTAAACTACCAGACAAGGCTAGAGTAATCGCCAAACTCACTGCACTTAATCCAAACTTCTGCTTCTTTGAGGTCATCATATTCATCCCAACTGCTTATTATTTTTAGAATACCTGACCTGCTTTGTGCGATTCTCGTCCCTAAACCTTGCTACCACGGCCAACGCAAAATCACATTACACAAACATTTTTATAACACAAATAAAACAATATCCAATGTTAAATCAGACTTTTGGATGAATATTAGTCATTTATCTTTTATATCAATTTCTTAGATGAAAATATTTTTTAGAGTATGGCACCAAGTAAAATGTACTCGAACGGCAAAAAGTGTGAGCAGAAAAATCACCAAAGAAAAAATGCTTAAAGGGCATAATCAAAAACACGATATATCGCGTCACAGTACTTAAGGTATACTCAGAAAATACCGCCAAAACCAGAGTAAGACAGATGACTAATAAGATTTCAGTCAATAATGAAAAATCGATAGATAAGCATTTCTTACCGGAAAACCAGTTACTGCTCAACGCTGTCGGCGAAGGTATTTATGGATTTGATTTAAGCGGTAATGCGGTGTTTATCAATCCGGCAGCCGAACGCATGACGGGTTGGAAGAATGAAGAGCTACTCGGTAAAAACATCCATAACTGCCATCATCACAGCCATGCAGATGGCAGTCATTATCCCCAAGAGGATTGTCCAATTTACAACACCTTAAAGGATGGTATCACCCGAGAAATCACCCACGATGTATTTTGGCGTAAAGATGGCAGTAGCTTCCCCGTTCATTACAGTTCCACCCCTGTTTACCGTGACAATCAACTGATTGGCGTAGTCGCGATATTTCGCGACATTAGTATTCAAAAACAAACAGAGCAGTCATTACGCCAAGCCCTAGCCCAAGTACAAGCACTCTCGGAGCGACTCGCCTCTGAAAATCATTATCTACAGGCAGAGTTGGCAGACAAAACGGGTGATGTGGATATTTCGGGTGCCAGTACAGTGATCCGCCATATGATCCAGCAATTGCACATGGTGGCCAATACCGACAGTACTGTGCTCATTTGTGGTGAAAATGGCACAGGAAAAGAACTCGTTGCCCGTAACTTACATCAGCTCAGTCGCCGCAAAGATAAACCCATGATCAGTGTCAACTGTGCCGCGTTTTCGGCATCTTTACTAGAAAGTGAACTCTTTGGTCACGAGAAGGGGGCATTTACTGGCGCCACAAGCCGCCGTAAAGGTCGCTTCGAACTTGCTCATCAAGGCACACTGTTCCTCGACGAAGTCGCTGAACTCAGTTTAGAAGCCCAATCAAAACTACTGCGAGTCATCCAAGAACAATCCTTTGAACGTCTCGGTGGCAGCGAAACCATTCAAGTGGATATTCGCTTAGTCGCCGCCAGTCACCACGATTTACTCAAGCGAGTCGAACAGGGATTATTTAGGATGGATCTCTATTACCGTTTGAATGTATTCCCTATTCAAGTACCACCACTGCGCGCAAGAATCGAAGATATTCCCGAACTCGTCAGCCATATTCTGCACAACTTGAATCGTAAACTAGGTAAAAAAATTCGTGGAGTGAGCCAAAAAGGGCTACAAAAACTCATGGCTTATACTTGGCCCGGCAATGTGCGCGAACTGCAAAATATCCTCGAACGCGAAGCCATTCTATCCCAAGGAGATATTCTGCAGATCCACGCTATGCCGAGCAATAATCCCTTAGCTCAAACCCAAGGGCAAACCTTAGCGGAAGCGGAAGCGCTGCATATAGAACAAACCCTTAAGCGCTTAAACTGGCGCATATCCGGCCCACTCGGCGCAGCGAATGTCCTCGGTGTGCCCGCAAGTACACTGAGATCGCGAATGAAAAAACTGGGGATCCAGCGTCAATCGAGTGAAATCTAATTCAAAACGAGCACACTAAAAACGCGATATATCGCCAATGTGTGATATATCGTGATCTTTATCTGGCTTTAATCACAAAATAACCATATATATCATAAGGTTGAATCATTCAAAACTTGGCCTAGCGCTTGCTATAGGGAGGCGAATCTTATTTAAGCCGTTAGGACCCTTTATGCCCAAGAGCGAAGTTACCCCAAATTCTCCAAGTGTAAATAAGAGTGTGGGCGCGAAACCTGCCTCAGTAGAGCTACACATTCCGGTTAAAAACCTCTCTACTGAAACCGCAGCAAAGAGTCGTCTCCCCTCTGGCAATATCCATTTCCGTGAGCAAAAAGGTGATTTTCAGCGCCTGCGAACCATGATGAATAGCCTATTGATCGTGATGTTTTTCGCCTTGCCGTTTATCTCTATTGATGGCCGCCAAGCAATACTGTTAGATATCAGCCAACAACAGTTTTTTTTCTTTGGTATCACGCTCTGGCCACAGGACTTTACCTTGCTGGCATGGATTTTTATCGCCGCCGCCTTCGGTCTGTTTTTCATTACCGTATTTTGGGGCCGTGTTTGGTGCGGTTACCTTTGCCCACAAACGGCGTGGACCTTTATCTATGTGTGGATAGAAACGCGCATCGAAGGCAGCAGTAATAAACGTAAGCAGCTCGACAAAGCCCCTTGGTCTAGCAGTAAAATCGGTAAAAGAAGTGCAAAACACTTACTTTGGGGTCTAACAGCTCTGCTCACTGGCTGTGGTTTTATCGGTTATTTTATTCCCGCCCGCGAACTTTATGTGGACATCTTGACGGGTAATGCCAGCTTCTGGGTGACAAGCTGGGTGTGGTTTTTCGCCATTTGTACTTATCTCAATGCGGGCTGGATGCGCGAGCAAATGTGCTTACATTGCTGCCCCTATTCACGTTTCCAAGCTGTGATGTTCGATGCCAACACTAAAACCGTGACCTATGATGCACAGCGCGGTGAAGCCCGTGGCCCTCGCAAACGTAAACAAGAGAACAATCAAGATAACCATACTTTAGGTGACTGTGTTGACTGTAATTTGTGTGTCGAAGTTTGCCCGACAGGGATAGATATTCGTAACGGCTTGCAATATGAGTGCATTAACTGTGGCGCCTGTGTCGATGCCTGTAATGAGACTATGTTGAAGTTCGATTACAAGCAGAATCTTATCGGCTATATGAGTGAAAATGATCTTAAGGGAGTGAATTACTCCTATTGGCGCTCGCCGCGTTTCTTAGGCTACGGTGCAGCGGTCATTATCATGTTTATCGTCATAGGGTTAGACTTAAATAGCCGCAGCGAGATCCAGCTTAACGTGATCCGTGATCGTCAAAGCTTGTACCGTGAAACCTCGGATAATAAAGTTGAAAATACCTATCAGCTGAAGATCCGCAACAAGACACAAGATACTAAGCAATATCAACTCGCCGTCGACAGTGAAATGCCCTTTAGCTTGATTGCCGATCCTATTATTACCTTGGCAGCGGGTGAACAAGTGGACTATCCCGTCACAGTATTAGCCGATAAGGATGCCATCCCCTCGGGGCGCAAAATTATCCAATTCTCGGTGACGGATGTTAAACAGCCAACACAACAAGTGAGCCAAGAAACCGGATTCTTCAGTCCTTAGCACTAAGCTTTTAGCGCTTAATATGAGTTACCGTAACATTGGTCATCATCAAATTAACTAGCCAATCGGCGCTTGAGGAATCAACTCAAGCGCCGGTTAAAGGCAGATATTCATCCCCAAAGACAACCAGATCTTTAACGTCTCATACATCGGAATTAAACCTTAAACGCCTACAAAGCTGAAAATTTCCCCGTTAAACGGCGCATAGACAAAGCAAATTGAGCACATTTAATCTTAATCCTTAGAAACATAACGGTTACAAATTTTAAATTGTCTTTCCTTCAACTCTTATTTAGGTTTTGTGGTTCATTAGATAACTAAGATTCTAAGATAACTAAGCTATAGTTAAGCACTTAGCTTTAGAGTAAAAATACTATTTGTTACATAAAGATACCGTTATTGGCATAAAGATGTTTTTCGCGATAAGCATTGACCTCTAGTGCTAACACCCTCTAATCTAAACACCTGTTTAACTCCAAAATAATAACAACTAATAAACATCATCTTTGAGGTAGTTCAGCATGGCATACGATCAAGACTCTCAACTCAAACTAAACTACTCATCACTGGTCGATCTGATCGAGAAAACCAGCCTGCGTTACGGTGATAAACCCGCCTATGCCTGTCTCGGTAAAACCAGCAGTTTTAACGAGATAGAACGCGATTCTCGTTACTTTGCCGCCTATTTACAAAATACGACCACACTCAAACCGGGCGATCGCATCGCCATTCAATTGCCTAATATCACCCAATTTGTCATCGCGGCCTACGGCGCAATCAGGGCTGGGCTTATCTTAGTTAACACTAATCCCCTATATACCGAGCGTGAGCTCATCCATCAGTTCAATGATTCTGGTGCCAAAGCGATCGTGGTGTTATCCGATCTATTACCGACCTTAGCCAAAGTCATCGACAGCACCAAAATAGAATACGTCATTTCAACCCACCCTTTAGATTTGATCGATCCGCACGTACAGCCTAAGACAGGCCTGAAGAATGTGGAGTTTTGCCAAATTTTAAAACAAGGCGCAGAACTCCCCTTTAGCCGATTTATCTCAAATCTCGACGACCTCTCGGCGTTGCAATATACGGGCGGCACCACTGGATTATCTAAAGGTGCCATGTTGACCCACGGCAATATGCTCGCTAATGCGGCGCAGGTAAAATCCCGCATCGCGAGCGTGATCACCGAAGGAGAAGATATCTTCGTTGCACCGCTACCGATTTACCATATTTATGCGTTTATGGTGAACTTAGTGCTGTATTTCGAGTGTGGCGGCTGCTCGGTATTAATTCCAAATCCACGGGATATTAGCGGCTTAATTAAGACACTCGCCAAATATCCCTTCACTGGATTTGCAGGACTCAATACTCTGTTTGTCGCCCTATGCCATCAACCCGAGTTTAAAGCACTCGATTTTAGCCATTTAAAAATCACCATCTCGGGCGGCACAGCACTGACGGCCGCTGCGGCCAACATTTGGCAACAGACGACAGGCAACATGATCAGTGAAGGTTATGGGCTATCTGAAACTTCGCCGGTGATTTCACTCAATGCACCCGGTTATCAAAAACTAGGCACTATTGGTAAACCTGTGATTGGCACTGAGGTTAAACTCTTAGATGAAAACGACATTGAAGTGCCCTTAGGTAAGGCCGGAGAATTAGCTGCACGCGGCCCACAAGTCATGCGGGGATATTGGAATAATCCGCAGGAAACCGCCAATGCTATGACTCAAGAGGGCTTCTTTAAAACTGGGGATATTGCCATAGCAACAGCAGAAGGTTTCCACCAAATAGTTGATCGTAAAAAAGATATGATCATAGTCTCAGGTTTTAATGTCTATCCCAACGAAGTGGAAAACGTCCTAGCAAGCCACCCTAATGTGATCGAATGCGCCGTGGTGGGAGTAAAAGATGAGCACTCGGGCGAAGCGGTTAAAGCCTTTATTGTGCTAAAGGATGATAGCCAAGATCATCAACAGGCTAAAGAGGCCATTCTAGCCTATTGCCGCGAGCAGTTAACCGCCTATAAATTGCCAAAAGTCATTGAATTTATGACGCAATTACCTAAAAGTACCGTAGGCAAAATTCTGCGCCGCGAGCTAAAAGATAAAGCTTAAAAACCGCATTTAAAGGCAAAGCTAAGAAACAAAAACACAATAAAAACCCAGTAAGCTAGCCTGAGCGTTTCAGCTAGCAACTGGGTTTTATTTTACCTAAATGGTCTCATTCAAGGTGCTGGCATTGGCCTCTTCGGTTAACAATTGCAGACTGGCAAATTCACGATATAACGCATTAGATTGCATTAACTCTTGATGGCGACCGCAGGCGACAACCTCACCCTTATCAAATACAAAAATCCTATCGGCATTGATTACCGTCGATAAGCGATGGGCAATAATCAAGGTGGTTTTACCCGCCATCAATACGTCCAACGCTTGCTTCACTTTCTGCTCGCTTACCGCATCTAAGGCGCTGGTTGCTTCATCGAGTAACAATATCGGTCTGTCGGCTAAAATCGCCCGCGCAATGGCAATACGTTGCTTTTGTCCACCAGAAAGCCGCACACCACGCTCACCTAAATAGGTTTGATAACCTTCAGTAAACTCGCTAATAAACTCGTGGGCACGGGCCGCAATACAGGCATCTATCACTTCTTGCTCGGTGGCATCGACTCGACCATAACGCACGTTTTCAAGTACGCTAGTCGCAAAAATCACCGAGTCCTGCGGCACTAGAGCAAACTGCGACCGCAACTCCTGTGGCAGAAGATTGGCAATATCAATACCTTCCAGTCGAATACTGCCAGCGCTAGGCGCATAAAAGCGTTGCAATAACTGGAACAAGGTACTTTTACCCGCGCCACTTGGCCCGACTAAGGCAACCCGCTCACCCGCGGCAATAGCCATATTGAGCTTTTTTAGCACTAAGGCATCATGCTCTGGATAGGCAAAATTGAGTCCTTCAATCATTAACTCGCCACTGACCTTGGCGGGCAAAGTCACAGGATGAGTTGCAACGGGAATATCCACTTGTGTTTCAGCCAGTTCGATTAAACGTTCGGCGGCGCCAGAAGCCCGCTGAATTTCGCCTATCACTTCGCTAATCGTCGCCACTGCGCCCGCGACCATCACAGCGTAAAACATAAAGGCAGATAACTCACCGCCCGTCATCTTACCCACCATCACATCGTGGGCACCAACCCAAGTCACCATAGCAATCGCGGCGATACTTAAAAACATCACAGTTGAGATCAGCAAGGCACGGTAACGGATCCGGCCACTGGCCGCAGACATGACATCTTCGACGCGGCGATTGAACAAGCTACGGTCTTTATCTTCATGCCCATAGGCTTGCACCGTATGGATTTCATGAAGCGTTTCATCAACATAAGCGCCGAGATCGGCAACCCTATCTTGGCTTTCTCGCGCCAGCGTACGGACTTTACGGCCGAAAAAGATCACCGGCCCTAACACTAAGGGCACAGCCAACAACACCAGCAATGTCATCTTAACGCTAGTGATACCCATCATGACTAAACCACCAAGCACAGTTACGCTAGAGCGCAGCGCCATGGACAGACTCGAACCCACCACAGTTTGTAGCAAAGTAGAATCGGCGGTAAAACGGGAGATCACTTCACCAGTGCGCACCTTAGCGTAAAAGGCGGGAGAGAGTTTAAGCAGTTGATTGTAAACCGTTAGACGAATATCGGCGCTGACCCGCTCGCCAAGCCAAGTCATCAAGTAGAAGCGGCAAAACACAGCTGTGCCACTGACGGCGGTAATTCCGAGCACTAACAGTATGATTTCATTCAGCCGCTGCGCATTATCCCTTACAAAGCCTTCATCGACCATCAAGCGCACACCTTGGCCCAATGATAACCAAGCGAGCGACCCTATCATCAAGCAGATAATCGCCGCGACAACTTTCAGTTTGTAGGGTTTAAGAAAACCCATAATCCAAGGCAATACCGATCTTTGCTGCGCCGAGGTCCATTTAGCCTTTGATGTATCAGCGCTTGTTGTAGACGTGACTGGAATTAACTTTTCGGGCAATGGCTCAGCCCCCGCTTTAATGGGTTCGGAAGATTTGGCGAGTTCAGCTGTAGGCTCGGTCACGGGTGGCATCCTTGAGGTAGGTAAGGCAATTCAAATATAACATCAGCATGAATGGGATCATCTGCAGCCGTTAACCGCGCAGCATTACTTAAAGCATATAAGTGAGATGCTACCTCTTGCAGTGGAATTCAAGGGCTGTGTGGTTTTACTCAAAAGAAAAGCATAAAACAAACCCGCAGCGAGTGCGGGTTTGTTTTATTACAATAGCTTGACGCGGCTTAAGCGACTTGCTTGTTTTCCGGCGTTTTTGGCGTGCCGTGGTGGCCATCGCGCTTCCAATCCACATCTAACAACTCTGCGCCGCTCAGGCTAAATGCTTGGCCAAAACCTTTGACGTAAAGACCCTGATGGGGCGCGAGCTTATATAAGTTAAAATCGGTTAACGCCGCAAGGTTATCGGACATTTCGCCAAAACGTGCCGATAACACACCAACACCTTTGCTGAAGTCGGGCGTATCGCGGGGCACTGCCTCGGCAATCGCATCGAAGGTTAAACGCTTGCGGGCAAAAACCGATTTGGCCGCAGTTTCGTCTTCAACTAACATCACAGAGACCTTAGATGAGTGCTTTAAATTATGACCGTGACGGGCTAAGTCACTCACCAAAATATAAAAACCATCATCTGCCAGTGCGAAGGGCGCATAGCTCGCATTCGGCTGGCCATCTGTACCAATGGTGGCTAGTTGCAAGGTCTCGCGCTGCTGTTTAAAGGCTTCGATTTCGGGTAAGAGTTTGTCTCTTAAACGCTGTTCTTGTTCGGTAATTTCAGGCTTCATTTACTGTTTTCCTTAATACTTTTGTTAATGCTGCAATTCAGAGGTGTGATTGCACCGAGGCAAAGGCTGTCGCGAGCGCTTTAAATTGGCGAACTTGCTCAGGAAACAGTGCTCTTTGTTTATCACGGCCTAAATACACTTTGAACACCACCTCACCTTCACTGCCGAAAAAGTTAATCGAATGGCTCTCGCTGCCTCTAAAAGGTCTGCTGATCAAAGCGATACCACTCATGGCATCTAATTTGAGATGACCATGCAAACCGTCCCCCTTGCTGTAGAGGTTGTAATAACCGTGGGCGTATTTTCCCTCGGGGAAATCTCCTTTAAATTCAAATACGCTGCCAGATAACATCACAATAGTGGTTAACTTTCCCCATTTGGGTAAGGCTTGCAGTAAGGTATCGAGCTGAGTTAACGGAACAAACACCACTTGTTCGGGCGGCAGCGCTGCAACCACTTCGAGCTCGGCAATGCCTAATTCACTGGCGAGCTGCGCTGGCATTAAATCAGCTTGTTGTTCAAATCGTTGTCGCAATTGCGCCTGTTGCTCACTTAGCTGACGTTGCTCAGAGTTTAAATCTGGCGCGACATTGAGCTCGGTATCGAGTGTCATCTTCATTTTACTGTCTCCAGCGGTAGTGACTATTGAGTGGCTTAGAACATATAGCGCGCCGATAACTTCATATTACGACCCGGTTGATACAAGGTTTGCCACGCTTGTTGATACTTCTCATCACCGATATTTTCGATTGCGAAATCCACTCTCACACCCGCCATCGCGCCCATAGTCGGCTCCCACGCTACATACACATCCCATAGGGTGTAATCGTCGTATTTCGCCACTTTAAAGCCGTCAGGCGTATTCGACTGAGTCGCCACATAAGTGACGCGAGTACCGAGTTTCATGTCGCCTTCCATAATGCCTTGGGATAAATCGACATTGAACTTATTGGCGGGTATATTTTCTATATCATCGCCCGTTTGACGATCTTCGCCATGGGTTTGGCCGTAATTCATCGCTAAACGAGTTTGGCCAATACGGTAACGACCGCTAATTTCAAAACCTGTTAAACGTGCATCTTCAACGTTATTCCATGAGGTCGTTTGCTCGAATCCAGGAATGCCACGCCAAGGATTAGACACTTGCTGCACGATAAAATCGTCCACATCGTTACGGAAAACGTTAAACGTTAGCGCCAGTTCATCATCACCCGCTAACTCACTGAAACGTAAGTCCGCTTTGATTTCTTTATTGCGCGCAGTCTCTGCTTTTAGATCCGAATTCACCGCGAAGGTGTTACATAAACCTTGGGGTAAAAATCCGGGGATTGGCGGGATACAATAATGGGTGCCGCTGGAGAACATTTCCTCTACCGTAGGTGCGCGGAAGGCTTGATCGTAACGTGCGCTTAAGGTCAACCAAGGCTGAGTCTGCCACACCAAGCCAAGCGATGGTGATAACTCATTGTCATCTGAGGATAAGTTGAGATTATGGCTGTCATTTTTAAAGCTGTCATAACGCAGACCCGCATCAAGATTTAACGTCTTAGTCAACTCAATATCTGCCCGCGTAAAAGCGCCCCATACTGTGGTTTCGCCATCGATATTCTCTGGACGCTGGCCCACTTGGCCCGAATCATCACGCGTCGTTTCTATGGTATCGCGAAAACCATCGACCCCGTAGGTCAACAGAGTATTGCCTAAACGCGAACTGTTATTAAGGTTAATCCCCACAGTGCGGAACTCAGTACTGTCTTGCTGACCTTTCGTAATACGGTCTTCATCGTAGTCGGTACTGTTCCAATACACTTGCATCTTAGTATCCAGATACGGGTTATTAGCAGGATTGAGACTGTAGTTTAGGGTGAGGTTTTTATCGTCAGTCTTGCGGCGCACCAAAGGCACTGAACTACTCACAGCAGCAGAAGGATTGCTCGGTACTAATTCATTGTTTTTGCTGGCTCTTGCAGATAACTCTAACCGTGATGCCTCGTCGGCTTGCCAACCGAATTTAGCTAAACCACTGCTGCCTTGGGATGCACTGTTGTTTAGAGTTTCGTCATTACCGGTTTTTATATTGTTTGAATCGTAATAGGAACCATTGAGTAACCAATCGATGCTGTCTTGTTGACCATAGATAGCGCCACTGGTTTTAGTGCGGGAGCCATTGGTCTCATAACCTTGTTTGAAATAGCCACCAAAGGTCTCATCTGGCGCTAAAAAATCTTGTGCCGACTTAGTATTCTGCGCTACGACACCACCGAGGGCACCACTGCCCCACAAGCTACTGGCAGGGCCGCGCAGCACTTCGATGGATTTGAGCAACTCAGGGTCCATAAAGTAGGTACCTCTGTGACCAGAGCTAGTATTTTGTCTTGCGCCGTCAATTGTTTGCAACACACGATCGCCACTTAAACCACGGATTTCAACCCCTTGAGATGAAGCTCTTGGGCCATTGGTCAACGTAATATTCGCCTCATTTTTAAGGGCATTGGCAACTGATGATGCTTGGGCGACCGTAAGTTGCTCTTCATCCACCACTGCCACGCTACGGCTGGTTTCGGAGGCTTTTTCACTGATGCGTGTTGCACTCACTAATACTTCATCAAACTCTGTTGTGACCAGTTTTTTATCCGCATCCTGTTGAACAACAGGCTTAACACTTTCCTCTGCCGCTAACGTAAAACTTAGGGCCGTACCACTCAGTGCTATCGCCATGGCGATCACTAACGGCTTTTTTTTCATCTCTTCATCCTCAAGTGATATTCAGCTGTTTCCGTACAATTTATTACTGAGCCTAGACTCTCTTTCCAGACGCCAATCCTTTCGAGATTAAGTCTGTTCCAGATTTGGCTCTTTCGAGATTGAGCCTCTTCCAGATCGAGCCCAAGGCAATCAGTACCCATAAAGTAGGATAAATCGTCGGTTTAGCTGCTTTTTAAAGCGCTCATTCGAGCTATTGCAGGCACTCTACCTGAGACAACAAAATAGATCAAATGCAAATCATTATCATTTGCGATCTTGTTTATATTGAGATATCTTAATTAGGAAAATGGCTTTCATTGGAAAAAGAGGTTGCTGTGACACCAAAACGATATCTTGCCTTTGGCGCGTTAACGGTTGCCATCCAGACGGGTGTTATCGCCTCCCAACCCGCTATGACTATGCAGCCAAGCGCCCAATCATCGAGCGTAAACCAAGCATCGCTCACTCCCAGCGCGAATACTGTCACCCTTAATTTTTCTACCGCGACTAGCGCTGCAAGCAACACAAATGCAGAGCCCATCAAGCAAACAGACGCCAAAGTAGCCACTGTGAACAGTACAGTGCAAAAAAACAGTACAGCGCAAAATGTATCAACAGCAGAATCTGTCAATAAGGCGGTTATCCCGAAAACTAAAGCTGATCAACGAATTGACAGCCAACTCGCCAAAAAATCTTCAGCAACAAAACCCACGGCTAACAATCATCCGAATACGGACCCTTTAGCGACGAACGCTTTAGAACCAAGTGCTTTAAATCCAAGCGTTTTAGCACATAAGCGACTCGAACAAATTGAACATCAAACAGAACCCAAAACTGCACAAATGGATTTAATCACTAACGCAGCCGAAGTTGATGCAAAAGCGACCCCAAATGTGGCCAGTGAAACAGCTGACAGTGCCCAAACTAACATAGTGGAATTAGCCAAACCGCTGTTCGCTGCAGCGCCACCGCAACCGACTTATCCAAAGATAGCGCGTAAAAAAGGGCTAGAAGGCACCGCAACCATAGAAGTGATGTTTAACGAACTTGGTGAGCAACTTGCACTGACGTTAGTAAAAAGCTCAGGGTTCAGTCTGTTAGATCAAGCCGCGTTAGATGCAGTTGAAAACTGGCAATTTGCGGCGCCAGCGCAAAGGCTAGCGAGTCATTATAAGGTCAGAGTGCCTATTCGCTTCGCGCTCAACTAACAGGCCCAATGTTGCCACTGAAAAGTTAGCCCGTGGAGAGTTAGCTCGTAGGGAATTAGCCACCGCACAACTAGCCTGATTTTTGTTTTACTAACTTACATATAAAACTACTTTTTTCAATCGATTGGAGAGGCTTAATGCCCGTAACTGATTTTTCAACCCTACAGACTCAGCTTGGCGTGCTGACTTGGCCCTTGTTGTTATGTGCTTTTTTAGCTTTGATGATCTGCCTTGAACGTAGCGCCTTGTTTTTGCATCAAACTTTGCTGTCAATCTGGCCCAAAAAACAGGCCTGGGTAAAAGCATTGCGTCAATCAAGCTCAGCGGCAACCACTGAAAACGTCAGCGCGCTGCTAGCGCAAACCAGCGCACAGCAAGATTTACTCGCCCGTGGCGCGACCTTGCTACTCAAACAAGTCCACCAGCCAAAAGTGCTAAGGGAAGAATTACTCAGTCTGTGGCTCAATAAGCAACAACGCGACTTGCAAGCCGGACTCAAGGTTTTACAAGTGATTGGCATCATTAGTCCACTACTCGGTTTGCTCGGCACAGTATTGGGACTCATCGAAATGTTTGCCCAACTCGGGCAATCACAAGGCCCCGTCACTCCAGCACAACTCAGTGCTGGACTGGGCCTTGCGATGAACACCACAGCTGCCGGACTCATGATCGCCGTGCCCGCCATTACCGCCGCCCATCTTTTTGGGATCTGGGCTCAAGGCCAATGCCTGCGTGCTGGGCATGTGCTCAATCAACTCAATCTCTGGTTAGCGGGTATCGAAGATATTTCAATTGATGCCAATCATTACCATGCATTCACCCGAGTCAGTAAAACTAGCGTCGAGCAAAAATTGGCATCCAAGCCCCATTCTCAAATTGAGCCACAGACATGATAAGTGCAGATAAACCATTCTTATCGCAGGCTGGCATTGCTTCGCCTGAGCAACTTCCGAGCCTAGATTTAACCGCGTTAATCGACATTATTTTTATCGTGCTGGTGTTTTTACTGCTGACGGCAAATAGCCAATTATTAAGTTTGCCGGTAGATGTGCCACAAAGCCCAAGCTCGGCCATCACGGCAATCGACAACAAACAAACAATTGCCATCAATATCATGGCAACAGCGCCTTATTGGGCTATTGATGGCAAAGAGTTTGATGACTTAGCCACTTTTACCACTGCATTTACTGCACATTTTCAGACTATGCCGAAGGCGACGGTTGTCATTGCCGCCGACAAAGCCGCGCCAGTGGAACCTTTGATGCAACTGCTTGCACTGTTGCAGACGCAGTCCATCAGTCAGACACAAATTTTGATGGAGCACTAGCGTATCCGAACCCGCCATTTAAATGAGAAAGCAAAAGTCTGATATCAAAAAACGGCATCTAAGCCTGTCGCGAACAAGTTGTATTAGGAGTTTAACCATGTTGTTTCAAGCAACTAAAATACCAGTAAAAAAAGGTTCCAGAGTTCAGCGTTATCAACATAAGCGCACATATAAGACATTAAAAAATTTGATGTTTTTCACATCAGCACTTACGGCCTTACTATCCTCAAGCGTTTTTAGCGCTGAACTGAGTGCCGAGCCAGAGATAAGACTCGTGAGTGCGGGTACAGGAGTCACAGAGCTCGTGCTCGCCCTCGACGCAGGCAATGAGCTAGTCGCCATCGACTCCACCAGCTATGTGCCTGAAAGTTTGAGCCATGTGGCTAAGCTTGGTTATCACAGAATGCTCTCCGCCGAAGGCATTATTGCCCTCTCCCCAACGCTGGTTGTCGGTTCAGATGTGATGGGACCAGAAACCACACTAAAGGTATTAAAACAGGCGAATATCCAAGTTGTGCAATTACCCGCAACAAATGATGAACCACAACTGATGAACAATGTGGATACCTTAGGTCACTTACTCAATCGCCAAGAACATGCGGTTAAATTAAAACAAAATTTACATCAACAACTGCAAAGCTTAGCGGGTAAAAAACAACAAGTGCGCGATGCTGGCTCTCAGCCCAAAATTCTCTTCATGCTGTTACAAGAAGGCCGCGGTGCACGGGTTGGCGGTAAAGGCACAGCCGCAGATACTATTATCGAGCTGTCTGGGGCACAAAATATCGCCGAGTTTGATGGCTACAAAAGCATGTCTCAAGAAGGGATTCTATCCTTACAGCCCGACATTATTTTGCTGTCAAAGCGTAGCGATAAACCCACAGATCAAACCAATGCACAAATTGCCCAAGAACTGTTGAAAGAGATGCCACTACTCGCCCATACCCCAGCAGGTGAAAACGGCCATATTCAAACACTAGCACCGCAAGCCCTTCTCGGTGGTTTAGGCATCAGTGCCATAAGCGCCGCGGATACGCTCGCCAGCACATTGCTCAAGCAAAACCATTAACAGACGCAGCGATGAGCACAGTTAGCACTAATTAGCCCCAGATAAAAATAGAAAGGATATTTGAGATGTTCCTCAACCGCTGGCTCTGGCCGAGTCTAGTCACACTGTTAGCCCTCAGCGGCTTACTCTCGGTCAGCACTGGCCCCGTTAGCATCAGCTTTGTCGACGCCCTAAATGCAGTGTTCAATTGGGCTACCCAGCAAAATATCGGCAATATTGCGCCCCACGAGCAAATGGTAATCAACAATGTGCGCTTACCACGGACATTACTGGCGTTAGCAGTAGGCGCTACGCTCGCACAGTGCGGCGCGGTAATGCAGGGGCTTTTTCGCAATCCCTTAGCGGATCCCGGTATTATCGGAGTGTCATCCGGCGCTGCACTTGGCGCAGCCATCTGTATCGTGCTGTTACCCAACGCGAATCCGTTGATGATCCCCATCAGTGCGTTTGCATCGGGATTAGTGACCACCCTTATCGTCTACCGACTCGCCAGCAGCCCAACAGGTACATCGGTCGTATTATTACTTTTGTCGGGTGTTGCCATAGCTGCGCTGGCAGGCGCAGGAATAGGTGTTCTCACGTATCTTGCCAACGACATGGCGCTACGTGACTTAACCCTATGGCAAATGGGATCGATTGCAGGTGCGCAGTGGCTATATGTCAGTCTGTGTCTTGTGACCTTAGCGCTACTGAGTTGGCGATTTCACCAAGATGCGGCGGCACTCAATGCCTTGCTGCTTGGCGAATCCGAAGCACGCCACTTAGGGATAGATGTCGATAGGCTCAAACTTAGGCTTATTTTGCTTTGTGCCTTAGGTGTTGGCGTAAGTGTAGCTGCAACAGGAATTATCGGCTTTATCGGCCTCGTCGTGCCGCATTTAGTGCGCATGATGTTAGGGCCAGATCATCGCCAACTGCTGCCCATCAGCGCACTTTTAGGTGCAGCCCTATTGGCATTGGCCGATATCGGCGCGCGCGCTTTTTTACCGCCTGCCGAGTTACCCGTTGGACTCGTCACCGCGCTCATCGGTGCGCCTTTCTTCATCTTTTTACTACTGCAACAACGCAGTAAGCTAATCTAAGCGAGTTTTTATGGCTGCAACATCCTTTGCAAATCAACCAACACAATCGACAACTTATTCAGCCAAGGCGCAATTTGATCGCACCGAGCTCAGCATTTGTCAGCTCGATGTCAGCATCGGCCCAAAAACCGTGCTCAGTGATATTAATGTACAGTTTCAATCGGGTGCAGTAACCGCCCTACTCGGCCCAAATGGTGCGGGTAAATCCACCCTGCTTAAAGCCCTTTGCCAAGAAATCAGCACACCAAGGCAAAGTATACGGCTAGGCCATAGCCAGCTGGCGGATTGGCCTAGGAGAGAGCTGGCAAAATCCTTAGCTGTACTGCCGCAACACGCCAGCCTCACCTTTCCCTTCACTGTGTCAGAAGTCGTAGCAATGGGCCTATATCCCTTAACCATCAGTAAGATAGAAGGTGATGCGTTAGTTGCCGAGCAACTGGCGCAAGTGGGCTTAACCCATCTGGCTAAGCGCAGCTATCCAACCCTCTCTGGCGGCGAGAAACAGCGAGTCCAACTCGCCAGAGTCTTAACTCAACTCAGGCAATCGCCGTTTCCGCCCGTACTATTACTGGATGAACCAACATCAGCGTTGGATCTTGCCCAGCAGCACAGAGTACTTGAGTTAGCCCAAAACTTAGCTCACCAACAAGGCTACACTGTAATAGTGGTACTGCATGACTTGAACCAAGCCGCGCGCTATAGCGATCAATTAATTGTGTTAAAACAAGGGCGAATCGTCAGTGAAGGCACGCCATCCGATGCTCTGTCGGTTGATACCATTAGGGAAGTATGGGACTACGAGCCCGTATATATCCCCGCCCCACAGGGTGGACATCCACTGATTTTTTAATGGAAAGAAGATATTCATCTTACGTTTTTGAGGTCTAATGTGGGTATAATCGCTGCGTTTACACTTTTAGCTATCACCTTTTAGCCGCATTAATTTAGGCAGAGCCCAGATGAAACCCACTATCTCGACAGAAACTCAACAAGAAGCACTGGTCGCAGCCAAAGCCACCCAAAAGCCGGGCCAAACCAAAGAGCAAACTAAACTCATTGCCCAAGGGATAGAAAAAGGCATAGCTGAATATAAAAAGCTGCAAAAAGCCAAAGCTCGCGAACGGGATAAAGCACGTAAACAACAGTTGAGAGCAAAATCTCGCACAATTAATGACACTGATGAACTAGAGGATTCAGACGAGTTATTCGAATCTCAACGTCAGTTCACCATCGCGACTTGGATTGCCATAACGCTTTTACTATTAAGTTGGGTAGGGTTTGCCGCATATATCCTTTAAAATTTAAAGCTATGATTTATAAATAAAAATCAAGATATCCATATATCACTTGTTAGGCAATATCCTCTAATACCTTACACACATCATTAATTGAAAAAATATTACCGTTAAGGCTTGCTCGGTCTTTTGATATATTCAGAACGAGCCTAAATACGTTGTTCGCATCAGGATAACGGGCAAGCTTTAAAATGATGTCATCACCATTTTCTTCTGCAGACCGAAAATCCCAGCCCTTCCCTGATAAATCAAAAAGCACTTCCGCCGTTTCAGTATTGATTAACACTGGCGCATAAACCCAATGCGACATTCGCATCTCACTGGGGTTGATATCCAGTGTTAACTTACCATTTTGAAAAAACAACTTAGTGTCCATAAACAGTCCCTGAGTAACAAGTATCACAAGCGATAGGCCGATAGCTTGTATATTGAACCCCATATCCATTTATTGTCCATACCACATCACTTCTAACACGAACCGTTTACGCTCATTACATCAGGCAAAACCGTTAAATACTTAAGCGAAAAAAAGACAAAAAAAAGCCTGCTCAATGAGCAGGCAAAGACATATTTCAAGCGTCCCTTTCGGGGAAGTACATTACCGCGCTAGCGGGAAAAACCTGGCATATCCATGCAAAAACATCAATATGCTACTTGAGTCTAAACACGCCAAAAAAGGCGATACAAAGGTTGATGGATGATGGAAACTCAAACTTTAAGGAGGGTTAGGCCTTAAAGCTCATGGCGAATAAACCGCCACGCAAAACATCAGTGTTAAACCAAGTGTTTTGCCAATAAATATGGTTGTTGCCTGTATAAGACATAGTCAATACTCCTAAATTAGTTGTGATTAAGTACTCTAGTGAAGCTTGGCTCGGTTCCTTGGAACTAGAGATTCTCATATCCGTTGAGACGACTTGTCACTCAGGTCCTTGGAGAAAAATATCCATCCTGGATAGACTAGAGAGGAAAGGCGTAGTGCCTAATCCACGAAAGCAATTATATGGATTTGTAGTTTTATTACAACCTTTATTTGTATTTTTTTTGATTAAGGCTTTTTAATGTAATTAAATTACACAATTATAGTGGGGTTAATGGCGACCTGCTTCACAGAAAAACAGAAATAACCCTATAACTATATAATAAATAAGATATTACAGAATTATTTCTATTTGTTACCACAAATCGTTAGCGATTGATCAGATATTGATACAAGCCCACCAGCGGACTCGCTGTAGGTTTGCCGTAGAGCGGATCACCTTCTGTTGCACTGCCTGCAATATCTAAGTGTGTGTAAGCCAAGGGAATAGGGGCTGTTACACCATGGTCAAATAGCCCCGACGCTTTCAGTAAAAATGCCGCGGGATACTGATGTCCACGGGCGGTAATCGATGATGGCGCATTATTGGAAGATAATATTTCAGCAGCGCCTGACACATCGCGGATCTTAACGAAGTCTTCAGGGCGTAATGTAGACACTTCAAAGGGTTCACCCCATTGAGTCGCTTGCTGCTGTAAAGTGACAGCGCATTGCTGTGAACTCGCCACTGAGTTTTCCACCGCCGCGGGATAGCTGCCATAACAACGTACGACATGACCTGTGAGTGTTGCTACCGAAAACATCTCAGGCTTCACCGCCGACACGGCTTTGATGCGTAAATGGCTCAGTAAATCCGCCAGCACTAAGCGTCCTTCAGCATCCGTATTACCAATCCGCACTCGCACACCCGCATGGCTCGTAATAATTTCATCGGTCACGAAGGCTTCGCTGCCTATGCTGTTACGCACTAAACCTAACTCGGCAATCACTCGAATACCTTTAGGCTTGAGCATTGACAGAGTTTTAAATAAACCCGCCACGGCAGAAGCGCCGCCTTTATCACGACTCATGCCCGCCATAGCGCCGCCGACTTTCAGATCGGCGCCGCCGGTATCGTAAATCACGCCCTTACCCGCAAACAGGAAAGTGCGAGTCACTTGACCCTCTGGCAGATACTCTAGTTTCACCACGCGAGGCTGATGACGACCGACGGCAAAAGAAGAACGCGCCACAGCACTGAGCAGCGGATAATCACGCTCTAAAATATCTCTGTCTTCCACCACGGCGGTTTTGATCACGCTGCCCGCAAAGGATTGCAAACAATAGTCCGCAAAGGCTTTAGCCGACATGCGCTCAGGTTCAGTACCACACAAATCCCGCGCTAATACGCGGCCCGCTTCTAAGGCATTGAGCAAATTGCTGTTATGGGTTGATGAAGATAATAACCCTATGGCCTCAAATGCAGGCGTTAAGCCAGTCGCTTCACGCAGCTCTAAGGTTTGCCACAGTTCTTGACCGCAGGCTAATGCTGCGACTTCAGAGGCAAAACTAAAACGTGAGTCCTTCGATGGCACTACATATAACAACGGACGTTTTGCGCCTGCGTCTTTTGCAATGGCAATCGCCGCCCTTGCAGCATTGGCATATACACGCACATCAACATACTCGTCATGCACTTGGGTGACAGGCGCAATGATCAAACGCCCTCCCGCAAGCCCTGGGGCAAACAATAATGTAGGGCTCTTACCCACGCGCTTATCCACGTGGGCACCGTGCTGAGCCAATAAACCTATCTCATCAAAACCGATAGAATCCAGATCGGGCGTCACCACCACAACCGCATCCCAGCCTTCACCATCAAAAATGGCATTTTCTGCTTTTACATCAACGAAGTTAACTTGAAACATGACCCATCCTTTTTCATTATTGTGCCTGCATTATTCCCGCTCTATCGCTTAATTACCAATCTAAAAGTGCTACCGACACTCCCAGAAAAAATCGAACTGGAAACTTTGGCTGCCAGCTCACCAAAAGCCTGTGACGCTGAGATTATTTGGCTGCACAGAATGTGGTAGAATGGCCGCAAATTTGCCCTATACTCACAAGACCTTATGAGGGACACTCAAGTGACAGCCTTAAGTCAGTTATACCCGCAGCCATTATGGCAATGGTTCGAACAAATTTGCGCGATTCCCCATCCATCTAAGCATGAGCAAGCCTTAAGCCAGCACATTCAAGCGTGGGCTAAAAGCAAACAACTTGCCGTCGTTGAGGATGCCGTTGGCAACGTGATCATCCGTAAACCTGCGACGCCGGGTATGGAAGATCGTAAAATCGTGGTTATTCAAGCCCATATCGATATGGTGCCACAAAAAAATGCCGATAAAGTGCATGATTTTACTAAAGATCCTATCGAAGCTTATGTCGATGGCGATTGGGTTAAAGCCAAGGGTACAACCTTAGGTTCAGATAACGGTATTGGCATGGCATCGGCTTTAGCCATTTTAGGCTCTGATGATATCAAGCACGGCCCATTAGAAGTGCTGCTGACGATAGATGAAGAAGCGGGCATGACAGGCGCCTTCGGTTTACAGGCTGGCATGTTAGACGCAGACATTCTGATCAATACCGACTCAGAGCAAGAAGGTGAAATCTACATGGGCTGTGCCGGTGGTGTCGATGCTCAAATCACCCTGCCTATGGTGTGGCAAGCGTCTGAGCAAAGTTACTCAGCCTTTAGCCTGCACTTATCAGGCTTAAAAGGGGGTCACTCTGGGGTGAATATTCACTTAGGTCGTGGTAATGCCAACAAGCTATTAGCGCGTTTCCTCTTTGAAAACGCAGATGATTTAGCATTGGAGTTGACCCAATTTAGCGGCGGTTCACTGCGTAATGCGATCCCACGGGAAGCCAACATCAGCTTTATGTTGCCAGAAGAAAACGTCAGCGCCTTAAACGAAAAAGTCGCTGAGTTTGAAGCGCTTATCCGCACCGAACTCGCCATTGCCGATCCCGATATGCGTTTAGTGTTAAACACTATCCCAACGCCAAAACGTGTGATGAGCGAAAACAGCCAAAATACCCTGATCGATTTGCTGCATGTGTGCCCGAACGGCGTGATCCGCATGAGTGATGAAGTCGAAGGTGTGACTGAAACCTCGCTCAACGTTGGCGTTATCAGCACTAACGATGAAGAAGTCACTATCCTGTGCCTTATCCGCTCGCTGATCGATTCTGGCCGTACTCAAGTCGAAGGCATGTTAACTGCGCTGACCAACTTAGCCGGAGCCGATATCGATTTAAGCGGTGCTTACCCAGGCTGGAAGCCAGATAACAGCTCACCTGTAATGGCAATAGTGCGCGAAACCTATCAAGACATTTACCACAAAGAGCCAGTGATCATGGTGATCCATGCGGGTCTCGAGTGCGGCCTATTCAAGAAACCCTATCCAGACATGGACATGGTCTCGATTGGCCCCACCATTCGCTATCCACACGGTCCAGACGAAATGGTAAACATCACCACAGTCGGCCAATATTGGACATTATTATTAGCCGTACTCGAGCGCATTCCAGTCAAGGCTTAATGTTCTAACCTCACCCAAGCTCACTCAATTCAAGGCCACATCAGATCAAGTCAGATGTGGCCTTATTTTTTACCGCGGATTCTATTTGTTTAGAAATGCCATCGATAAAATTTTTATGAAAGAACTGAATAACTTGAATTTTCTACTATAGTTGTTCTGTCTGACCCTAACGTATTTTTGCTTATCGCGCTTTTAGAGATAACCGCTTTCCCCTTCAATACTGTGACCTTAAGGAATAGAGATCATGAAATTTGGTAAAATCTTGTCTGCCGCCGCACTACTGCTCAGCAGTAACCTCAGTTTCGCCGAAGAAGTCCCCAAAGCCGTTATCGACCTAGCCGATTCACTGATGCCATTAGGCAGAGAAGTGGTACTGGTGAATGCCGTTAAAGCGCAAAACGCCCAAGGCAAAAGCTTAGATTCAATCAAAACATTAGATGAGAAATGGATTGCCACCGCAGGTATTGATGACTTTATGTCATCCCTGATGAACAACGAAGCGGCCAAGTTTCTCACGACCTTCGAAGCCAGCAAACCTTACTACCAAGAAATTTTCCTCATGGACAATCAAGGCGCGAACGTCGCCATGATCAGTAAAACTTCAGATTATTGGCAGGGTGATGAGGATAAATGGCAAAAATCATTCGCCAATGGCAAAGGCGATAAACACATAGGTCCGGTCAAATTTGACGAGAGCTCCCAAGCCTATCTAGTACAAATTTCTATTCCAGTGATGGATGGCGATGCTGCAATTGGTGCTATCACGATTGGGATCAACCTAGATCAATTTGGACTCTAATTACCAGAGAACGCCAGTGATGGGCTGCATCCTCTTACCACAGAGGTTACTGCGGCTCTCACCTTTTCAGTGCATCAATCAAGGAGGGCGTGACTATGGAATGGTATAAAGATCTATCCGTTAATCAGAAACTGACTTATCCAAGTCTGCTACTCGCTGGCGTAGTCATCTTCGCCTCTTCAACTGGCATTTTAGGACTCAAAGCCTTAAATCACAGCGCGAATACACTCGCGCTTGAATACTTACCTAGCCAATCTGAACTACTACAAGCCGATAAAGAGCTTTATCAAGCTCAAGTGGCCGAGCGCAGCCTGATGTTTGTTAACGTGGGCACAGACTCTTACAACGACCTTTTAAAGCAGCACACTAATAGTATCTCTCTCGTTAAAGAACATATTGATAAGTTTGCCGATGTGACTACAAGTCCCATCGCTAAAGATAAGCTCAATGAATTGAATCGCAGTTTCGATACTTGGCGAGCGACAACCACAGAAATCAGTAATCAACGCACCCAAAATGGCCGTAACGGTAGAACGACGGCGATTGATCTTAGTTTCGGTCAAGCAGCAACGCAATTCGAGCAATTACACCAGAACATTAATCATTTAATCAATGATTTAAATAGTAATACTACCGCAGCGATAGCCCAAGTAGATGATGATGCCAATCATGGACAACAGATGCAGTTAATTGCCTTAGCCATCAGTCTCTTGATCTGCATACTCTTTATCGTTGCACTGCCTAAACTCATCAGCAAACCGCTGGCGGTTTTACTCGCAAAAATCCACGACATTACCGATGGTGATGGCGATTTGACCGAACGAGTCCACTTAACCTCTAAAGACGAGCTTGGTGATCTCGCCAAGGCATTCAATCATTTTCTCGATAACTTACATGGCATTATCTCGCAATTTAAACAGTCTACATCAGAACTCAACACCGCTGCCGAAGGTCTAGCCAAAACCAGCGCATCAGCAAAACATAACTTAATGGATCAACAAGCTGCAACCCACAGAATCGCCGATGCCAGCGATCATATTGCCGCATCAGTGCAAGAAGTATCAGTCAGTGCCAGTCATGCCGCCGATGCCGCTAAACAAGCCGACGTATTTACCGCCGACGGTCAGGCAAGAGTGAAAAAAACCATCAATGTGATTCGTGAACTTGCGGGAGATGTAGGCACGGCAGAAATGCAGATCAATAAACTCGAACAGGAAGGCCAACATATCGGCCGCGTGCTCGAGGTGATTCAAGCCATTGCCGAACAGACGAATCTATTAGCCCTTAACGCCGCAATTGAAGCGGCGCGAGCAGGCGAACAAGGACGCGGCTTTGCAGTGGTTGCCGATGAAGTGCGATCCCTCGCCTCTAAGACTCACCAATCAACCGAAGAAATTAAATTAATGATCGCCAATGTGCAAAATGGCACTCAAAGCGCTGTGGCAGCGATTAATATCGGTAATGAAAAGGCTATCTCAAGCGTAGAAGCCGCCAGTAATGCCGGTGAAGCCTTAGCGCATATTGCAGAAATGGTCAGCCAAATTAGTGAGATGAACAATCAAATCGCCCTCGCGGCTAAAGCGCAAACCACTATGGCCAACGAGAGTCATCAAAATATTCAACACATTGCCGAACAGTCGGAGGAAAGTCTAAGAACCACTGATGAAATCTACGCAGCAAGCGTACAACTCTCGTCAATGGCGAGTAATCTCACGGCGCTGGTCAGCCGCTTTAAACTGTAATTTGTTGAGAGTGAAAGCTTTTATATAAGTTACCTTTTGTAAATCAGTGATGTTTGAAAGGTCCCCTCAAACGAATAAGGGAGCATAAACCTGTCGCAGTGATTATCTGAATTCAGGTGCTCCCTTATATTTAAACAGCAAAGCTAGCACCGATTAGCAGCGCTTAACCACTAAGCCTCTTGCCGCGCGCAGGTTGACTAACATAGGTAACATCAACGCAAGGATCACTATCAGCATCCCTACCAACTGAATTTCCGTCACCGCCTGCCCCATGGCTAACGCCGTTAATGCTGCAAAAACGGGCACGAGATTAAAAAAGATCGATGCCTTAGCGGGGCCAAGCGCTTTAACGCCGTTAATCCAAAACAGATAACCGAGCACAGTGGCGAACAAACCTATGTAGAGCACGCTAGAAAAAGCCGTTGCCGACACTTCCATCAACTCCAGCCAAGGGTGAAACTCACCTCGGCCAAGCCCAACCACGGACATAGACACACTGGCAGCTATCATACTCAGCAAGGTAAATGGCAACACAGGCAACCAATGGCCGACCCGTTGCGAACAAATGGTATAACCACTCCACGCCAACATGCCGGCGGCAATCATCACATCACCTTGGTTAAAACTAAAGTTGAGCAACTGCTGCACACTACCGTTGGTGATCACTAGCAGTACGCCCGCCAATCCGCCCACTAAGCTAAACACTTGTTGTCTGCTGAGCCATTCACGCTGTAATAGCGCATTGACGATTGAAGTCACCAGCGGGCTGAGCGCCATAATCAAGGCACCATTGGCAGCAGAGGTATGCTGCAGGCCATTAAATAACGCCAGATTTAAGCCGCCCACACCAATCACACCCACTAACGCTATGACAATATATTGCGCCAAACTCAATTTGGGCCAAGCCTGACGAGTAAAAACGATATATAACGCTAGAGTCACAGCCGCAATGGTAAAACGCCAGAAGACGAGGGATTCTCCTGACATCTCCTCCAGCACTCGCTTAGCAATCGGAAACACACTGCCCCAGCTAAAAACGCAAATCAGTAGACAAACGAATGTCATGTAAGGTGTATGGGATTTCATATCGTCCTCTAGGGAGGTAATTGGGATTGAGCTTAGTTTATAAGTTTCATATATTATTAAAATACACAAGATTGAGAGCTTAAATTCCAAATATGAAACCTAATTATTCCTTAGACGATATGCGCTTATTTTGGGTAGTGGCACAGCAAGGGAGTTTTAAGCTCGCGGCGCAGCACTTAGGCATTCCACCTTCAACCTTAAGCCGTCGAATCAATCTGTTAGAACAATCCTTAGGTCTGCGTTTACTGCACAGAGACGCCCATAGAGTCAACCTTACCGCCACAGGTCAGCGGTATCTCGAACGCTGCGGCCCGCTGTTTATCGAGTTAAACCAGGTATCTGGTGAGTTGCATGCGGATAAACATCAAGCGGTTGGCAAATTGCGGATCTCGGCGCCCATCAATACAACCTATCGCTGGCTAGGTGAATCACTCAACGCCTTTCAACGGCATTATCCCAATATCGACATCGATTTAAGCCTGTCGAACATGAATATCGATGTCAGTGAAAACGCCATCGATATCGCCTTTCGAGTGGGCGAACCTAAAGATCCCGATTGGATTGCAAGGCCACTTACCACGATTAGCTTTGTACTTTGCACCAGCACATCGGCAACGCAGTGGCATGCGCTGCAATCCATTGAAGAGCTGGATCAGCATCCGGTTATCATCGCCAAGCCCACAAAAACGTGGCGTTTACAGCACAATAGCACAGGGCAAAATGTCGAGTTTGAACCAAGGGGGAATATCAAATTAGCCGTCGATGATATGGCGATTGCCTGTCAGGCCGTGGTGGCGGGGCTTGGGATTGGACTCATACCCATCAGCATGGCGAGTGAACAGATACGAAGTGGGAAACTCATTCAAATACTGCCCGAGTGGCAAGGTATTCCGCGTACCGCCTACTTGATGTATCGCGATCGAGACAACCTGCCCTTACGAGTCAGACTGTTAATTGATTTTATGTTGGCGAATCCACCCGAGGCTTATTGAGCCAATGCAGGCATGAGTCTGCGGCTTATCGACTCAATAAACGGCTAGAGTGCTAAATCCAGCTGAGTCTGGCCGTTTAAGCTTGTGGCGACGACAAGAGTAGAATCGGTAAGGCCGACCGAAATACCCAATAGACGAATGCCACGGCCTTCTTGCCTTTCCATAGCCTGTGCGAGTAGCTCATAGAACATTACAATCGAGACTTCATCGCTCCGGTGCTCAATTGTAGTCTGCTTGAAATCGTTAAACTTAAGTTTGACCACCTGTTTATGTATTTTGCGTTCCTTAGCACTGCGACTTAAACGCAACGACAGTTCTTGAATCAAACTCGGCATCACCTGCTGGCACTGCTCTAAGCTATAAATATCCTTTGCTAATGTGGTTTCAACCCCCACTGATTTGCGCTCTCTGTCGGCAGAAATCCCCCGTTCATCTATGCCTTGGGAACGCTCAATCAACACACCACCAAACTTACCGAATCGCGCTAAGAGCTCAGGTTTAGAATAAGCTTGCACATCACCACAGGTATTGAGCCCGAGCGAAGAGAGCTTTTCTGCGGTGACTTTACCAACACCGGGAATTTTACGCAGCGATAAGGTCTTAACAAACTCAGAAAGCGTCTCTGGCGTAATGACATATTGGCCGTTTGGCTTGTTCAGATCCGAGGCGACCTTAGCTAAAAATTTTACTGGGGCGATACCCGCCGATGCGGTTAAACCCGTTTCGGCTAAGATATCGCGACGAATCGCTTGGGCAATCAAGGTCGCTGAGCCCTTATATTGCTGGCACTCACTCACATCCAAATAAGCTTCATCTAAGGAAAGCGGCTCAATTAATTGGGTATAGCGAGAAAATATTTCACGAATTTGTAGCGACACTTCTTTGTAAACCTGCATCCGGCCTGGTACTAAAATCAGCTCAGGGCACAACTTAAAGGCATAAGCCGTTGCCATTGCTGAACGTACACCGAATTTACGTGCCTCGTAACTGCAAGTACTGATAACACCGCGACGGTCGCTACTGCCACCCACGGCTAAAGGCTTGCCACGGTACTCTGGAAAGTCGCGCATTTCCACTGCAGCAAAATAGCAGTCCATATCGATATGAATAATTTTTCGCACGTTGAATTCCTCCAACGCCAAAATACTGTATATAAAAACAGTAATCAAGTATTCCTGATAGATTTGGGGCCAATAAGATGTGGCCTAGCGCTGAAAAAGAGAACAAGACAAGTGTGAGGAACAACAGACATGCTTAATAACTGAGTTTCCTAGGCCATTACACTCAGTGGCCTAGGTATTTACTCAACCTAACAATCTAAGGCTCACATCTTAGTTTGCAGGTAGTTTTGCAATCCAACACGGTCGATAAGCCCAAGTTGTTTTTCGAGCCAATACATATGGTCAGACTCTGTATCGTCGAGTAATACTTCGAGAATTTCGCGGGTCTGGTAATCTTGCTTCTGCTCACACAGTGCAATCACTTTGCGCAAATCGTCCGCGACCTTGTATTCGTAGGCGAGATCATTACGTAGCATCTCTTCTACATCTTTACCTATGTTCAATGCCTCACGGGCGGCAACATTGGGTGTACCTTCAAGGAATAAAATGCGCTGCACTAATTTGGCTGCATGGGCTTTCTCATCATCTGACTCATGGGCGATACGCTCATAGAGTTCATTCAGGCCCCAATCTTCGTACATATGGGCATGGACAAAATACTGATCCATTGCCGAGAGTTCTCCCGTTAGGAGTCGATTTAACGCATCGATGACGTCTTTATCGCCTTTCATATCTTGCTCCTATTGGTCGCTAATTTGCGATTGTAGATAATTTTGAATACCGGTTAGCGTAATGAGCTCTTGCTGCGACTCGAGCCAATCTAAGTGCTCTTCTTCGTCTTCGAGAATATCTTCCAGCAGATCGCGGCTCACATAGTCCTGTTCGGCTTCACACAAGCTGATCGCATCACGCAGCAATGTAAGCTGCTCTTGCACCATGGCCAGATCGCAGTCGAGCATCTCTTGGCTATGTTCACCAATGCGAAGTTTTTCGAGTTGTTGCAGATTAGGCAGACCTTCCAAAAACAGCACTCGCTCGATGAGCTTATCGGCGTGCTTCATATCTTGGATGGATTTTTTGTATTCGACGTGGTTTAACTTCTCTAAGCCCCAATGTTTAAACATGCGGGCATGGAGGAAATATTGATTGATGGCGGTCAACTCACAGGTAAGCACCCGATTCAGTTGCCCAACCACTTTAGGATGACCTTTCATAAGTTACTATCCTTGGTAAGCGTGAAAAGATTGATCTAAATCAAGCTTCTAGCCTAGTACAATTTATCGACCAACTCAAATTATCTTTATATTTCACCCACTTAATGATGAAAAGCATTCTCATTCCTGCTTAGATTAACTTGCTATCCCACTCTAATCCCAAGGATAAATCTCAAATGATTAACCCATGTAAGAAAATACGAGGCAAAAAAATAGCCCCCTAAATTGGGGGCTATGATCGAATCAAGACTATTTAGATAATGCGGTCTTTCGTTAACTTCTCACGACGCGCTTCTTCAGCGGCCATACGACGTTTACGTTTGTCACAAGGGTCATCACAATCACACGCTTTCTCAATCCCTAGAACACCTAAACCGCCACAACTTCCTTCAACGGCTTTGCGCTTGATGAGATAACCAATCGACATGAGCAAAAAGAAGACTAACAAGATCACAAATGCCGCAATAAAAGAGGTCATGGTTTACTCCAAAAACTAAATAAGGAAAGGCTTGAAGGCGTCGCTGTAATAAACCTTAAATCCGTCGCCTTGCTTTTCGATTAGCATTATCGCCAAGTGTTCCTTCTTGGCAAGCTCCAATGATGCTTCTGTGCCCAAAACCATCATGGCCGTCGCAAAACCGTCGGCCGTCATACAATTTTGATGCAATACAGTCACGGATGCTAACTTATGATTTATCGGCAAACCAGTACGCGGATCGATTATATGCGTAAAACGTTGGCCGTCTTCTTCATAATAATTACGATAATCACCAGAGGTCGCCATCGCCATAGTACCAGGTGCAATAACCTGCTGTACGGCTTCAGAGCCATCATTGGTCGGTTGCTCTATAGCAATACGCCAAGAGCTTCCATCACCTTTGGCACCTTTGATACTCAGTTCGCCACCAATTTCAACTAAATACCCAGTCGCATGGTATTTATCAAGAATAGAAGCGATTTTATCAACCCCAAATCCCTTCGCGATTGATGATAAATCTACATATAAATGGGTGTTGTGCTTACTTAGACGATTGCCTTCAATGGAAAGTTCACTAATCCCTGTTTTGGCTTTAGCCGCATCAATATCAGCCTGTGTCGGAACTTTCGTTGGACGCTTATCAGGTCCAAAACCCCACAGATTAACTAAAGGACCTAAGGTAATATCAAGTGCCTTATCAGTCACTTGATATAAACGTATTCCCTCTTGCACCACTTTTATGGTATCCGGTGAGACTTCAACGCTTTGCTCCAATGGCAATTGGTTGAAACGGGATAATTCTGAATTAGGCCGATAGGTCGACATCTGGTCATTGACTAGCTCAAGGGCTAAATCAATTTCCGCTTGAAGTAACTGCGCCGTCGGCATCTGCTCATTCGGGACGACTTTAATGTGATAAGTCGTGCCCATAGTGCTGCCGGCCAACGAAATGACTTCGTTTTGCTTTGAACAGGCTGACACAAAAAAGGCCAGTCCCACGAGGACTAGCCAGTTAAATGAATGCTTTAGTGCTGAGGTATTGATCTTTAAGGTCTGAAACATAGTGACCTACTACTCTTATTTGGGCCCTTAAATGCAAAAGTTGCAGATGAAAGGTTAACCTCAACATCTGCAACTTTTCTATCTAGGACTAATGAACATTAGCCGCCGAAGTCATCCAACAGGATGTTTTCGTCTTCGACACCAAGATTTTTCAACATACCAATGACGGCAGCGTTCATCATTGGAGGTCCACACATGTAGAACTCACAATCTTCTGGAGCATCATGGTTTTTCAGATAGTTTTCATACAATACGTTATGAATAAAACCTGTGTAACCATCCCAGTTGTCCTCTGGTTGAGGATCTGAAAGTGCCACATGCCATACGAAGTTATCATTCTCAGCCGCTAGGCCGTCGAAATCTTCTACGTAGAACATTTCACGCTTAGAACGTGCACCGTACCAGAAGCTCATCTTACGTTTAGACTGAAGACGCTTCAGCTGGTCGAAGATATGTGAACGCATTGGCGCCATACCCGCACCACCGCCGATAAACACCATTTCTGCATCGGTATCTTTCGCGAAGAATTCACCGAATGGACCAGATATAGTGACTTTATCACCCGCTTTTAAGCTCCAAATGTAAGATGACATCTTACCGCAAGGCAGTGTCAAGTTACGTGGTGGAGGCGTAGCAATACGCACGTTCAGCATAATAATACCGAACTCTTCTGGGTAGTTAGCCATTGAGTATGCACGGATAGTTTCTTCATCAACCTTAGATTCAAGATTGAAGAAACCGAAGTGTTCCCAGTCGCCACGGTATTGTGCAGGTACATCAAAATCTGCATATTTAATATGATGAGCTGGTGCTTCGATTTGAATATAACCGCCAGCACGGAATGGTACAGACTCGCCATCAGGAATTTGCAGCTTCAGTTCTTTAATGAAAGTGGCTTTGTTATCGTTAGAGATAACTTCACATTCCCATTTCTTGATACCGAAGATTTCTTCGTCAAGCTCGATTTCCATATCGTTCTTAACGTTAACCTGACAAGAAAGACGACAACCTTTACGGGCATCACCTTTGCTGATGTGGTCAAGTTCCGTTGGTAGAATATCGCCGCCGCCAGACTTAATCACCACGCGACATTGGCCACATGAGCCACCGCCACCACACGCACTCGATACGAAGATACCGCTGTTAGCCAAAACGCCTAACAACTTACCGCCCGCACCGGTTGTAATCGCTTTTTCAGGATCGTCATTAATGCCGATCGTGATGTCACCACTAGCCACTAACTTAGACTTAGCGAATAAAATCACTAATACTAAGATGAGGACGATAGCAGTAAACATACTCACACCGAGGTAAACCTCGAGCGGAGTAGATTTAAAAATACCAAGAATATCCATTAACTTATCCTTAGAAGGTCCAATTCAAGAAGCCGTTATGTGTCTCTTACAGAGACACACCTGAAAACGACATGAAACCTAAGGCCATCAAACCAGCGGTGATAAAGGTAATCCCTAAACCACGTAGGCCGTTAGGCACGTCGGCATACTTCAGCTTCTCACGGATACCGGCCATCAATACGATAGCTAATGCCCAACCCACTCCTGAGCCGAAACCAAACACCACACTCTCGCCCAGCTTGTAGTCACGCTCAACCATGAATGATACCGCACCGAAAATCGCGCAGTTCACTGTGATCAAAGGTAAGAAAATACCTAATGCGTTGTACAAAGGTGGAAAGTACTTGTCCAGTGCCATTTCCAGAATTTGAACCAAAGCCGCAATCACACCGATAAAGGTAATGAATTTCAAGAAGCTTAAGTCAGCTTCAGGTGCGCCAGCCCAAGCAAGTGCACCAGGAGCTAGCAGCCCTTGATAGATAACTTGGTTTGCTGGGACAGAGATAGTTAACACTACAACTACCGCAATCCCTAGGCCCATGGCTGTAGTGACTTTCTTAGACACAGCCAAGAAAGTACACATACCTAGGAAGAAGGCCAGTGCCATGTTTTCAATGAAAACAGAGCGAATTAACAGGCTAATATAATGTTCCATCGCACTTACCCTTTTGCTTCAACTTGCTCTGGCTTATAGGTACGAATAATCCAAATCAAAACACCGATCAGGAAGAACGCACTCGGAGGCAGTAGTAGCAGACCGTTTGGTTGGTACCAGCCGCCATCAGAGATCTTGTGCAGGATTTCAACACCGAACAGAGAACCGTTACCAAACAGTTCACGTACGAAGCCAACAGCTAACAGAATTGCACCGTAACCTAAACCGTTACCGATACCATCCATAAAGCTCATCATTGGCGGTGTTTTCATCGCGTAAGCTTCGGCACGACCCATTACGATACAATTCGTAATAATCAGACCGACGAATACCGACAGCTGCTTAGAGATCTGATAAGCATAAGCCTGCAGCAATTGGTCAACCACGATTACCAAAGAGGCAATAATGGTCATCTGTACGATAATACGCACACTGCTTGGAATATGATTACGGATCATTGAGATAAACAGGTTCGAAAACGCAGTTACCGCAGTTAACGCCAACGCCATTACCAGTGCAGTTTCGAGCTTACTCGTTACCGCTAATGCACTACATACACCAAGTACTTGTAAAGCAATCGGGTTGTTGTTGACTATAGGTCCGGTCAGAACCTGTTTCAGTTCTTTAGCGTCAGACATTAGTTGAGACCTCCATTGCGTGCTTTTTCAATGAAACTCGCAAAACCTTCTTTACCCAACCAGAATGTCAGTGAATGTTGTACACCGTTACTCGTTAAGGTTGCGCCAGATAATGCATCTACACCGTACTCAGTGCTAGCAACAGTTGGGTTTTTCGTTACGCTGATAGCGAGTTTACCTTGCTCATCAAATAACTTTTTGCCATGCCATTTCGCTTTCCACTGAGCATTTTGCACTTCGCCACCTAAGCCCGGCGTTTCGCCGTGCTCGTAGTAGACTAAGCTTTGCACTGTGTTTAGGTCAGCATCCATAGCAAGGAAGGCATACATAGTAGACCATAGGCCATAACCATGGATTGGCAGAATGACACTGGTTAATTTACCTTGGCCGTCACGAACAAGATAAACTACAGCCTTATCAGCAACACGTTTCACTGAAGCGATGTCATTCTCAGGTACAAATGAGGTTTTCACATCACGAGACGCTTTACGTTGATCATAAGTGTCAGCATCAACACCCTCAACCCAAGCACCCGTTTTCAAATCGACCAGTTTAGCTTCGATGTGTTTGCCGTATGTATCCAGAATTTGCGCTTTGGTCACTTTGCCAGCTTTAGTATCGATAAGACCAGCGGCTTCCAGAATGTACTTTTGCTTATCAAGCAGTTTATTTTCTGCTTGAGTCGGTCTCAGTAACACTGCTGCAGTAGACACAAATATCGCACAAATTAGACACAGGCCAACGACGATAAATAAGGTTCTGCCGAACGAATCTTTATTACTAGCCACGGGCAATCCTCCGCTTGATATTTGCCTGAACCACGAAGTGGTCGAACAATGGCGCGAACAAGTTAGCAAACAAAATTGCCAACATCATGCCTTCAGGGAATGCAGGGTTAATCACGCGGATAAACACAGCCATTGCACCGATCAAGATACCGTATGCCCATTTAGCTTGGTTAGTAAATGACGCTGACACTGGGTCTGTCGCCATGAACATCATGCCAAACGCAAAACCACCTAACACTAAGTGCCAGTACCAAGGCATTGCAAACATTGGATTAGTGTCACTACCGACAACGTTAAGCAGCGTAGAAATGGCAATCATGCCCACCATTACACCGCCAACGATACGCCATGAAGCGATACGCGTGTAGATGATGACCAAACCACCTAACAGAATCGCTAATGTAGACACTTCACCCACTGAACCTGGAATGAAACCGAAGAACGCATCCCACCAGTTTTGGTTAATTGCGTAATCTAAAGTGCCAGACGCCGCTTGGCTCAGTGCAGTTGCACCTGAGTAACCGTCAGCCACAACCCATGAGGTATCACCTGACATATTCAACGGATAAGCGAAGAACAAGAAGGCACGACCCGCTAGTGCTGGGTTTAAGAAGTTACGCCCTGTACCACCGAACACTTCTTTCGCCACGACCACACCGAAGGTGATACCCAGCGCCACCATCCATAATGGGATAGTTGCTGGCAGCGTTAAAGCAAACAGGATAGAGGTAACGAAGAAACCTTCGTTGACTTCATGACCACGGATAGAGGCGAACAGCACTTCCCAGATACCACCGACGGCAAAGGTCACCGCGTAGATAGGTAGGAAGAAACAGGCGCCATACCACATCAGCGCAGGCCAGCCAGAGTTTGCCGTAAGTTCGGTACCGAACATGCTGAACAAGCTCACTTGCCATACGTCAGGGGTAGCAAAACCAGCCACTAAAGCTAATTGAGCTTGTAAACCTACGTTGTACATACCCACGAACATCGCGGGGAAAGCACAAGCCCAAACCGTAATCATCATACGTTTTAGGTCGAGGTTATCGCGAACGTGGGTTTTGCCCTTGTTCACTTTACCTGGGGTATAAAAAATTGTGTATGCCGCTTCGAATAGGGCATAAAACTTTTCGTATTTACCGCCTTTTTCAAAGTCGGGTTCAATACGTTCGAAAAAATCTTTCAAGCTCATTAGCCTTCCCTCTCGATCGTATCTAGACAGTCACGCAGATATGAACCGTAGTCATACTTGCCTGGACATACGAACGTACACAGTGCGAGATCTTCTTCATCTAACTCTAACGCGCCTAACGTAGCAGCACCGTCAAAGTCACCTGAAATCAAGTCACGCAACAACATAGTAGGAAGAATGTCCAATGGCATTACACGCTCATAGTTACCAATTGGCACCATAGCGCGGTCTGAACCACCTGTACTGGTCGTCATGCTGAACAGACGAGAAGGAGCAAGATGTCCTAAGAATGCACGAGTGATAGAATATTTGTCTGAGCCTGGTAATACCCAGCCTAAAAATTCTTTCTCTGTACCTTCTTCTAACAGACTTACTTGAACATGGTAACGACCTAAATACCCTTGTGGGCCAACGGCTGTACGACCATTCAGAACAGAGCCTGAAATCAGACGAACATTGCCATCTAAGGCTTCACCTGCGGTTAATTCAGTCATGCTCGCGCCCACAACAGTGCGTACGAGTCTTGGCTTAGCCGCTTTAGGGCCTGCGATCGCAATAACACGTTCGGTATTGAGTTCACCCGTCGTAAATAGCTGACCAATTGCTATTACATCTTGGTAACCAATATGCCAAACGGTACGTTTTGCAGAGGCAGACAATAAGAAGTGAATGTGAGTACCGACTAATCCTGCAGGGTGCACACCGGCAAATTCTTCAACTTGGGCGTTTGCGGCAGGAATATCAGCGCCAGGCGCTTTACAAAGGTAAACTTTACCGTCAGTAAGTCTTGCTAAGACCTTAAGACCATTAGCAAAATCTTCTTTATGCTCACGGATCACCACAACGGGATCAGCGGCAAGAGGTTGAGTATCTATTGCGGTTACAAAAATACCAGCAGCAGAAGAGTCTACAGCAGGAACTTTGCTAAAAGGACGAGTACGCAAAGCAGTCCATAAACCTGATTCAATCAGATTGTCACGGACTAACTGCGAGTCGAGCGTATCGAGTGCAGTGGCATCATATTTAGCAAAGGCAACGCTGTCGTTTCCTTCCACTTCAATGACAACAGACTGCAGAACACGCTGGGCGCCCCGGTTAATGTCTAATATAGTACCACTGGCTAAAGCCGTATATTTAACGCCTAAATTCTTCTTATCTTCAAAAAGAACTTGGCCTTTTTGTACTTTATCGCCCACTTTGATCTTCATCGTTGGACGTAAGCCAATATACTCTTCACCCAAAGTAGCTACATGTTTAATGGCTGGGCCATTATGGATAACTTGCTCTGGTCCGCCTGCTATAGGCAGTTCCAATCCTTTCTTAATTGTAATCATATCCACAAGCACTACGTTTGAAGGAAAGACAATGCGCCGCGTTCCTGCTAAATACTTAGGTTTTAAACAAAACCTACTGCATTGAGCTAGCGCAGATTTATCACAGAAATGCGATCGCAATCACGCTGGTCGCGCGCATTTTACCCCAATTGACTTGGCATCGCCACGAAAATTATAGGTGATTTCAAACCTAAAATACGGATTGAAAAGAATCATGCGCTACGGCGTTCACCTTCCGACCTAGTGACTGATCAGAAAGAGAGAATATTACGGCCACTGGGTACTATAGCATTAATAATTAAAGATTTAATTTAGCAAAAAGTCGAAACGTCCACTAAACGCAGCCGAAATCGATCTTATTTGTTTCAATTGATTTAAATTCAAACAAAATAAAACTCAATTTAAAAGCGCCATTGATAACCTAAATAGCTAATACGTCCATTTTCCGATCGAATTCCGCTATTTGATGCTGTCGTAACTAATGACTCATCTAAGAGATTTTCTACCCTAAAATAAATCTCATGGTGGCGATCAAAATGATAATTCGCCGCTAAATCTACCCGCCATTGTACTGCGATAGGCTGTAATTCAGCGCCAAATTGGCCCATTTCCCGCTCGGATTGATAAAAGACATTTGCATTCAATTCATATTCGGCATATTTCATTCCAGCACTAAAATGCAATTGCTGCTCAGGTAACCAAGCCACTCTATCACCAGCCACAACGCAACCTTGGATTTCGTTACAGCTATTGGTTTGATACTCCGAATTCGAATATTGATAATTTAAGACTAATGGTAACTGTACACTACCGATATCCCACTGGTAGCCAAGATTCAGTTCAACTCCTTTGGTCAGTACATCCACGACATTGCCTTGAACCCACAAACGACTGTCGGCACATTGCGTATACGCATCACAATTCACATGAAGACTATCAAAATCTTGGACATAAGTTTTGATGCCTCCAGTAAAACGCTCACTGGCATATTGGACACTGACTTGATATTGCAATGACACTTGCGCCTCTTGCTCAAGATTCCCCGCACTTGCGGCGGTCCATGAGCGGCGAATATCCGTACTAAAGCGCCAATCTCCAGCATCATATAAAACACCGAGTTGTGGCATCCAATCGCTGTCGGAGAAATCAGCCGCATCCAGTCCTACATAAGCCAAATCGACCTTGCGATTGACGCTCACTTGTTCATAGGCAAGCGCGAGCTTTATCTGTAATTCGTCCCAATTAAACAAGGAATCGATTGCCGAAGTAAATGCAGTTGCATCGTCGGTATAGGCCAATAATGCATTTTGTGCATCACTCACTAAACTCAAGTCCTGCTGCCATAGACTCTGTTGTTCGCCAAAGTGCATCTCGGCTTTATCCGTATGATAACGGGCGCTATAGATAATTTGATGGGCACCATACTGATTCACTGATTCAGTTTGTGCCCCAAAGGAGCTGAAATCATTGTCTTGTTGTAAAGAAGCCAGTGAGACGCCATCGACTGTCGGCTGACGTTCAAATGCGGCCAACGCAGCAAGACTCTGAGCATCGAGCATTTGCCCATCAAATTGATTGAGTTGGTTTAATTGCTGCGAATAAGACTGGTAGTAAAAGTCTGTGGTGACCTTATGCCCACCATTGAGCGTAACTTGGTGAGACAGTTGGTACTTATGATGTCGCCCCTGATGTTTATCCGCCGCAGTGGCCGAATACAAACTCATAGGATCTTGTTGCCAATCGGCCTGTGTTAACCCAAGCTGAGAGCGATAACTATCATCATCGAGAAACTGGTAAGTAAACTCAGTCACCTGTGGACTTCTGGCGCCGAGTAAACTCGCGGCGTTGATTTTAAATAAGATGTCTGTCGTTTGATGGTCTGTGTCTTGACCATTGAGCAAGTGATCGGCGCCGCTATTATCTGCATAATTAACCGCGAGTATCATGCCATACTCTTTTTGCTTCACTCCCCAATTCATATCGACACTGTAGTCTGAATCGGTATTGCCCTCGAGAGTCGCCTTACTATTCTCGGTCTGCTCAGCAACAGGTAAGGTTTGATAACTCACCACCCCAAACGCACCTTGCCCACCGACAGCCATATTTGCCATCGGGGTGGCAGTAACACTCTGTTGTTGCAGTAGATTAGGTAAGAGTTGTAATTGCGGTGCCGAATAAGGCGCAGGGGAGAAATACACTCTATCTTGTAATACTGCAATACCTTGAGTCGCGCTGCGCATACTGATGCTCGCGGGATTTCCACTAAGATCCGCAGGCAAAACCGTCAAAGCCGTCAATTGACCTAACGCTAAACGATTAGACGTTGAATGAAATGTGTCATTGAGCTTGTTCAATTCAAGCATTTGACTGTGAAGATCATCGGCGAACGTTGTGCTAGAACAGGCAAGAGATACAGAAATTGCACAAAGTGATACAGTGAAGTAACGACTAGGCATACCAAGCTCCCAAAAACTTTGTTAGCGTACGGTGTTTTTGTTATTAACTTGTAAAATAGCTGAGTTTGCTTGAAAAAAAAAGCGACTCTCGTCGCTTTCTCTTATTTACTTCAGGAAACTGAATTTACTAAAGAAGCACTCTCATACTATAAGAGTGCGAACAATTACAGGTTACCTAGAATTTCATCGCTTAATTTTAGATCGTCATTACGATTAACACTTACACCTGCAGCAATAATATTACGGGCGATATCTTGTGCTTGCTCTAATGAATGCATCTCATACGTACCACATTGGTATTCGTTCAGCTCAGGGATTTCAGACTGCTCAACCACTTTAAGCACATCTTCCATCGCGGCTAACCACGCATCGGCCACTTGGCGCTCTGTGGGTTCACCAATCAAACTCATATAAAAACCGGTACGACATCCCATTGGCGAAATATCAATGATCTCAACATCGCTGCCATTTAAATGGTCACGCATAAAACCTGCGAACAAATGCTCTAGAGTATGAATACCACGCTCACTGAGGATCTCTTTATTCGGTGCGCAAAAACGTAAATCAAATACAGTAATGGCATCGCCCTTTGGCGTGCTCATATGCTTAGCGATACGAACCGCAGGGGCATTCATCCGAGTATGGTCGACGGTAAAGCTATCAAGTAATGGCATAGGGATCTCCAAATTCTCAGGGCGACATCAACGCCACTGTAACTGTCTATTTATGGCTTGCAAGCATAACACCAAATGAATTACGCCGATAACAAGATAATCTAAGATGAAATCATCTCATATAAATCAGATGCTAATGTGACAAAAACATCATTTAGTGTTGACGCTGTTGACTGTAAGCATCCTCAGATATTTTATGGTACTGACGCACACCTTGCTCATACGCGTGATAAGCATCGTACACCTTTCGCATTAAGGGATCTTGATTCGCTTGATCTTCAATCACTTGTTTGGAGATTTTCTCAAGCTCCAACAACACGTTCGGTGGAAACGCTTTAAGCTCCACACCTTCGTCCTTCACTAACGTTTCAAGGGCGGTCACGTTACGGGTCGTGTATTCATCGAGCATATCTTGGTTAATGGCTCTCGCAGCAACTCTGATTATGGCCTGTAAATCCTCAGGTAAACTCTCAAAGGCAGCGGTATTAATCAAGAATTCCATATTTGAACCTGGCTCATGCCAACCAGGGTAATAGTAGTACTTAGCCACTTTATGTAAACCGAAGGCAAGATCATTCACTGGCCCTACCCACTCTGCGGCATCAATCGCCCCCGTTTGCAATGCACCATAAAGTTCACGCCCCGCCATGTTTACAGGTACAGCACCAACGCGTTTCAACACTTCACCACCTAAGCCCGGCATGCGGACCTTCAATCCCTTAAAATCCGCAATAGTATTGATGGGTTTATTAAACCAGCCGCCCATCTGCATCCCTGTATTGCCTCCCGCGAGGGGGATAATCCCAAAGGGTTGATACACTTCAGTCCACAGCTCCATACCACCGCCATAGTGAAGCCAGCCATTTATTTCCTGCGCGGTCATACCAAAGGGGATCGATGAAAAAAACTGCGCTGCGGGCGCTTTTCCTCTCCAGTAGAAAGAAGCGGAGTGGGCCATTTGAATTTTACCCTGACTCACACCATCAAATACGGCAAAAGCGGGCATCAACTCACCCGCACCATAAACGCTAATCTTTAACCGACCGTTAGACATTTCATCGACTAAATGCGCAAAACGCTCAGGAGCCATGCCTAAACCTGGGAAGTTTTTCGGCCAAGAGGTTGCAAGACGCCATTCAATAGCAGGTAAAGCGTGGGGAACATCAGTTGCGGCATGGGAAGCGGCTACGCTTTGCGCATCACTGGAGACGGGGTTACAACCGCTCAGTCCCATCAGCAGCACTGAGATAAACAAACTCCCTAACTTACGCATTTTTAATAGTCTCCCTGATGTCAAACGAGCACATGGATCCAACTGACATGGAAATACACTCAGGATGGGTATCGACAATCACATCGCCCAACCTCTTAAAATAAAACATATTGTTAACACAGAAACTAAGGTAGGGAAACTCAAAAATAGTCTTAAGTTGGTCTAAAACAAAAAGCCACTCTATGAAGAGTGGCCTTGAAATCTAAGCTAAACAGTATTGCTGAGCGATTAATTAACCGCGACAATTTGGCGTATTAGGTACTTGTGCATTCGCATCCCACTCATTTTGAGTGAAAGTATGAATAGACAAAGCATGCACGCCATTGGCTAACTCATAGGCTAAGTGAGTGTTGACCAATCGATGACGGGCTAATAAACGTAAGCCATCAAACTGCTCGCTTACCAGCACAACTTTAAAGTGGGTTTCTGAATTCGGTGGTACATGGTGACGATTACTTTCGTTAATCACTTCTAAATGGGTCGGCGAGAAGCATTCGGTTAATTTCTGCGAAATAGTGTTAGCCACAGTGCCCTGCACATGAGTATTGGACATATTCGAGTCTCAGAATGGGAAAATCCAGTTGCCGCAGAGTACTGCTTCAAATTGAAAAGATCAAATTCACGCTTTCAATTTGTTGATGCCCCACCACTTTATATCAGCCATATTTCGCAGTGCTTCACCATAGACAGTTAGCGGGAGGCAATTAACCATGGAAATTAACGATGAGTTGTCTAAAGGTATAGTTCCAACGCGGCTCTTTTACTTTCAAACGTTTAGGTAAACTGTGTAACCAGTCACTTTGCATAGGCCAGTGCATGATCAGTAGATCGCCACTGTGCAAACTTATGCTGTACTTGGTTTGGCTGTGCTTATGCTTAAGCACAAAATCCCGCGTGGCGCCTAAGGTAATAGAAGCAATATGACTCCCCTGAGCAATTTCAGGTTCATCATCACTGTGGGCGCCCATACAATCTTTACCATCGGCGTAGCGATTCACTAATACCCCATTGCTCTCCAAACCATAATCCCGCGCTAACTTATCCCTCAACTTGTGAGCATATTTAGGCCAAGATAAGGCGCGGATAAACAGTCCTGAATATAAATAGTCGCAGCCCAAATCGCCAAACCACACTTGCTGGCGAGGAATCGCGTGAAGCTGACCAAAGACTTGGATTTCAGGGCGATTTAAGGGATAGGTCAGCGCTTCTTTCATTAGCGCCGCTTGCTGCTCAGCATTAAGATAACCCCGCACTAAGGTGATGGGCGGTTTAATTTGAGCATCACCCTCTGTATCAAACCCTAACTTACCTTGCTGCATTGACGTCCTCCATGTGAGCCGTCGCACTGCGCCATGAAATCTGCGATAATCTGCGCCTTAAATTTATTGGCGCAGTGTGGCACATGACAACACAATTTTCAGTAGCGGGTGTTGAACTCGAACTCTTACGGTATCCAGCTCAGCAGGAATCTAATCTTCAAGCTTGGGATGCCGCCGATGAACACTTACTCAAAAGCCTTATTGAGTCAGAGCAAGCCGCCGTGCCAACCGCCATTATCAACGACAGTTTCGGCGCTTTAAGCTGCGGTTTATCTAAATTGCATCCAAGTTGGCCACTGTGTGTTGAAACCGATGCCAGAACCAGCTTTTTAGGCACAGAACAAAACCATGGCCGCAATCAGTTGCCAATGGATAATCTGCAATGGTTTACCAGCCGCGATACCTTGCCAGAAAATTTAGCCTTAGTATTGATGAAGTTGCCTAAGAACTTAAGCTACTTTGCTCACCAGCTAACGCGCTTGTCGCAAGTGTTACCCGCAGGCACTCGTGTATTAGTGGCCGCCAAATCCAAATCGATTAATGGCGCCTTACTCGACATCTTTGCTAAGCATTTAGGCCCCGCAAGCGCCAGTTTAGCGTGGAAAAACACGCGAGTGATCACCTGTGTCAGTGATGGCAAACCAAGACCATTAGCCAAAGAAGTGACTTGGGCCGTACCCGAATATCAACTTGAGATCAGCAATTTAAGTAATGTGTTTGCCGCCAACAAACTCGATATTGGCGCACGCATCATGCTAGAGAATCTGCCCAAAGGGGATTTTAAGTCGATTGTTGATCTCGGCTGTGGCAATGGCGTGCTGGGGTTACGCACCGCCCAGTTATTCCCAGAGGCTGACATTCACTTTATCGACGATTCTGAAATGGCAGTCGCATCAGCCAAGGCAAACTGGGCACGCAACCAATTGCCCGCAGACAAAGGCCACTTCTATTGGGACGATTGCATGACGCATCTGCCAGAAGAAGTGCAACCGGATCTGGTGCTGTGTAATCCGCCGTTTCATCAAGGTGAAGCCATAACCGATCATATCGCTTGGCAGATGTTTTTAGATGCTCGCCGCCGCTTGAAAGAGGGGGGGATCTTACATATCGTCGGTAACCGTCATCTGGCTTACCATGTAAAATTACAGCGCTTATTTAAGAACTGCACCACAGTCGCCTCCAACGGTAAATTTGTGATCCTGCAAGCACAGAAAAAATAACCTCATCGAAATTGACACGTTAAATGAGAGCCAGCAATGTTTGGCTCTTTTTTATACAGGGCTCTTTTTATGCTGAGCAATGACATGTTGGAAAAATCGCTGTCGGAGATTTCCTAAAAATCAACAACAACTAGCCGAAAAATACACATACAAGTACACTTCTTGCCGACAAAGGTTTATGAGTTAAGCACTTAAACACTTAGGAATGAGATATGCCGTTAAAGGATGACGTTGCCCAACTAAAAGCTGAGCTGGCACAGTTACAATCGCTGTATTTATCGCAGCAATCTTCGCTCGGTCGTCAATTAGCAGCATTCTCCACTAAGCTCGAGACCTTAAGTCAGCAAATTGCGGCTGAAGACGCCGCTGAAACCACTCTGAATATGGCAGCGAGTGCTTCATCGATTGCATCTGTGCTCACCGCCGCCGATAACGCGCCTACATTAACCTATGCGGCACAAACACCAACCCTTGAGTCTACTCCCGTAGAGCCAGCCCCTGCAGAATCCAACCCATGGCAGCAAGGCCCTATACCAACAGAATCTTGGCAAGAAGACCCTTGGCAAAGAAAAACGAAAAATACCTCGACGGAACAAGCCGCTAAAACCGAACACCTTATTCAAGCACAAAATCAACAGCTGAGTGATGAAGTCAAATTGCAGGCAAGCGTGCAAGCGGCGAGTCAATTTGATGAGTTGTTATCCCAAGGACTCGCGGCCGTCATGGCACCCTTTGCGGCAGTCAACGAGCAAGTCAAATCTTTCTACCATCATTATCAGGCTAAGGGATTAGGACCTGTCTTTTTAATGACTGTCGCAGGGATCATCACCCTGACCTTAGGCTTTGGTTATTTACTGCAATATTCAATCAACCATTGGTTTTCAGAACTTGGCAAAGCGCTACTCGGGTTTGCCAGCGCAAACGCTATCATAGCCGGCGGGATTTTTATTCGCCAAAAACGCGCGGGCATGGCGGATTTTGGCTCAGGTATTGTCGGACTCGGACTCATACTTAATTATCTCTGCGCGTACTTTATTGGGCCGTATTTTGAGTTAATTCCCAATAGCGCGAGTTTTATCTTACTGTTATTGATCACTTTGGCGGGTTATGGCCTGTCGATGCGCTTAGATGCCAAAGTGATCGCCGTGATCGCCTTAGTCGGTGGCTCAACCGCACCTATGATGCTGTTATCCCAAAGCTATGCGCCGCTATTGTATCTGCCTTATTTACTGCTTATTGGTGCAGGCGCCCTTGCCCAGAGTCGCAAACTTAAGTGGCCGCTGCTACTGGAAATCACCGCCCTGTTGCACATAGGCTGCATCGAAACTTTTAGCCATTTCATTGAATTGCCACTCAGGGATTTTGGCGGCATCAGTCTGCTGGCGCTTATCAGTATTAATGCAACCTTTTATCTCTACGGCATCACCAGCCTACTATTTACCAAGCCGTTTACCCATCATGATGAAAAACATAATGCACTGAGCCATCGCATACTCGCCCTACCGATAGCATTGCTCGCCTTTGTGTTATTAGAGTTAACGCAATTTACTGAGTTCGCAGGGGAAATCTTTGCGGCCAACGCACTGATTTGCGCAGCCCTCTATTGGAAGCGCACAGGCAACCTAGAAAAAGCCCGCAACGGCTTATTGTTAGTCTTTGCTGGGAGTTTTGCGGGATTTGCCGCACTGTATTTACTCAGCCACGATTTCCTTGGATTAGTATTACTGCTCGAAGCCTTATTACTCTTGTGGATTGGCACCAAAGAAGAACTAATTTCCGTTCGCGCCGAAGCCTATGTATTGCTGCTGATGGGATTAGGGCTCAATGCGTCTAGTGTACTGACGGGCATGAGCCTTTTAGAATCAAGCTTTATCGATGGGGCGCCAATTTCTCCCTTGTCAGCTTTTGGCTTTCCACTGTTAGCACAGGCCTTAAGTTGCGCCGCCTTAGTCTTAGTGATTCGGCTATTAACACTCCATCATACGTTACTTTCGACCCTAGAAAGTCAGCTAAACAGAGTGTTAAAAGAGCTATTAAGCGGTTTTTATGTAGCGACAATTATCCTCGCGGCTTACCTTTTGAGCAGCGATTACTACCTCGCAATCTTGCCACTGGTCAGCCTATTACTGCTGTATTTAAGCGCAAAGGACAGACTCGTTATCAGCGAGTTTGCTGCTTGGCTCTTACTATTGCCGCTGCTGTTTAAGGTTGTTGAAGGCATAACGCTCACAGGCAGTTTTAGCTTTAGTGCCCAACCGCTTATGGCAAAACTGGCACGGTTTGAGTTATTTACCGCCCTACTCTTGGCCCATTATTGGTATCGTCGCCACTATAAAGATGCCTTATTTGCCAAAGCCGCTTATACGATGCAAATCTTCTGCTATTTGCTGCTGCCGCTTATTCTGCTGCCCAAAGTCATCCGCAACCATTGGGAATATACCGCTATTGCACTCTGGCTGAGCACCTTTATGAGCCTAGGTTTAGCCTACTTTGTTAAACATAAGAGTTTGAATATAGAAGCCAAAATCCTCACTTGGCTAGCGGTTCTGATGACAGCCTCGCTATGCCTTATTCACGCTTGGCAAGGACTCGCGGCGCTAACCGTTGGCGCCCTCTTTATGGGCTTCACACTGCTTCGTTATCGCCAATTACCCGAGCATTGGCGCCCCTTACTGCAACTACAATGGCAATTGAGCCCTTATTACTTTGCACTGGTATTGGCCGTGATCGTTTATGGCTTTAATCATTATGAGCTAGTAGGAATAGCCATGACAGCATTAGCCTTAAGTGGTTATTTTGCATTGCTAATCCAAAGAGGTTTAAACCTGAGAGGTGTAAGTCAGGCATCTGTAGGCCAAACCTCATATAGCGCAAAATTCCCCCTCGCAGCCGAAATCCAAGCCGCAATAAAGGAAAGCTACCATCTCGCCTATGGTCTCACTTTAGGCTTAGCCCTGTTGCCCATCATGTTCCATTTTGAGCTAACACTCGGGCTTAATCGTGATAATGCCTCGTTTGTGTTAATCGAGTTTTTATCACTGGCACTCCTAGCAAGGCTTATCTTGCAGCACGGCGCAGCAATACGCTTACATAGACGTATCTTACCTTTACAAGGGCTTAAGTGGGGTTGGCATCTGTTACTCGCCTTGAGTTACTTTGTGTGGAGTTATAGTTTCGATAACATTATTGCCGCACCGCTCAGCGCGATTTTATTGGTTATCCATGGCAGTGTGTTGATGTTTATCAGCTTAAAACCACAAAATGCCGATATGATCCGCCTCGCTGCTGGGCTATTTACCTTATCGACGCTTAAAGTGCTATTACTGGATATGGCTTCATTCGAGCTAGTGCAAAAGGTGATTGCCTTTATGCTGATCGGGGTCATTTTGCTGACTGTTTCTTACTTCTATCAGAAGGCGAGAAATCGACTGCAGCAAGATTAACATCGTTTTTAAAGCACTAAAAAAGCCGCCATCAAATTGAATCGATGGCGGCTTTTTACTGTTAACGATTTAATAAAGCGATGAGGTATCGGCTATTTAATATGGACTATTTGCTCGCCAGTGCCTTATCGAGCGCCTGCGCCACATCGTTAATGATGTCGTCGATATGCTCAATCCCAACCGAGATACGGATAAGATCTTCAGACACGCCCGCCCTTGCCAGTTCATCGGCATCGAGCTGTCTATGTGTGGTACTCGCAGGGTGACAGGCCAAGGATTTCGCATCGCCAATATTCACTAAACGCAGGATCATCTGCAGTGCATCGATAAAACGTCCGCCAGCAAGCTTACCCTCTTCAGCTGTGGCCGCTTTAATCCCAAAACTAATGATCCCAGAAGCTTTTCCGCCAGTGATCTTGTGGCAATTATCCTGATAAGGGCTGCTCGGCAAGGCGCCGTAGTTCACCCAACTGACCGCCGGATGCAGCACCAGATATTCGGCTAATGCCAAGGCATTTGAGCAATGGCGCTCCATTCTAAGGCTTAAGGTTTCAAGGCCTTGCAACAGTAAAAATGCACTGTGCGGAGACAGTGCGGCGCCGGTATTACGCAGCGGTACCACACGGCAACGACCAATAAATGCAGCAGGACCAAAGGCTTCTGTGTAAACCACGCCGTGGTAGGAAGGATCGGCTTGGTTGAGTAAGGCAAATCTTTCCTTATTCGCCACCCAATCGAACTTGCCAGAATCGATAATCACGCCACCGATCGTCGTGCCATGGCCACCAATGTATTTAGTTAAAGAATGAATAACGATATCGGCGCCATGCTCAAAGGGGCGACATAACACTGGAGTCGCGACCGTATTATCGACAATTAAAGGCACGCCATGCTTATGGGCAATCTCGGCTAAACGTTGTAAATCGACAATATTGCCGGCTGGATTACCAATCGATTCGCAGAATAAGGCCTTAGTTTTGTCATCGATCAGCTCATCGAGGCCTTCAAAATCATCGAAGGCCGCCATGCGCACTTCAACGCCTTGGCGCGGCAGCGTATGGGCAAACAGATTATAAGTGCCGCCATAGAGCTGACTGGTACTGACAATATTATCGCCAACTTGAGTCAAGGCTTGAATTGCATAGGTAATCGCCGCCATACCCGATGCTACGGCCAGCGCACCTATGCCGCCTTCAATGGCCGCCAGACGTTGCTCTAGCACGCTAGTGGTAGGATTCATTATCCGTGTATAAATATTACCAGCGACTTTTAAGTCAAATAAATCAGCACCATGCTGGGTATCATCGAAGGTATAAGAGGTCGTTTGATAGATAGGTACTGCGGCCGCCTTCGTGGTCGCTTCTGACTCATAACCATGGTGTAATGCCAGTGACTCTAATTTCATTTTCCCTTCCTTATCCGTAGCAGCCCAGTATTCAATCGACATTGAGAATTGCACAAGATTTGTGCATGCTCAACAAGCTAACAGATAGACATCTAGAAGTCTAAAACTTTTTAGCCACAGCCTTTAACTTCGGCGCGAATAGTTACGGATAAGTTCGGCCAGCACCACGACCGCTGAGACTATCTCTGGCGAGCACTCGTATGAGGCATTCAAACGCATAAAATGGCGGAATTCGACCTGATTACTAAAGAGATTTCCGGGTGCAATACTGATCCCACGCTCAATCGCCTGATAATAAATTTGTGTAGCGTCCATGTGTGATGGCAGCGCTAACCAGAGAAAATAGCCGCCCTGCGCGAAGTTGACCCCCACAGATTCGGGCAGATACGCGCACAATAATTGATACATGGCCAATTTACGGCTGGCTAACTTTTTACGTAACTGTTTCAAATGCCGTTCATATTGCGCCGACTGAATAAAATCGGCGATGGCGAGCTGCATCGGCGCACTAGTCGATAACGTCGACATGACTTGTAAGCGTTGTAACTGCGGTGCATGGCATCCCGCCGCAACCCAGCCGACACGATAACCAGCAATCAAAGACTTAGAAAATGAGCCGCAGTGCAACACCCGTCCTTCGGTATCGAAGGCTTTTACTGGCCTTGGCGCGCTGGAATCAACATAGAGTTCTTGATAAACATCATCCTCAATCAGACTGACCTTATGCTCGTTTAGTAACTGATAAAGCGCCTGTTTTTTAGCATCCGATAAGCTGCAACCTAAGGGATTTTGATGTTGGCTCATCAACCAGCAGGCTTTCACTGGATAGGTATTTAACACTTCTGCCAGCGCCTCGAGATCAATCCCCTGTTGGGGATCGGTCGCGACCGCAATCGCCCTGAGTTTAAGCCGTTCAATGGCTTGCATCGCGCCATAAAAGGTCGGTGATTCAATGACAACCCAATCACCCGCTTGAGTCAGCGTCGCTAAGCTCAAGTTGAGCGCCTCCATGGCACCCGAGGTAATGATGATTTCGTCGGGCGAAATGCTAATGCCCAATTTGGCATAACGTTGGGAGATAGCCTTACGCAATCCCGCATTGCCTGGCGGTAAATTATCGGCGGCAAAAGAAGGTGACATGTGCCGAGTCACCTTAACTAAAGATCGCGCCAGTGCTTGTTGCGGGAATAAACTAGGATCAGGAAATCCTGAACCAAAAGGCACTATGTCCGCCTGCTTTGAAGCCTGCAACACATTGAAGACAAACTCATTAATATCCACACTATCGGAAAGATAAATCGGCTTTTGCCGCTCGGGATAACGAAAGGCTTCTCCCTGCCGCGCGATTAATTCCGGCTTTGGCGCCACTAAATAGCCAGACTTAGCCTGCGCCGAGATCACGCCTTGGCTTTCCAATAACTGATAGGCATTGAGCACTGTCATCAGACTCAAGCCCGAATCGGCCACAGTTTGGCGCAGCGACGGCAACTTGTCCCCCGCCTGCCAAACACCTTGGGCTATTCGTGTCTTTAATTCCTGCGCTAACTGCTCATACTTCGTCATCTGTTATAGCCAAGCCAAGATATTCTGTGTCTGTTATAGCCAGCATATCCCATGGTCTAATAGCACACAAGCTTTCACCGTCAAGCCAATTTAGGGTTCAGTGAACGCGACTAGAACAATGCCTTTGTAACGAGAAATGCCTATCGCTCGAGGAAATTATGTTTGATTTTGATGCCACAGTACTCGCTAGGATCCAATTTGCTTTTACCATCTCTTTTCACATTATTTTCCCTGCCATCACTATCGGCCTCGCCACCTATCTGGCGGTATTAGAAGGCTTATGGCTGAAAACGGCGAATGAGGTTTACCAACAACTCTATCAATTTTGGTCGAAGATTTTTGCCATAAACTTTGGCATGGGCGTGGTCTCAGGCATAGTGATGGCCTATCAATTTGGTACCCATTGGAGCGCGTTTTCCGCCTTCGCGGGCAGCGTAACTGGGCCGCTACTCACCTATGAAGTCCTCACCGCCTTCTTCCTCGAAGCGGGGTTTCTGGGGGTCATGCTATTTGGTCAGCAGAAGGTAGGCAAAAACCTGCACTTCTTCGCCACTTGTATGGTCGCCACGGGCACTATTATCTCAACTTTCTGGATCTTAGCTTCAAACAGCTGGATGCAGACGCCCCAAGGTTTTGAAATCGTGAACAATCGCGTTATTCCTGTGGATTGGTTTCAGATAGTGTTTAACCCTTCATTTCCCTATCGTTTAGCCCATATGACAGTGGCAGCCTTTATTTCATCGGCTTTCTTTGTGGGCGCATCGGCGGCTTGGCATTTACTCAAAGGTAACGACACGCCCGCGATCCGCAAGATGTTGTCTATGGCGATGTGGATGGCGTTAATTGTCGCGCCGCTGCAAGCTGTGATTGGCGATTTTCACGGCTTAAATACCCTTGAATATCAACCAGTAAAAGTCGCGGCAATGGAAGGCCATTGGCGTAATGAGGGTGACAAACCCACACCGCTTATCTTGTTTGCGATTCCCGATATGGACGCAGAGAAAAACCACTTCAGTCTCGAAATCCCAGGGCTCGCGAGCCTGATCTTAAAACATGATTTAAGTAAACAAGTGCCAGCCTTAACTGAGTATCCCGCCGAGGACAGACCCAATGTGTTGTTAGTGTTTTGGAGTTTTAGGCTCATGGTCGGCTTAGGCTTATTGATGATTTTTGCTGGACTGTGGAGCGCTTATCTCAGGCGCAAAGGCAGCCTCTACAGCAACAAACACTTTCTGCGATTTGTATTGGTGCTCGGCCCCGCCGGATTGCTCGCCACACTAGCAGGTTGGTTTACCACCGAGCTTGGCCGTCAACCTTGGGTGATCCAAGGATTGATGCGCACTCAGGATGCCGTGTCTTCCCACAGCGTTACCCACTTGAGTATCAGCCTAGGGATTTTCATCGTCAGTTACTGCGGCATCTTTGGCGTTGGTTATCGCTATATAATGCGACTCATCCGCAAAGGGCCAGATATCGCGGCAACAAGCCATTAATTTTAAAGTAAATGAATCTAGTTTTACTTATTCAATCTTAAACATATTTAAGGGCTCACCATGGAATTCGATCTACCCTTGATTTGGTTCGGGATCATCATTTTTGCCACCTTAATGTATATCGTGATGGATGGCTTTGATCTCGGCATAGGCATACTGTTTCCCTTCATTCACGATGAGGACGACAGGGATATTATGGTCAATACCGTCGCCCCTGTTTGGGATGGTAACGAAACTTGGTTAGTGCTCGGCGGCGCTAGTCTGCTCGGTGCCTTTCCCCTCGCCTATGCCATAGTGCTCGAAGCGCTAACCATACCGCTGCTCATCATGCTGCTGGCATTGATTTTTCGCGGCGTAGCATTTGAGTTTAGATTTAAGTCGGGCGCAGAAGCTAAACCATTCTGGGATAAAGCGTTTATGTTTGGCTCTATCACGGCCACCTTTTCACAGGGCGTAGTGCTGGGGGCGTTTATCTCCGGCATTTCGGTGAGTAACCAACAATTTAGTGGCAGTAGTTTCGATTGGTTAACGCCCTTCTCACTTTTCTGCGGATTTGGCCTTATGCTGGCCTATGCTCTGCTCGGCGCGACTTGGCTGGTGAAAAAATGCCAAGGCGAGCTTAAAACGACCATGCAACAACTCGGTAGAGCACTGACCTTATGCCTGTTGATGACCATAGGTTTAGTCAGTTTATGGACGCCTTTTGTGCAACCCAATATTGCCCTGCGCTGGTTTAGTTTACCGAATTTATTCTACTTCGCCCCAGTGCCAATACTGGTATTAGCCTGCGGTTGGGCCTTGATAAAATCCCTAAATCGTGATGATAACTATCAGCCATTCCTACTCACTCTAGGGCTGATTTTCTTAGGATTTAGTGGCTTAGGGATCAGTATCTGGCCGCACATTATTCCACCCAACATCAGCCTTTGGCAGGCAGCAGCCCCCGACAGCAGCCTAAGCTTTATGCTCGTCGGCGCCCTGATGATCATCCCGCTGATTTTGGTTTATACCTTTTGGAGCTACTACGTGTTCCGCGGCAAAGTAACCAAGGATGCAGGCTATCACTAGCCATGACTCAGGTAAAAGAGGCTTCCCAAAACGCGACCTAAGCTAACTTGGCTTAGGTCGCTGATTCACCTTAGATGACTTTACATATGCAGGAGATCAACATGACGACCCAAACGAAATCCCTCGCCTATCGACTCGGCTGGTTAGTGCTGATTTGGTGTACAAGCGTAAGCTGTCTGTTCCTCGTCTCTATGTGTATCAAAATACTTTTAAAAGGTGCGGGCTTAACAACCTAAGTAAATATTGACTTTAGAAGCTTATATTAAGGCTTAATTCAGTTAGTGCCCATAGCATCTAGCGACAATGCACTAGAACATTCAATGGTTGAATTAATTTGGCTTTCAGTTCCGCCAAATTAACAAGTGCTCAGTTTACTTTACGAGTGCTAGCATTAAATTGACGAAGACTAGCCTCAATGTAGCAAAGTTAAAACTATGTTAAATCTAGCTTTGCTGTTATCAGTATATTCAGCAAGATTAGTTTAGTTAGGCTTGCTTTATATTTTTACTTGACCTATGGTATCAGCCAAGCAATTACTTATTTAGTTAATGGCAAGATTTAGTTAACAACAAGGCCGATATACTAAATCGATATACAAAAAATAAATAATCAATCGAATATCAACTTTTTGACTGGAGATGTAACACTATGTTTAGCACTGCATTTTCATCACTATTTTCCCATGTGTTAGCTAACACATCTAGTTCAGTAAGCTCAATCCGCCTCTCGCTCAAATTCCCAGTCTAAGCCGAGCGTCACTCGCGCTCGGCAGAATTATAACTTCTTGTGAAATAAGCACAGAGTAATACTCATTTTAATTCCTATGCTTATATTTTAACTTTGTTATTTCAGAGGCGACAATGGCATATTCTTTTTTTAGTGGTCTTTTCCAGAATTTTATTCTAAAAACTGAAACCTATTATTTACAAAACAGTTTTAATGCCTCTCTACGCCCAACGGCTTTGGCAGGCGTGATTAGTAAGCTTGAGCAGCTAAAGCATGATACGACGAGTGATAAAGTGACTGTGGGACGGGAAATTCACTTAGTTAATCTGCAGGATCAGCAAGAGTACCAAATTGAACTCGTGTATCCACCAAGGCATAAACCCAGTGCAGGACGTTTCTCTGTCATATCAGATTTAGGCGTCAGCTTACTTGGGTTATCAAAGGGCGAACTGGCAGAGGTGAGCATTTTAGGCAAACCAGTTCTGTTTATGATTAAAGATGTCAGTTTAACGAAAAAACAACCTAAAAAATCTGTATAGGAAAAATCATTTGGCATACTTTTTGTCAATGGCTATTGAGTATTGCTACTTGATAACATTTCAGAAATTTTAAAAAATATGATTATAAGGTTGTAAGCATTTTAAAATAGAGCATGTTCAATTCAGTGGCAACATGCTTTGAACTCGCTATTAGCGGCGGCTTATAGCGGCATTTTCAACATAATATAATATAATAAGAGGGAATGTTATTTTGAAGTCATTAACTGGCCGCGATATTTATTAAAGAGACACTTTAAATAAGTTTAACACTGCAATTAACGACTCTTTGCAACTATTTACGTATAAGTCATGGCAGCGCTTTAGAGTAAACAGCAAAGGGGTTAAGAGGTTTAGCACGGCGCCTCAATCGTTAAATTTATTTTTATACTCTTTATAAATAAACCGTCTCAATTAAAGCCTGAAATAAAAAATTGAGCCCAACTATCGAAACCGATTTGCGGCGCGGGTTCGGATAGTAACCTTCACTTTGGAGTTTATATCTATGAGTAAAGAAAAAAACAAAAAACCGCCAATGAAAACCTTAAAAGAGAAGCGTCAAGATAAACGGAACCGCCAAAAGGCTTCCGACTAACTTATCTAACTCTGTAAAAAACCTTAAATCCTCTCTTTAAATAGGCCGAAAATAGGGTGTTAATACTTTAGCACCCTATCTTATTTCACAGTTTCCCCCAATATTTTTAGTGCATCATCTAGCGCGACTTTCGCATAGGATCTCATTATCTCGCCTTTATTAAGCCTTGCTCCATCAGCCACTCAATCACAATCGGCGGCGATACTGTTCAGGTGAGCACTGAGCATATTTTTTAAACATCACGATATAAGGCGAAGTTTGGTTATAGCCGAGCGTCAATGCCACCTCTTTGATCGCAAGCCCCTGACGTAATAGTTGTAAGGAATAGATAAACTTATGCCTTTGTCTTAGCTCAGTAAAACTCATTCCCAGAACCTCTTGGCAGCGACGAGCTAAGGTACGCTCTGTGGTATGTAATTCACTAGCCCAAGATTTAAAGGTTTTCGAACTCGCAGGGTCGGCTTCAAGTGCCAGCAACAACGGCTGTAACAGTTTATCTGAAACGGTGGGCAGAAATTGCGGTAGAGCTTTACCCAAGGTCAGCTGATCGAGCAAAACCTCAACCAGTCGCTTATCCGCCGCAGTTTCTGCCACAGTGACTTGCCGCTCCCGCAGATCGTTCACTATCGATTGGGCAATAGGTGTCACGGCTAACAAACAGGTCTCTATGGGAAAAGCCGCAGCCCGCTCAGCAACTATATTCATCGAGCAATAATGAATACTACGCCGAGTATAACTTTCATGTTCTATCCCCGCAGGAACCCAAATCGCATATTGTGACGGCGATAAAAACCGTTGCCCTGCAGCATGTAACTCCATAATTCCACCGCTGATTAACTGCAGTTGTCCCCAAATATGTTGATGTTTTGGCGTTACCGTATTTGGCAAGAAAGCTTCATAGTTGAAGAAGATATCTGCAGCAGGCTCTTGCTCTGCCGTGAGCGGATGGTAAACCGTGCGCATTTTGATGCCCTCAAAGCTATGGTGGTCCAAAAAACTCAAACGAAATCGCTAACCCAGATTACGCTTGTCCGTAGAGGAACTGACCTTGTCTGATAAGCGATATTTATATCATAACCGACCATGGATAATAGCCACTAATCTATTATCTGGATGCTTAAGTGATAAGCCATAAGCTATGGCCAGTCACTTTAGCCAGTACCTAAAGGCAAGACCATGCTGTATTTGTTTCCCCTGTTGGCCGTATTAATTTGGGCAGGCAATTCGATAGTCAACAAGCTCTCATTTGGGATTATCGATCCTGAAGCCATAGCATTTTACCGTTGGTTTTTCGCTATGTTATTGTTAACCCCCTTTGTCGCAAGTCGCGTCTGGCAAAAACGCCAAGTGATACTACCTTTGTTACCTAAGTTTGCTACTTTGGCTTTGTTAGGTATGGTGCTAAACCAAAGTCTGGCCTATTTTGCGGCGGCAACCACCACGGCAACAAATATGGCATTAATCACCTCTCTCGTGCCTATGATCAGTCTGTTTTTAGCCGTGCCATTACTCAAGCAAAAATTATCACCGTTAGCCTTTGGTGGCACCTTAATCTCGCTATTTGGATTGATTTTTATGCTCAGTCACGGCGATATGATGAACCTTGCCATCGGCGTGACTCAAGGTGATTTACTGTTGCTCTTTAGCGCCTTTGTGTATGCACTCTATGGCGTATTACTGAAACGCTGGCAACTGCCACTGCCAACTTGGGAATCGGTTTATATTCAAGGACTCATAGCCGTATTCATGCTGACGCCACTGCTGTTTACGAGTCCCAGCATAGCGATCAGTGCCCAATCGGCACCACTGATACTTTACGCTGCTATCGCTGCCTCACTTTTAGCGCCGTGGGCTTGGATCAATGGCATAAGCAAACTCGGCGCCGATCGCACCAGCGTATTCTTTAATTTAATGCCTATTATTGCGGCGATACTGGCGGCCATCATCCTAGATGAAACCTTAGCTATTTATCATTATATTGGCGGTTCTATGGTCATTATTGGCGTCATGCTAGTACAGATAAAACCTAAGCCTAAAGTCATCCCTACCCTAGCTTGTCCTGAATAATCCAAAGTAATGCGTCAACGCCTTGGTAATAGTGACCAAGGCGGTTTCGCTTATTTCAATGCGTACAAAATCCCATCGCAATCTGCTGCACGCAAAGGCAATTCTATAAATAACGGCTAAGCTATTTATTAAGTTATTAATGGAGATCGTCCTATGTTTAACAGTATTCGCGTTAAGTTTTCACTGATGTTTGCCATTATGGCGACAGCCCTCATTGTCATGGCAGTCACCGACGCTATGCAAAGCCGTGCTACAGTGAAACAGATGCAGGAATTTAGTCAGTTATTTAATCCCGCAATTTCGGCAATTCTCAATGCAGATCGCGACCTTTATCAAGCGCAGCTAAGTGAAGAAGTGTTACTCAGGGAAGAATTATCTGCCGATAATCGCAAGAGTGAGATTGATAACTGGCAAGAGAATGTCGATCAAGCCCGTGACAGAATGGGAGAATTTAAAAAAATCCTGACAGATCACCTGCAAGTACTGCAATCAACCAATGGCTTTGAGGCGCAGTTTTCGCTCTGGTATCAAGCCTCATCAGAGGTCATTAATGCCGTTAAAAGTAATGATTTTGAACGCGCGAAACAACTCCACGAAACCAAATCCAAGCAAGAATTTAAGGCATTAAGAGATATCTACAATGCCGCGGGCGAAGCCGCCGATAACAGAGTAAAAGAGCTAGATTTACAAGCAACGGAACAGGCAACCACCCAAACCCAAATATCCTTAACGATAGCGAGCTTAGTCGCCATTGTGGCGCTGTTGATTGCCTACTTCGGACCTAAAATCATAGTCAATGCAATTGAAGATATCACTAGCAGGATCAATGACATTGTCGATGGTGACGGTAACTTAACCCAAAGGATCCCTATCACACGTCAGGATGAAATCGGCGAGCTCGCCCATGCATTTAACTTATTTGTAGAGCAGCTACAGCAAATGGTCATCTCGATTATTGGTCAAACTAAAGATGTGAGCCAAACCGTTGAAAGCCTTGCAACTAAGTCAGCTACCACAATCAACATCAGCCATGAACAAGAGCAGTTTGTCGATACCATTGTCACAGCAGTAAATGAAATGAGTGCAGCCGTAAGAGAAGTCGCCAGTAACGCTCTTCATACAGCCACCGAAATCACTAAGGTGAATGACCAAACAGTAGAGGGTAAGAATATCCTCGCCCAGTCCGTTAATCATATTCAGCAACTATCTGAATCAGTTAAAAATGCTGTGACTGTTATTGAAAAACTTTCAGTCAATTCTGCCAATATTGCCTCAGTGCTTGATGTGATTCGCTCAATCGCTGAGCAAACTAACCTCCTTGCCCTTAACGCGGCCATTGAAGCGGCGCGTGCTGGCGAACAGGGCCGTGGCTTTGCCGTAGTCGCCGATGAAGTACGTACACTGGCGAGTCGTACCGAAACCTCAACCCAAGATATTCAGCGCATGATTGAAGAGTTGCAACGCGGAGTAAATGATGCGGTTAAAAGCATTGAATCGGGAGCTAGCTTGACCACATCAACCGTGACCCTTGCCAGCCAAACCCAAGATGCATTAGATGAAATTCTAAACTCCACCTCTAAGGTCAGTGAGATGTCCACTCAAACGGCGACTGCGACCGAAGAGCAAACCCATGTGACCGAAGAAATTAATCGTAACTTGACCGAATTATCCGATAAAACAAGATACTGCAACTTAGTGATCCAAGAAACGCAGCAAATAGTCGTCAACACTAAAGCCATTTGCAGCAACCTACAAAAAGAAGTTGCGCGATTTAAAGTCGCTTAGGATAAATGACTAACGACACATGGTGAGCGATAAGCTATTGAAACGAAAAGAGTGCCCAATGTAGGCACTCTTTTTAATGGAAATAATACCAAGAAAAGCTTGAAGACAATAAAAGCCCACAACCGTATGCAAGTTGCAAATAACGGTAACGATACTGAACCCAAGTTGTATCGATTCACCCGTTAAAGTGCGAATAACAGTACTAACTGCTTAATGTTAACTCACAGTAATGATTGAATTTCTAATTCAATCATCTGCAAAAGCTGTAAAACAACCAAAAGATACATCAATCAAAACTGACTAATTGACCACCCAAGTGAGCAATTTTTTCAGCGGCCAAGTCGGGATTAAGATAGCCTGCGACTTTCGTTAACGCATCGGCGCGCCAAGCAAAAGAGGCTCTCACACTAACAATACGCTCGCTTTCAGCATCGACGTTCGTATCGGCAACATTGCCAGTTGGCAGTAATAGTGCAGGGTAATCATGACTTAAGGTTTGTGAGACCCTTGAGCTGGCGAGCGCCATATTGCTAACGCAGAGCTTTTGGCTCGCTCCTAATGGACCGCGGCACACTACATTTAAAGATGCACTGCCAAAAACTTTTAAATCGCCACCCGCATTGACCCAACCTCCGCTCACGCCAGCGCGACGCAGCTCACTCACTGCCATATCGACCGCATAACCTTTAGCTATACCATCTAAGGTTAAAATTAGCGGTCTAGCTAATCGCGCTTGATTACCTTTTATTTCAATATCTTGCCAGTCACCTTGCAATAACAATGGCATACCAAGGTAAGCAGGCAAAGCGCCGCGAGACATCATTTCGCCGCCAACGGTACAATTGAATAAGTTGTTGCTCGCCTTACCCAGCCCCTTAGCCAACTTGAGCACTCGTAAACTATCTTGGCTTAACGTTACCCAAATTCCCGGCTGCCGATTTAACTGATTTAACTCGCTGTCCTGTTGATGGAAGCTCAGCAACCGCCCAATATGGGTCACACGCGAAAAAGCCGCGCTAATAGCCGCTTCCAATGCTTTATCTTTAAGTTGTACCTCACCGCTTTGATTTGGCAGTGACTCGGCAGCGATTTCCACCAGCGTTCCGAGTAATGGCTTAGCGCGACGTATCATGATAATACCCACTGTAGTAGGAAGATCTAAGGGATCAGCAATAAACGCTTCATCCAGTTAAATTTAAACAAAGCACTAAGAGTAATTAACATAATTTGTGCGGATTCTATTAAAGTCTCTACTTCAATACAAATTGTTGCCATTAGTTTTTATGGGGATTTTAGATGCTTGAAACTGTTTTACATTTAAAAACAATAGATTGCTTATTAAGGTTTTATTAAAGTTATTTGACTTATCATGGCTATCACAACGCTGCACTAGCGAACTAAGTCAATACGTCCCCAAATGAGCCCTATTGATTAATGCCACTCATCATTTAGGTTATTTATGCTGGCTTACCCACCAACAACTCACACTAAATGGAGCGATAAATAGCCGGCTTACTCCATCACACCAGTCATCCGCTTAAATTTCATGCAATTCCGTTCAGTTGAAATACACGCTAAATCAGATATAAACCCTCTAACCCAACCTGAACACAAACTATTAAAGTATTGATTAATAATTAAAATAATGACTAATTTTCATCTTATACAACCTATTAATAACCTATCGATCACAACGGAAGTAAAAACATCTAGACGTCTAAATTGACAGGTTCTCAGGGATCAAATATGCTTTGCCTCAAGTTGCTAGGATACGATGCCGAGGCAACACTGAATTTAAGCGAGTTTGACTGCCAAGGATCCTGCGGAAAAACCCTAAGCGAAAGAGAGATAACATTTGAGCAATCCAACAGCAGCACAGCACAGCCCGGCATCTTTTATTGCCCTGTTGCCATTATTTGTTTTCCTTGGTCTTTTCATTGGCGCGGGTGTGTATTTCCAAAGCCAAGGTGTCGACTTTGCCTTCTATCAATTACCCAGCGTTATCGCTATTTTACCTGCAATCATTCTGGCGTTGATTTTATCAAAACAGAAATTAAACCAATCGATTGATACCTTTATTGGCGGTATTGGTCACAGCAATATTATTGCTATGTGTTTAATTTACTTACTTGCAGGCGCCTTCGCTGCAGTCGCTAAAGCCACTGGCGGCGTCGATGCTACTGTTGCTCTTGGTTTATCGTTAATCCCATCGAACCTGTTACTACCTGGTTTCTTCGTGATCGCCGCTTTTATCGCAACGGCCATGGGAACCTCTATGGGGACAATCGCTGCTGTCGCTCCCATCGCCCTAGGCGTAGCCGACCAAGCGCAAATCGACTATGCACTGATGGCGGGAGCCGTGATGTCTGGCGCCCTATTTGGTGACAACTTGTCGATTATTTCCGATACCACAATTGCAGCTACGCGCACCCAAGGCTGTGATATGAAAGATAAATTTCGTGAAAATTTGATTTTCGCTATCCCCGCATCACTGCTAACTTTAATCGCCTTTGTATTTGCCGGACAAGGCCAAGCAGAATTAGCAACGCAGAATATCGATCTTATTAAGGTCATTCCTTATCTGACCATTTTGATCTTAGCTGTGGCAGGTCTGAACGTATTTGTGGTCTTGACCTTAGGTATCTTATTAGCGGGCGCAACCGGCCTGTTTACTATGGATTACGGTGTGATCCAATTCGGTAAAGATATTTATGCTGGCTTTAGCAATATGCAGGAGATTTTCATTCTGTCTATGCTAGTGGGTGGTTTAGCCGCACTCATGCAGCAGCAAGGTGGCCTTGCCTTTGTGAGTAAACAGATTGAAAAGCTGATCACTCGTTTCTCCAAGGCGCAAGGTGAAGCTTCATGCCGCGCTGCTGAGCTAGGCATGGCAGGTATAGTCGCAGTGACTAACTCTTGTGTGGCTAACAATACAGTTTCTATCGTGGTGACGGGAGATATTGCAAAAGACTTAGCAGAGAAGCATGGCGTGAGTCCAAAACGTGCCGCCAGCATACTCGATATTTTCGCCTGTATTATCCAAGGTTTAATCCCGTATGGTGCACAGGCACTCTTAATTGCTTCGACCTTTAGCATCACGCCATTAGCAGCGGTATCACACGCTTGGTACTGTATGATTTTAGCCGTAGTGGCTGTTGCGATTGTAATTTTCCGCAAACGACACTAAATGATATTTGAGTCGCATGAGTAGAATCTAACGTTTATAACAAGGGACGCACTAGGCGTTCCTTGTCATTTTAAAACCTCTTTTGACGAAAAAGCATTAGCTCGCTTGCCTTCATTAAACAATTCAGGCAAGTTACCGCATTCAATGTGGTCATATCCCGTCAGTATATTTTTAGTCCCCCATGAATCCTCTTTATCACCAAGAACCAAGTTATTACGATCTACATCGTCTCATTACATGGTTGATTGTAGGCGCAGCCTTTATTAGCGCTTCTGGAGTTTTAATTGCTATTTATGCTGAATATCAAAACGTTGGAGTTCAAGTCTTACAAATACGAGCTGATTTTTTAGGTAACTATATCAACTCCCCCCTCGCTTATGTGTTTAATTTAAGCTTATTAGCTGCGGGGCTCTGCATACTCATTTCAATGACCGGGCTCTACTTACTAAAACTGGATACGTTTAGCCAATGCATAGCACTTACAGGTGCTTGGGTAGGAGTCTCTGTGATTTTGATGGGAATATTCCCCATTAATTTTTTGAGCATACACAGAATAGTTTCAACGAGTTATCTATTAAGCACCCTCATCTTACACAGCCTTGTGATTATAGCGGGGATAGTGCCTCGGTTTATTTGCCCAAAGCCACTGTTCTATTTGAGCCTGATCAGCTTTTGTAGTGCCGTGAGTTTAACCCTGCAATTAGATTGGACAATATTGGATTTCCCTCCCTGTATGCCCCAAACACACTTTTGTACTGTTTCAGCCAATATGTGGCTCCAAACTAACTTGAGTATTATTTGGTGTTTAAGCCTAGCCTTTGCAATGCGGCGCCTATCAAAAATACTGTATCATCGCGCCCAAGAACGCCAAATACTTTAGGGTAATCCATGCGCTTAGCAAAATACCTCGCCCAGTGTGGCATAGGCTCACGCCGTGAAGCCTGCCGTTTGATTGAGGCTGGGCGCATCACACTCAATGGCGGTATCGCCCGCCACACAGATCCCATCTGTTTGGACGAGTCATTACACTGCCTCGACCGTATAGAGTTTGATGGCAAACCTATCACTAAAGCCGAAACGCTCGCCTATTGGGTATTTAACAAAGCTGTGGGCACGGATTGCCGTCTGCTTGAGCAGGATGAAGCGAGCCTTATACACCTGCTTCCCAAAGCGCCAAGACTCTACCCCGTCGGCAGACTCGATAAAGATTCTCGCGGCCTACTGCTATTAACTAACGATGGTGAGCTGACCCATAAACTGATGCACCCCATTTTTGCCCACAGCAAAACCTACCATGTGCGCCTCGATAGGCCATTCACTGATGATTTTATTGAACAAATGGCCAGTGGAGTGCGTTATAAAGACCTGCAAACCCTGCCCTGCCAAGTCCGCCGCCTCAGTTCGGACAACTTTGAAATCGTGCTGACTCAGGGATTAAATCGACAAATTCGGCGTATGTCTAAGGCACTCGGATATAGTGTTATCGATCTTGAGCGCATCGCCATAATGGCGCTGAATTTACGCGAATTAGCATCTGGTGAGTTACAAGAAGGTCAAATGCGACCATTAACAAAATCGGAAATTGCAGAGCTAAAAGCTGTGCTGGCAATAATATAAATTGATGGTTGGGATTTAAAATTGAGCCAATAGCAGACAATCGTTTAACCGCTTTCTTTGTTAGGATAACGCTAGAACGAGACATATAGTTATTAAGAGACGGAGCATAATGGCAAAAATATGTTTTGAAACGGGAATAGATAGACTTAATTGGACTGTCGATACGCGTATTGACGATGCACTAGAATTTATTCTGACGAATACTGGATCACGGCAAGGTTGCTTATTAGCATTAAAGTCTCACTATTATGCTAAATCCTTGTTGTCATGGTTTAAGGATGGGGATTTAGAGCAACTTCGCCAACATGCCTATACCTCGGCTAAGTTAGATAGACTCTATACTCAGAGGGCCAGCAGCGAGTGGCAAGGTGCATTTTGTCACTTTATGGCACTGATAAGTGATCATGAGCTTTTAATTAGCTGGCACAGCCAGTTTATCTCTCCTCTTTACCGAGTAACAGGCGGGAAAGCTGTACGTAATCGTGTCGGTTGCCCTGAATATCATGCGTTCCAAGCGATTTTAGCGCTGCAAGGTAAATGGGATTTGTTGGGGGAGCGTGCTGAATATATTTTAGCCAACCCACCGGGGAAAAAGATGGCAAAGTACCAAATTGACCATGAGTTCTATCTAGCGTTGGCAAAAGGGGATGTGCCTGCCATGGAACAGGTATTAAACAGTCTTACGGGCCCGAAAGCTAAAGTTCGCAATTTTGATGGCGCACTGGGATTAACCGAACATTTAATGTCGTTGTTTGGCTTTATTTACGCCAAAATGGCTTGGCGTGCAGGGTATCAGGTACAGGTGGACAGTCCCTATTTACCTATGGAATGGCTGCCAATATCCCCCCTTACCACATATAGTGATGAATATGATTTTTTAGCTGATTTTGATCTATTTCAGCCTTTTACGAATGAAATGACGCCTTTTTCGCCAGTGAGTGAAGTGGATAAACGAGTCGATGTTACTGTAGGTTCATCACCCTTTGCCTAATATTGAGAGTTTATATGAGCATATTTGATATTTTTAAAAATAATTCACCAGTAAATGCCGATGGTGATATGCCTGATATCAGTTATCAGATGAATGAATATTCTGCCGATGCTCGTCGCCGTAGTGATATATTTGTCACAGTTGCAAAACAGCAAGGTCTTGAGATATTAGCAGGGCGATTTGGAGGTGAATATAATAATGACATGCTTGCAGCGGGTGAAAAAAACGGACAATTTTTGTTAATGTTAGGTATGAAAACCACGGGTTCTGACGGTGGCATTCAGCTTGATAAGCTGTCAATGGGTTGTTTTCTGCAATTCTCTAAGCCTTGGTTAAATATGGTCGTGTACTCACTGCGTTTATCTGGTACGCAATTAGACATTGCTGATAAAATTGAAAGCCACGTAAAAGGTGGCTCTATTTCGTTAGCGGTTGCATTTATTGATATGGAGACAAAAAAGCTTAATATCATACCGTTAACTATTCAAGAGTAATGATATAGACATAAATTGATCTCTTAAAGAAAAGTTAGAGAACCTGCCATAGTTAAATCTCTGCTCTCATCTTTTAAGCTAATAATCACCCCAATGCTGATTTGTGAGACGACCGTCCGCCCCATGGCCGCTTTTTGGCATCCATGCCATCGCGGCATTCGTGAGTCCATTCACATCAGACGGGGCAGCCCTGCACTGAAGAATCCCCTGATGATTTACATATAAATCATTAGATTGGAGTGAACTTACACCTTGAAGTGTGATCTGATGGAAGTGCGAACAAACATCAATCACAGGGCTTCAAGG
>NZ_JAHKQZ010000020.1:0-109191 GCF_019345585.1 Shewanella sp. NKUCC05_KAH
ATATGCCGCAATACGGCGTATAGCTCGGCTATAGGCATCAATGGTTGCAGGCCGCTTGCCTTGCAAGGTTAAGTTGGTAAGATGTTGTTCATAAAGTAAATCAAAGCGTTGTTGTTCGTGAATGTCCATGATGATACTCCTAGGTTTGCGACCGAAGCAGGTCGCGTCTAGCAAGTATTTAGGATGAGGGGCAAAAGGATGGCTTTATCTTGTTCCTGCCGCAAAGCGGCTTCGTTCAACAACTGGTTCAAACCGTTCGCTTCGCTCACTGGGACGGGCTAAAGCCCGCCCATTAACCAAACGTTAGGCATCACAGGAGTAATCTATGCTAACTGCAACACTCTGGGTAGCTGCTGGTGTAATTACAGCTGCATTTATAACAAGAGGGGTAAAAATATCGGAGTTTCGTCAGGCATGGATTGATGGGCTTAGAGAGGATATTTCTGAATATACGTGCAAGGCTCATCAGTGGATAGATTTGTACTTATTATCCAACCAAGAATCCGATCAACAAAAGAAATCCAGTTCAGTTGCTGAGTTGGATCGTTTAAAATATGACGCCTTACATATCCATAGCAGAATTAGTCTTCGCTTCAAACCTGACGACGTCGCTGCAAACAATCTTCTATCTCACCTTTTAGACTTGCTAGACCCTTCAAAAACCGGTCTTGATAATAATGCTTACTCAAACTGGAGAGACTTGTTAGATAAAATAGTTTTGGAGGCAAGGGTCTTATTAAAAGAGGAGTGGGAAACAACAAAAAACCCATTCCGAAAGCTATATAAAAAGGCCTAACAAACTGCTGCAACTCACGTACTGCGTACGCTGGACAGTTTGTAAGTTGTGGTGTTTTATGTTAATGTACGAGACCCAGTGCACATAGGTAGCGCGGGAGAGTGGTTCGAAATTTTAACTAACGTTGTGGCAGTTTGTGTCGCAGCATACGATTTAACAGTTAACTTTAAAAATCACTTTGGAGTTCGAGTCTCCACGGAAAATAGCGAGGTGCTACCTATGAACGAAAATAGAAATAGCTTGCTTGCAAGCAACTTGAATAAAATCAAAGAATCCGTTTTAAAAGGCGTCAATTCATTCTACTTTCGGGCCACTCTTTTTCTGCTAGGTTTGGGGGTATTCCTCCCGCTTCCTATGTGCATTGGACTCCTTCCTTGTCAAACTCTTGCTAAGAACATCACTAACAAGCACATTAAATTCGCTCTCTTTGTTCGCCCGACGCTCGCAAGCTCGCGCGGTTTATGTGGACGTAATCCATATAAATTTTAATCCGAAATTTGCGTTTTAGAGTTATTGCTTTAACGCGGAAATGTCCCTTTTCATTTAAGGACGGCTTATTGGCCGCCCTTCAGCATCCTTTTCAACCGTTTGAGAAGTTCGAAGAATCCCCCTAGCCAGTATGGTAAGGGGAAAGGCTTTGCAGGGCCAGAGAGCTTAGCGGTTAGCCGAACGCCATAAAGGCGGAAGGCTATGCCGCCCTGAATATACTGAATATCCTAAAGATACTGCCAAAATCGGGCCGTTGTGGCACACAACCGGGCCACTATGGCACGCTATCGGGCCGCTGTGACACGCTATCGGGCCACTATGGCACGCTATCGGGCCGCTGTGACACGCTATCGGGCCGTTGTGGCACGTTTTCCTCAGCAAAGTAAATCCAATCAGGCCGCTGTGGCACGCATTATCCGAGTTGCGGTTTCGCATAACTCAATGCCCACCATCTTTAAACCTTCTCTATCTTCCTTCAAGCGCCGTCTGCCATTGCGTAAATCCATGCTTGTAATATTCTGACCATATACAGCTCGGAGTAGAGTATCAGTGTACCAACCACCATTTGGATTGTTTTGATGGGTTAACACATGACGAGCCACAGCTTGACTAACTCCATGTTGAAGTCGTGCTATAGGTCCAGGTGAGTAGTATAGATTGAGGTCTCGCTCTAGGAGCATTACTAGAGCAATGCCTAGTCTTACTCGCCAGAGGTGACGCTCACCTCCTGTAAGTGGGTTGTAACGCGTTTTAGGTGAAGGGATCACGTGATCGATCAGCCCACCAATAATCCGATCTCCTGACAACTCAAGCTCTGGCGTGACAATTTCAACTGTTGCGCTTCGGAGGTCTTTTAACAACGACTGTAGACGAGACAAACTGTAGTTATGGTCAGACAAAATTCGACGAACTTTAGCTGGATCAACCAATAACTCAATACCCCCATCAGAAATCTCTCTCTTACGCTCTGCTGTGTACATTATTGCCTCAACCACATCAGCATGTCGTTGCCCTAAGCGGCCATTGACGCGACAGCGACCGAACGATGTTGAGATCCAATCGCCTTGCATTTCCTTTGGGCGTAGCGATGGCTGATATAACATGACTCGCGCTTGTAATACTGTGCTAGTAGGCACGGCTTCATTACCAGTCATTCTCGCCTCCCACCCCAACAACTTTGCTTAACCGTGGCTTTCCATATTTCTCCTTCATCGTCGATTTTGATGAGCCCCCATACGAAAGCTGCGCTGGTTCTAAGACACCTCCAACTCCCCTTTGGAACCATCGGTCTTCTATCGGTGCGGAATAATTGATCTTTGGGAATGACAGTCGTACAAAGTTACGGCGGCAATTTTCATCGATGTTGAATTGTTTAGCCTGCTCTAGAGTCATTCCGATCAAATTCGCCTGAAATCGAGCGTTGTCAGTCAGAACTGAGCTGCCCCTACTGGCTTGCTGGGCATCACCACTATTGAGAGCTCCTGCTTTGCTTGTGTGGTGAAGGAATAGAACTGTTGTTGAGTTCTCACGGCAAAGTTGCTCCATGTAGGCTAGCAGTCCAGCCATGTGACCGCCGTCATTCTCGTCGAGTTTGTGAAAGCGCCGCAACGTATCAACAATGACTAGCCGTGCATCACGAGTGACGCTGGCAAGCCAGCGCCGCCATTCTATCGTCATCACATCCACGCCACGGCCAACAAGGGGAGCAACATGTAAGTTAGTGAATACTGTTTCCTTCTCTATTTTTTTAAGATGTTTACCGATTGAGTAAAAACGCCCATTAAGCACATCGCAAGGATCTTCACCTGTGAGGAATACAACTCGGCCAGCGGTTCGCTGCCATGCTGTGTCCATACCCGCGAAATCGAGCATGTCAGGGCCACCTGATACTGTGATGGCAGCTTGTAACGCAAGCATCGTTTTCCCTGTCGCACCAGGCGATACAAGTGCCCCCACAGTACCTGATTTGAAACCTGGCAATACAAAATCGAGGGGAGCTGGCTCATGTTCTACAGCGTGTCGCAAATCGAGCCACGAAAAATTCTCCATGAACTCGCTCATGCAACACCTCCAGCTATGCCATATTGGGTAGCAAGTATCGTATTGCGGCGATTAATTTCAGCTTCTACTGCTGGATTTACAGAGGTCGGAAGCAGTTTGGAAAAATGAGCAATGGCTAGGCACACATAGGCCTTATGAGTTATTGAGCCACTCGCTGCCGCCACATCGATCATTTGTGAAAATGGTTCCGACAATACAATCTTGCGGAAATAAGAAGGGTGAATTTGTACGTTCATAACAAACCTCAACGAATAAAAAGTTGAGGCACTGCGATCGCGGCTGTTGATAGCTCTCCGCCCCATTCGCGCCAGATTAACGGGGGGTTATGGCGATACGCTTTAACCACGTAGGCCATAGCCTACAGGGCCGCTCATGCTAACCATGAACTCGCAGTGGATCTTCCACATGTGAAAGACTTCTGCTAACCAAATCAATGAATATGCTGTTTGTTTAAAGAAGCCAGCTACCTCTCGTTACTAAAAGCTTGTTATCAATATTGAAGTAAAAATCTTGCTGGTGATTTTGATTATGTCCACTCCGAACAAAATCATTATCACTAAGCTAGCGATGAGCATTTCAATCTTAGTAATTTTTTGGTACATAACAGAGCTCCTTAGAATAACGATTGTTGATGATTCAACCTAGGTAATGTTGCAATGTGACCAATGCGATGATCTGTTTGTGGCCGCTCCCAATTAGTTTTACCGCACACAGGACAGCGGCAGCTAACAACTTTATCTCTCAAACCCGGCCCACTGAAAACCTCATTATCACAATGTACGCATCCAGCAAAAAATGCCTCACCTGTACTGATTTCCTCACAGGCTTTGTAGAAGCCTGAAATATCAAAATCTTTTTTACTTTTTAGCCATGCATATGCTTCAAGAACTGATTCTAGATGAGTTAGTTTCTCGCGCAATTCACTGTAAATTTGTGTTGCAGATGAATAGATAATCCAGTCTGTCTTTGCCAAAATATTTTGCCCATACGTTGCACACCGACGCTCACGAATGGAAAGGTCCTCTCTTATTTTTCTGACTTGTTTATAGCTGAAGGAAGTTTCCTTTTGAACTATTGAATTCGAAAAACCAATCTTGACCAAATAATAACCAAACGCCCATCGATTAAGGTGATGGTTATCTGGCAGGAACGGTAGTGGTTTGAATACATTGGAACGCATAAAGCCCCCTGTTCAAAGTTTAAAACAATGAACAAGCGAGACCCCATGCCTTACTTGGTGTCCCAAACATAAATCATGAATGGGCTATTTGATGTGCGAAGGAATAAATCCTTACGCGAATGAAAATACTGTTTAAAGGCCAGCTACCGTTATTCAAAGAATATCAGTTTAAAGGGAGTTGTCAACAACTTAAAAACCAAAATTAGCCAATAATTTCACTTAGTTAAGTTTGTTACGTCAGAACAAATTTAAATTACTGTAATTATCATAATTACGATAATACCGTAATTACGATAACCCTAGACCCTTTTCCATTTTGTCCAAAAAGGGCAATTTGGCGTACCAAAATATCTGGTGATCGCATTCAAAATCCTCCATGCGAAAAACGCATTTTTTATTCAAATGGAGAGACAAGCAATGCAAAAATTAAAACTTATCACTATCACCTCAGTTGTTTCTTTATCCTCAGTTGGTGCTTTTGCCGGTACAGGTACTGGAACAGCAGAAATCGCAGCAACACCGCCAGCTCTTTCAATAAGCGAGATTCAGCCATACAAAATGACGCTAGAACGAAAGGCAGGAGCATCACCTACAAGTGGCTTCTCATTAAAAAGCTGGTCAACTCACCTGGCACAAAACCCAGAGGACACAGCGCAACCAGGGTGTTTAAAAGTACAAGGGGATATAGCTAAGAACGTTGGTATTACAATTACTAACCTGTCAAATCCTACTGCGCCAGGTGGCGCAACTTTAAGCTTTTCGGGAACACCGAAAGTTAACTTGACGACTTCAAACGTTGATTGTGCGGATGCAATCTCCAAAACGAGTGCAGGAACCGGTGTAAACGCGGCACCAGTTGCAGCAACTACTTCTGCGTCAGGTGAACTCTACATCGCGTGGTCGTATCGCCAACCTGCCACAGCCTCATCAGGATTCATGCAGCTCAGTGCATGGGAGGAAGGGATCTTTTCTGGAACAGTCGATCTCACCGTCGATTACCAATAATTCCATAGCGTCAGGGCCAGCAAAACGTTGGCCCTGACCATTGCCACTCGCTGAGATCCCTATGAAGTCCCTTATTAATTCAATCATGATGGCGACGATAGCAACTCTTCTATCAGCACCCGCGACTGCATTGCAACTTAAAGTCCATGACGTAGAGATCAGTCGTAAGTCAACGACTGAAATCCCAGTATTAAATACCCTAAATTCGCCAATAATAGTGAAAATCACCCCACCAGATGGGTTACAAGTATTTCCCCGACACTTCCAACTGCTGCCTGGAGAGCGGCAAGTAGTTAAAGCTCGTGAGAGTGATAGGAAAGTATTGACGCCAGACGCCAAGATGGCATTTTCTTATGCCGTAATAGGTGAAGGAAAACAAGGGGTTCATTCAAGAATCACACTAAGACTACCAGTCAGAGAGGAGTCTGAGTGATGAAGCAAAAACTTTCACATGTGAAAGTTTTTGTGCCCTCTATCTTGGCCGCAGCTTTCACACTTACAGCCTCACCAACACGTGCGGATGACTACCTGATGAAGTTTGTCGTGAACGGACAAAACAAGGGGGAGTACCTTGTTTCTCGTGAAGTAGATAGCGCCATTGCTGAACCAGGGCTATGGCAAGCTGCTGGTGTAAACACAACAGCATCACTTCCCCTGGAAAGGCTAAACAACCTTGGTCATGCCAAAATTGTTTGGTCAGAACAAACCATCTACTTTTACCCACGTAGTAACACAGCCAAAACCAAAAAGGTCAAGCCAGAGGTTACAATTGAACCAAGTGTATCCAAGCTGGATGTAAAATCCTTTGACTACTTTCTCACCTATCAAAGCAAAGGTGATATTGCAGGTAACATCACGGGAACAGGCCGCGTCGCAGATCTTGATGTTGATGTTAGAGCGGGGATAGGAGGACAAGAGTCATATTTCTCATCACAATGGCATAGTGAAGACAATCGCTATATAAAAGACATTGAGCTGGGACGAGTGCAGCGATATGGATTGGATGGCTTTGCCGCAACAAACGAGAACTATTTGGCTACAGGTTCATTTTCTAATGACCAAATTGAGCTCTACTGGCCTGTTGGAACAAGGGTAGATGTTTACCGTGACGGAACCTATTTACAATCCTTGGTTCTGGATAGTGAGCCGTTCTCTTACAAAATCGAACTGGATTACAGCAATAATCTATATAAATTTGACGCTGTATTGCCCGATGGCACAACGGACACCAAAACAGTAGAAAGAGCCATTTCGGGACGACTTGCGCCAGTAGGAGGTCTAAACTACCAGGTAGCTATAGGCAAGTCTCCAACCACGGATGAAAGCAAGTTAATTGGACGCTTGAGCTACGGAGTGACTAATGAATTGTCGCTTTTCACTGGTCAGGATGAACAGGAAAGACATTATTTTTCAGCTTTATACTCAAGAGATAACTTTTCAGTTGAACCTACTTGGTATTGCAGTAGTGGATACGCTCTGAACAGCTCTTGGCAGAATGATAAGTTCTCTATTTTCGGACAATTTAGCGATTTGGATAACTTTCAGCTACGCTCTTTTAGCATTTCATCTCGTTCTTTTTTCCAACCAACTATTCAGTACTCTTCCCGCACGCACGGCGGCTATGAAACTCAGGAGACGACGCTACGAACATATCACAGCGCTCGTCTTGAGGCACTGAATACATCAATTTCTTTATCTCCATACTTATCCAACCGTTTAACCAATGGTGTCAAATCCAATATCTTTGGAGGGCGGATGCTTGCTAGCATGACAGATGGTTGGCAGATTTTGGCGTCCTATGAGCGTGAAAGTAAAGACCTTGATGGTATTAAAAATATAGAACGTTTCAATGGAGAGGTATCAAAACGATTCAGCTTGGGGCGGCTCACCTACCGCTACACGGCTAACAATTTTGGTCATGGGTGGGAAATGCAACAACAAAGTTTACGTGCAGATATATGGAACTGGGATTTAGCAACAATATCAATGTCCCTTAATCGATCATCTAATGGGGACAATAATATTGCTTTGTCTGTTAGCGGGAGTTTTGGCCGAACTGGATTCTCAAGAGCCCTTCTACGCAACCAAGCCCAATTGGAGCTATCAGCGTGTAAGGATTTAAACCTCAACGGAATCTGTGAACCAACTGAGCCCGAAGTTAAAGGTATCACTGCAACAGTGGCAGAAAGAGAAGTTGTAACACCAGCCATCGTTGATTCACTCACACCTTATCAAAGTTACGCCATTCAGGTAGGTAGCGGCTTCAACTTGTCCCCTCGTTACAAAGCTGTGGAATCAACAAGATTGATTAGAGGCGGGATAAATACACTACGTTTGCCGTTAACTGAGATTCGTGAAGTTGAAGGCCAGCTTGAACGAGATGGAATTAGAGTGGCTCTAATTGACACAGAAACGGAAGATGTTCTGGCGGAACAAACCACTGAATTTGGAGGATGGTATCTGTTTTATGCTCCATCTGGGCGCAAGGTCAAAGTTGTTGAACAACCAGAGGCAACCCCCGGCTAAAAACTTTCACATGTGAAAGTTACCATCCGCTTGCTGATACACAATACCCAACACATAAAACACGCCTACGTGCCCGCAGCGTCACCATCAATTCAAGAAAAATGCGTTTCACTCTACGCAACTGCAGAAGAGTATTAAAGTATCATACTGATATGGCGGTTTTAGTTGGATGCTAGCCGCCAGCTTTGTTTCTAAGCTGCCCCATTCAGTGTTTCGGCTCGTTAGCTCAATCGAAAATTCCCACTCCTGCTGCTATACAAATTTTTATCTATTTGCCTATGTTTGGCCCTACCATAAATCGACTAACAATGTATGGGTATACAGTCGTATTTAAATTTAGGTATTTGGGGATGATTTAAAGACAAGAACGGTGCGCACTAACTCCGTCCGCAATAAATAAAACGCTATAAAATCAATTGACTATAGAGGCAGGTGTTTAGTTAATAGGTTTGGAAAACGCGCATGCGCATTTTTGCAGATGGTGTATTTGGCAGAAAGCTGATAAGTTCTTTGCATACAGATAGTTAACCGTGCGCGTTTGAACTGGTCCAACGAGGTAAACACGCATGCGCACTAATAACATGTTAGAACTACTAGGAAAATCCGTGATACATCCAAATCATTACCTTACACGGCCACTACCAACTAACGATGGTTACACGTGGACTCTAGCTAGTCGCCTTGGAGCCATGGTCAGAGAAATTGAAGGTCTATATGGCGAGCGAGATAAATCATGGACGTTTGTCGGCATAGAATTTGAAAGAAACGGCCCTCAAAATTGGTTTCCTGGAAATTGCGGTAATATTGCAATCCAATTAAATGTCAATGCACTAAACGATGAAGTGCTAGCTCATTATCAATTGGCTCACGAGGTTGTTCATCTATTAGCTCCCGATGGTAAACGCGAGGCACCTGTTATTGAAGAAGGACTGGCAACACTTTACTCTGAAGATTATATCGCCAGAGAATACCAAGCCTCAGGCTATACGAATATGGCATCTTATGTAGATGCCGCAAAGAATGTTCGAGATTTATTAGCCTTCGACAAGGAAGCTATAAAAAAACTAAGAGCAATCCAGCCTTCATTCAAAAAAATGACACAAGATACTTTCAGGTCTGCCAGTTTAAATTATCCACAGGATAAGATCATGAATTTGATTGCTAGCTTTGTGCGCACGTAGTTCTAACAACTGGTTCAAATCGTTCGCTTCGCTCACTGGGACGGGCTAAAGCCCGCCCCTTAACCAAATGTTAGGCATCAAGGAGTCACATGCCAAGATTAGATACAAGGCTGGAAGCTGAGGGTGCTGAATTTTTGGTTCTAGGTCAGCTTCTGTTACACAAGATCGCCTCGTATAAAACGTATACGAACATGCCGGGCTATGATTTGGTTGCTACAAACCCTGAATCAAATAAATCTGCCATGGTTCAGGTCAAAAGTAGGTGGCGCACTGGTGCTGGCGGCTTTCCCATCAAAAACTTCGGCTGTGATTTCGTTGTTGTGGTTTTGCTTAATCGCGGTTCAAAAGATGGCAAAAAAGAAGTTCTGCCACCAAGGTATTATGTTTTTCCTGTTGGTGTAATTGAGTCTGCTCCACGCAGCAAAGACTGGGGCAAGGTAAATCTCAAAGATATTCCCAACTACGAAGCATATGAGGAGAAATGGCATTTAATCTCTGAGTTTCTTGGTGAGTCAAATGCCTAACAAGTTAAACATCGGAAAACCACTCGCTGCGCTCGCGTTTTCCGCTGTTTAAAGCGTTATCTCCATAAAAATTTTAATCCGAAACTGAAGAGTTAGAGCAAAGGGTCTATGACGCTTTTGTCCCAAAATGAGTTACAAACAGTATGATACTTTAATGCTCAGTTGTAGCTCGATTTAGACTAGCAAGTAGCAATCAGTATGAATCTATATTTCTGGTCACGTTTAATCTAAAACGATACAAACAGGGCTACTTGACTGTTTAGTATGAAACTTTATTCCTCTCCCACAGTTTATTTACCTTCAGTTGAATCATGCTGAGGCAGATAAACTTTCACATGTGAAAGTTTTTGCATCCACTTCGTCGTCAGCCGCCTGATTGATCGCTAGCGGCTGAAGGGTCATCCTTTTCATCAATATCCTTTAGAATTTCCGCAGCCTTCTCATTGGCTTGCAAAACCACCCCTGGTTTTTCCTGCTCCAGAATCTGCTCTAACGTTCTTGCCATAATGCCCTCCTTCCAAGTCCAAGCTATTATAAACAATAGATGTTAAATAACGAGAGGGATGAGCGATGACGCCGTTAATATGGGGATTACTGGGATTATTCGTTTTCTTCACAGTGGTGACTTTCGGAAGCTTGTATCTTTACAACAAGCGGGATAGGCGTTAACTCCAATTTTAATCACCATAAAAAAGGCTTTATGTGTCCGTATTGGGCAGTTTGAGAGTTCATAACTTGAAAAAATGAATGAGAAAATAGTCGCAAATATATTGGAGCAAAAGGATTAATAATTCTTTGCTCAAGCATTATGGATAACTAATATGGCGACCATTTTAAACGAAATGCTAACAGATCAACAATTAATAGAGCTAACCGGCTATACGAAAGCAAGCGCCCAAATCAAGCAACTAAAGTTACAAGGAATACATTATCACTTACGTAGTGACGGTAAGCCTGTAGTGACATGGACGGCGGTAAACTACCCATTTACACATCGAGCGGTAGCAAATGACAATGTTCCTAATTTTGGAGCAATAAGCAATGGCTAAACGCAAACCAGAAGATGCATGGATGCCAAAAGGCGTATACCTGCATAAAGTTCGCGGTAAAGCTACCAGCTACATCATGAAAAACAGCAAGCGCACAATTACCTTGTGCTCGGCATCTTCAACACGTGCAGAAGTTTGGACTGCATACGAAACAGCTATTGAAAAATCACTGACCAAGTACACATTCAAACGCATGGCTGACGAATACCAGGCATCTGCAACATTCAAAGAACTAGCACCTCGCTCGCAACGGGATAGAGAACGGGAGCTAGCGATGTTTAATAAAGTCTTTGGCGAAATGGAACCAGACACAATTAAGCCACACCACATTCGTCGATACATGGATATTAGAGGGAACATAAGTCGTACTCAGGCAAATCACGAATTATCAGCATGTAGTGTAGTCTTCGGCTGGGGATACGAGCGTGGTCATTGCAAAGAAAACCCTGCTAAAGGCGTTAAGAAGTTCAAGAATAAATCACGTGATCGGTACATCACTGACGATGAGTTTAACGCACTGCTTGAGTGCTGCGAACAGCGGCTAAAAATTGCTTGTGAGATCAGTTATCTATGTGCTGCGCGACAAGCCGATGTGCTATCACTGAAGTGGTCACAAGTGATGGATGAAGGGATTTTTATTCAGCAGGGTAAAACTGGCAAGAAACAGATCAAGGCTTGGTCACCACGCTTGCATGAACTCATTAATGAAGCGAAAACATTACGCAAAGGTATTGCCAGCGTCTTTGTAATCAACAAAACAGGTGGAGGCAGGTTAACAGCAGATGGTCTGCGCAGCAGTTGGCGCAGAGCGATAGACAAACTAGCATTACAATATCCAGACATTGAACGAACGTTCACATTTCACGACATCAAAGCGAAAGGCATCTCTGACTTTGAGGGAAACATTCACGACAAGCAGCAATTTAGTGGGCATAAAACCGTTGGCCAAGTGAACGTTTATGACCGCAGAACTGAGATAGTGCCAACGATCGGCAGTATTAAGAAGTGAATCGTTATTCAAAAAGCTGATTAGACATTTCTAACAACTTTTCTAACAAAATAAAACGGCTCGCATATTTCTATGCAAGCCGTTGTTTTATTTGGCAGGGGTGGCAGGACTCGAACCCGCAACCATCGGTTTTGGAGACCGCTGTTCTACCAATTGGAACTACACCCCTGTTGACGTGGGGCATTATGCTAAAAGCACTTCCAAAGGTAAAGTACTTTTTATGGCAAAACTCATTAACTGAAGGTTTTTCAAACAAGTTAGGCTATTGCTGTTGATTTAACTGCCACTGAGATTAAAAAGCCATCGCATATTAGCGATATGACGTAATAGATACTTAGTTTAGAGCCCATAGGTTAATAGTAACTCGACTAAATGATCCCACAACAAATCAGTTTGATGACGTCGAATAAGTGTGCCGTTTCGGCCATTTTGAGGTGCTTAAGGGTTAAAGACGCGCATTTATCGAAAAAAGATCTGAGTTCGATTTATAAAATCGGCGTTTTATAGTATAAGCATCGTCAATTTCATACACAGCTCGACGGAACCACTCATGTCTGACAAATTTTTCTTCAAGGGTCGTAAAACCCCTAAGCCGAAGCACGAAAGCTATGGCTACAACACTAAGCGTGCCGCTAAACCGGGTACAGAAGCATTACCATTACAATTAATTGTTGCCGACGAAGCGCGTAAACTCGAAGTTGCCGCGATTGTTGCCGAACACCAGCTGTTCGCCAATATCGAAGTCAATGCCGACGTCGCTGAAGATATTGTTGAATTAGAAGGTTTATTAAATAAGCCTAAGACCACGACTTTCGAGAAAAAACCGAATCGTAACGAGCCTTGCGTTTGTGGTAGCGGTCAAAAATTCAAGAAGTGCTGCGGCAAGTAAGCGCTTTCATCAGCGTGATATAGATAGGGACTTTTGCTGTAACGCTTTTGTGCGTCGGGAATAGCCCCTTTTCTCCCCTCTTTTTAGTTTCTCTCACCAAAGCCAATTAATCTTCCAACTTGGAGATAAAAATCCGCTGCAAATCGTTATTCCATAGCTGAATAATTTTGCGGGTCTTTTCTTTATTCCAAAAACATTTACCAAATAAAATCAAACCAGCACCTTCAAAGCAGCGTTTATCTTCTATTTCAAATTGCGCTAATAATGGTTGCTTTATCCCATCGATAGGAATGCCGATATCTTTGCTGTCGGCGGGGTTAAGCCAGCTCATCGTCGGGTCAGTGTGGGATATCGTGCCCCAATACATGTGGGGTTTATTGTCGCTTGGGTCCGCATCGGCAAAATTGACAAACAGGTTCTTCGCCCGCCAACGGTATTTTCGCTCAGCGTCTGTGTATACCCAGAGATCCGATTTTGCTAAATCTGTACCGCGCAATAAACTGTGGAGTAACTTTTCGAGCCCTTGGCTAGGCACTCGTTTTTCAGTGGTATGTTCAGCGGTGTTAACTTGGTAGCCTGTTTTCGACTCTTGTATTCGATCATCCACTGACGATGCAACAGACGCTTTCGATGACTCAGGCATAGAGGACAATTTAGGCGTTGGCTCAGTCTTGCCGCTTAATGCCTGTGTTGTCGAAACTTTGTTTGCAGGCGTATGGCGACGAGGTTTACGGCTAAAATCGATCATTAACGCATCGGCATCCACCAGCTGTTGCTGCACTTCAATGGCATCTTGCTCCTCACGGGATTTTTGTGCCGAAGGTTTAAATTCAATGCAATCAGCTTGGTGATATCGCGAGCCAAAACAAGCAGCTTTACCGTCTTTTGAGGCTTTACGGAAATATGCTTTACCACCGCAGGCGGGGCAAATTAACCATTGCCGCAAACGCTCGATATCCTCATCGGGTAATTGTTGAAACTTAAAAACACTATAAGTCGTTCTCGCAATTAAATGATCCTCTGTTTCGAGTTCACAAATAGCATCTAACATAGTGTTCTCCTTTATTTTCGACTGCTGGCAATACCGCTATCTATGCCCAAGCATTAATCCCAAAAGTGATAACACTTAACAGAAGCAAGATGCCAAGTACGCGATAAATCAAACCTAAAGTACTGGTGCCTTGCGAGCTCACATCCGAATGTAATGGCATGATTTTAACTTTTGCAGCATCTTGGGTTTTGTGTTTCATTCTGCATCCTTAAAATATTTCGCCAATGGCATTATCAAACTTGAAGGAATTAATAATGCGGCTTTTGCGGCACTCGATGCATGATAAAAGGGTATCAGTTGAGTGATTAACGCGTTGAAGCATTTGAGTGCGGCCAAGGCATCGGCTGCGGCATAATGAATTTGCGCACTGGATAAAGGCACGTGCTGCCAATTTGATAAGGTGACTTTTTTAGGTTTGTCGATACGAGCACCCAAAAGCGCCGCAACTAATTGGCGCGTCCCCATTTCCTTCTCCGCTCCAAGTTGAGCCAGTGCCCAATTTAAATCTAATGTTGAGGCGACATTAATGCCCCATTGCCGCCTGAGAGCGTGTGCATCACTGCGTAAACCAACCCCGACTTTGAGTATGGTTTCATCTTCTAATAAGGCTTTTAACTGGATAAATTGCTCTCCCAGAATGGCATGCTGAAATAAATAACAGGTATTCGCTGTCGCGATTTGGATAAGACTCAAGGGGTGTTGCACGCCGCGCTCAAAGCTTGCACGGGTTTCAGTATCAAAACCTAAGACTTGATCAACCTGTAATCGCGCGACAACCGCATCGAACTCCGACGGCTCAACCACCTCGATGCGGACATGTTGAAATTCAAAAGCTGCTAATGCTGCAAGTTCAATATCATCAATACGTGTAGTCAGAGCGATACGTTGCTGCAGCCACAAATACGCCCACTGACGCTGCGCTTGAAGTTGAGTTTTAGCTTTAATCGCATTTTCAGCCTCGGCCGATACCCGCTCACTTTTCAGCGGCTCGGTCAAGGCATTGAGGTTATCAAGATAAGCCGTGCCAGCAGCATCCATTACCGCCATTAACCCATCGGCATCTTTGCCAAACTCTTTACGTAACCAAGCCAACTTACTCAGGGAGACACAGTACTTCATTAACTTCATCGTGCTCATCCTTGATGGTTGATGCGCGCAGCTAGTTAACTACGCAATTTCTGTATTCCTGTCATCGCAATAAGTGCAACAGCGCCAGCAACGACACCAAATAAGCCATTAAGAATACTTGGCGTCAGCACAGCAAACACAGGTCCAACAACATCAATGGCAGCAACCGCTTGTTCAGCATGGTGGATTTGCTCGCCGACTAGGTGTAGGCCATGAGTTAAAATCCCACCGCCCACCATAAACATGGCTGCCGTGCCAATAATCGTTAAACTTTTCATTAATACGGGAGCTGCGCTCAATAAACCAAAACCTAATTTACGGTTCATTTGAGTTAATACAGAGGCGCCTTCACGTTGACTCAAGTACAAACCCGCATCATCCATTTTCACAATTGCCGCCACTAAGCCATACACGCCTATGGTCATGACTATCCCTATGACAGCTAAAGTAAAAAACTGTGTCGATAGGGATTTGTCCGCCACGATACCAAGGGTAATGGCAATAATTTCCGCCGATAACACAAAGTCGGTACGAATCGCCCCTTTGACTTTTTCGGCCTCGTAGGCGGCGAAATCTTTAATCTCAGGTAACTCATTCTCTACTTGGGTTTCGTGTTGTTGCTGGCCTTTTCGATGGCTATAGCTGTGATGCAGTTTTTCAAACCCTTCGTAGCATAAAAACAGTCCACCAAACATTAATAAAGGGGTGACAGCCCAGGGAATAAAAGCGCTGATAAGCATTGCTGCTGGCACTAAAATCAACTTATTACGGAATGATCCCTTGGCCACCGCCCACACGACGGGTAATTCACGATCGGCGCTTACGCCCGTCACTTGTTGGGCATTGAGGGCTAAATCATCCCCCAGTACACCCGCGGTTTTCTTTGCCGCCACTTTACTCATTACCGCTACGTCATCCAAAATCGATGCGATATCGTCAAGTAAGGTTAATAAACTCGCGCCTGCCATGCTAAATCCCTCTACAAATCATCTATAAACCATTCTGCTTTTGCCATAGTAGCTTAGTTAGATTAGTGGCGTATAGCGAAATGCTTTCCAACTTAACTGCTTAAGTTACTTACGTTATTGGGACTGCTTGCTAATGTGAAAATGCCTGCAATCTAGATCACACCCACGGTGGAATTGCGCCACATTATTTATCGGAAAAGAGTATACTAAGCCCAGAATTTTTTACTCATTTGCCGTTACAGGATGTCAACATGACTCAAGATGAAATGAAAAAAGCTGCCGGTTGGGCCGCACTTAAGTACGTTGAAAAAGACAGCATTGTTGGTGTTGGTACGGGTTCGACTGTGAATCACTTTATCGATGCACTGGCGACCATGAAAGCCGATATCGAAGGCGCAGTCTCTAGCTCTGAAGCATCAACTCAGAAAATGAAAGCGCTGGGTATTCCCGTTTATGACTTAAACAGCGTCGATCGTTTATCTGTCTATGTGGACGGTGCCGATGAAATCAACGACCGCATGGATATGATTAAAGGTGGCGGCGCGGCATTAACTCGCGAGAAAATTGTCGCGGCAGTGGCTGAGAAGTTTATCTGTATCGTGGATAACACTAAGCAAGTCGACATACTAGGCGAATTTCCACTGCCAGTAGAAGTCATTCCGATGGCACGCTCTTATGTGGCGCGTCAACTAGTTAAACTTGGCGGCGATCCTGTGTACCGTGAAGGCGTTGTTACCGATAACGGCAACGTGATCCTCGATGTGTACAATCTTAAGATCCTTAATCCAAAAGAATTAGAAAGTCAGATCAATGAAATAGTCGGTGTAGTGACTAACGGTCTGTTTGCCAAACGCGGGGCGGATGTGTTACTCGTTGGCGCCCCTGATGGCGTCAAAACCTTTACTGCCAAATAAGTTCTGCGTTTAAACAGCCCATCGCAGTCACAAGGCTGCTGATGTCAAAATACGCTGTAAAAATGCCAGCCACTTTTTTCAAAGGGCTGGCATTTTTTATGGTTCTTTTTATAGCTCTTTTTTATAGTTCAATGTTATCTGACTCAGCTGCCCATCGCAGACAGCTTATATCAAACGCTGGCTTACCAAGCTCTGGCAACTAGACCTTTTAAGTAGAATCCTTCTGGGAAGGCGCTACCGATAGGGTGATCGCTCGCTTGGCTTAAGCGTTCAATAAACTGGATTTCACGTTTCGCATCGAGCGCGGCATCGGCCACGATTTTTTGGAACAGATCCGCAGGCATTAATCCTGAGCAAGAGAAGGTCAATAACACGCCGCCCGGATTCAATAACTGCAATGCAATCATATTGATGTCTTTATAACCACGGCAAGCCCCGTTTAACTGTGCCTTGTTATCGGCAAACTTAGGCGGGTCGAGCACAATCACATCAAAGGTTTTGCCTTCATCACGGTACTGGCGCAACAACTTGAACACATCGGCTTCGTTGTAATGCACATTGTCATCACTCAAACCGTTCACTTGCATATTGAGGCGCGCTGTCGCCAAGGCGAGAGAAGACACATCGACGTTTTCAATACTGGCAGCACCTGCTTTCGCAGCGTACAGACCAAAAGTCCCCGTGTAGCAAAAACAGTTCAATACCGATTTATCTTTGACAAAACGGGCGGCAATGGCGCGGTTATCACGTTGATCGAGATAGAAACCTGTTTTATGGCCTTTAATCACATCGACAGCGATCTTGATGCCGTTCTCTTCGATAATCACCGGCATTTCAGGCAGAGTGCCGTGCAGTAAACCGGTAACTGGCAGCAGGCCTTCTTTCTTACGGGAATCCACATCGGAACGCTCATAAATAGCGCAATCAGGATATTGCTCAGCCAATAGCTCGACTAAGGTATCGCGCCATAAATCAGCACCTGTGCTCAGTAACTGACACACCAACACATTGGCATATCTGTCGATGGTGATCCCAGGTAAACCATCGGACTCAGCAGCCACTAAACGGTAACCCGTTAAGCCTTGCTCGCGGATTAAATCGTTACGGCCGATTTGCGCCCGCTGTAAACGTCTGGCAAAAAACGCGCGATCAATTTCTTCATCGCGATCAAAAGTCCAAATCCGCACTTGAATTTGCGACTCAGGCGACCAAGCACCACGACCTAACCAATGACCATCATGCGCGACCACATCGACTGTCTCACCCGCTTCAGGTTTTCCCTTAATGTTATGAATAGCATTGGAAAATACCCAAGGATGGCGACGCTCGAGTGACTTCTCGCGGCCGGGTTTAAGTTTGATTCTGATAGCCATAGTTGCCTTTAAAAATAGGGCCGCCACTAAAAAAGGGCTGCTGTCTAAAAATGGGAAACGGATGATATACCCAATGCCACCTAAGTGCGAGTACCGAACACGCCGCAGGGCTTATTTTCCATCATCCACGGGTGGCCGATCATACCTTATTTTAACGGTTAATTCTGAATGATATTCATGCGAAATGATGTTGGAATGATTAATGAAACAACGATAACAAAACCGTAGCGAGAAGATGCCTGCGCGATAAAGACAACTGACATGATTGAAATAAAACGAATTAATCAGTAAACACGAGAACTTAGCTACGTAGCGCTAACTCAACAATGACGGGCGCATGGTCAGTACTGTAGGCGTCGCGTTCATATTCAGGTCTGACTAAGTGTCTATCGCAGGTCTGATAATCCACCACTTGCGCTAAACTGCGGCCATGGCTCGCATCAAACTCACTCGAAAGCAAAATATAATCCAGCACAGAACCTTTGGGGCCATAGTAATGGGTCGCCGCTCTGTGTTCCCTATGGTAAGCGGTATTGCCAGTCAAACTGTCCCTCAAGTTCGCTTCAATAAATAACTCATAGGCATCCTTAAGTTGATACTGAGCAAACACCGCCGCTAATGCAGCATCCGATAAATGCCCAAGGCCCGCGGCTTTAATGTCATTACTGTGGATACTCTCGCCCTGTATCGTTAGCGCATCTAAGGCGCCCATTGTCAGACTGTCATTAAAGTCCCCCATCACGATAACGGGATGTTTAGATTCTTGCCTGCGTACCAATATGCCATTGAATAATAATGCTGCTTCTGCGCCGCGCTGCATGGTGGATGCCCAGCGACCTAAGGCTTGCTCTGTGAGTAATTGGGTTTCCGAATGCAGTTTCATGCTCGCTGCGGGCGCTAAATTATCTAAACCAAGTGGCTGATGTCCGAGAGGTTGATGTTCAAGTGGCTGATGTTCAAATAGCTTAGGTTCAAGTGCTAATCCGGCACGTTTTGACTTAAAGTGCACCACATAATAGTCACACTTGCCGATGTGTGGCACTTCAACGGTTGCGCGCAGCACCTTACGGCTAAAGGCAAATTCACTCGATAATCCCATGGCTGCCACTAAACGCGCATCAGGTTCGACACTGCTGATTTCCACTATGGGATACCGGGAGGCAAGCGCGACCACAGGGCTACGATAAATGTAATCACTGATAAGAGTTGGCTCATCAACGACCGCAAAATACCCTAGACCTTGCTCACTGGCGATTCGTTTGAGCGGTTCAGGGCTAAACACTTCTTGAAATCCCACAATATCGGGCTGGCGATGTGCGAGAAACTCACTCAACCACAGACACTTTTTCTGCCATTGCCCATGGCTATAGATATTTTCAAAATCATAGTAAGCCAAAGGCGGCTCAATAAAGTTAAACAGATTGATACTGGCGATCTTGATATTCGCGTTGCATTTATGATCGATAGGTGCAGCCATTGATTCCAACTCATCGATATTGTGTGCCACAGCTTAATCCCCAAAAATCTGAATACAGCAATCTATCTTAATCTGACTTAATCTGAATGAGCACAATGACTCACCGCAGGCACGACAAGGGTATACCCGAAGTGCACTAATGCCAAATCCCCATTATGGATAAAGTGTTAACTCATCTCTGGCGACTCAAATACAGCTTACTGAGATAAGTCATACCGTTAAAAACCACAATTCAATATCAGAGTTAAATCCGACAACAAAAATCAACCGCTGCCCGCAAAAAAAACAAACAATCACACAACAATGATTAGTACACAAAACCATCAGCACTCCCAACAAAATCACGCAAGCCCAAGAATGATCATAAAATTAACTTTTACTTAAAGTGTAAATTCAAACAAAAACATATGTAATAACATGTGCGGTTGACTTTACATTTCAGTCCCTTAGAATGTGGCGACTTTAATCATTGCGGAGACCCACTGTGGGCACACACATAAGCGACAGTAGATGCCCTGTCCAAAAGACAGGATTTAACGCCTAGCACTAGCCCGCAATATTTGCTGCTACCTGCTAAGCAGGGTAGTAGTGTGAACCATTCTTCACTCAGCCTCCCCCAAAATATCAATCACAGACAATAAGCCTGAGCCTATGGCTACGCTTTAGCAATTCCAGCATTTTGCTGGGGTTCGGTTATGTGTATTTATTGCATCTCAAAGCAAGTTTTTGCCTCAGTGGACTTCGTTTTCCCTATGGATTTACACCTATGGGTTTACATCTGAGGAGCCTAAATATGGCTTACATAAACAACACATCAATTTTGCGATCTTTATCCTGTGCAAGTATCAGCTTGTACTACAGCATGAGTGCGGCGGCATCCCATCTCGAAGTAGATGATCCCGCCCTCGCGGAGCGCTGTGAATTAGAAATGGGCTGGCAACAACCTAGGTCGGATCATGCTCGCCCACAATTAAACGCGGCCACGACTTGCAGCCGCAATCAATGGGAATGGCATTTAGGATTAGCGTCCAATGCCAATGACGATATTCGTGAGGAGCAAGCAGAGGTCGGCATTAAGCTACCGCTCAACGTAAACTCCCACTCAGATCCAGAGCAGCAACAGGATGATTGGCACAGCGCACTGGTGATTAACTTGCAGAAAAACCTCGATGCCAGTAACGAATTAGCCACCGAAGTCTTCGGCATTTTTGGCAAAACCTTAGGCGATTCTGATGTCAGTCTCTATGCCAATTTAGGTTTTACCCATGAATTTAATCAATCAACCCAATTACTTGTGGGTATCGCGGCAGCGTATGAACTCAGTAGCCACCATCGCGTGATAGCCGAGCTTTATCAAAAAGAATTGAGCGAGACTGCCTATCAGTTCGCTTATCAACACACACCGCAACAACAGCTACAGTTGGAATTGAGCTTAGGCAATGCCCTTCGTGGCAACGCGCTGCAACTTGGCGCAGACATCACCTTTTACTTTGGTCACTAGATCGTTGAGAGAATGAACTATGAACATGAATAACAGCACAAACAACACTAAAAAAATCATCCATAACCTGCAAATGATTATCGAGCAACGCAGTGCCAGCGCCATGGCTGAATTAGCCGAAAAACGCCACCCTGCCGATATTGCAGCCGTATTTAACGTCTTTAATCAAGCTCAACAAGTCCTATTATTGCAACTGGCCTCACCTAAGGTTTGCGCCAATTTGTTTCGCTATCTGACCGATGAATTGCAAGCCAGCTTAGTACAGCAATTAGATAAAACTACGCTATCTGCGCTGCTGGTTCACATGGCAGCAGATGAACGTGCCGACCTCTATAATCTGCTCGATGAAACCCAGCAAGCGGCGATTTTACCTGCGCTAGCATTGGCCAAACGGGAAGATATGCGCACCCTCGCCGCCTATGATAAAGCTAAAGTCGGCGCGGTCATGACATCGGATTACACATTACTGAATAGCCGCCATACTGCGGCAGAAGCCATCGATACTCTGCGTACTGAAGCGGCTGATAAAGAAACGATTTATCAAACCTATGTGGTGGATATGTTAGGCCGCTTAATAGGAACTGTATCATTAAGGCAGTTATTGCTGGCGCAGCCGCACGAGCGAGTGGTCGACTTTATGAAACCCGACCCCGTCGCGCTCGATGCCAATGCCTTTCGCGAAGAAGCGGTGCAGATGATCGCCCATTACGACTTAATGGCGCTGCCAGTAGTCAATGGCAAAGGCCAGCTCGTCGGTATCGTCACCTATGATGATGCTATGGATATCGCCAGCTCACAGGCGGATCTTGAGTTCACAAAAACTGCGGCCATCGGCAATATTGACCATAACCTTAAAACTGCCAGCATAGGCTTACTTTACCGCAAGCGCGTGGTTTGGCTGGTAATCTTGGTTTTTGGTAATATTTTCTCGGGAGCGGGGATCGCCTTCTTCGAAGACACCATTGCCAGTTATGTCTCTTTAGTCTTCTTCCTACCTCTGCTGATCGATAGCGGCGGCAATGCGGGCTCACAATCGTCGACCTTAATGGTACGCGGCCTAGCCACAGGGGAAGTGGTTCTCAAGGATTGGTTATCTATGCTAGGGCGCGAGTTATTTGTCGCCGGATTATTAGGAGCCAGCATGGCAGCTGCAGTGTCCTTGCTAGGATTTTGGCGCGGCGGACCTGAAATCGCGCTGGTTGTGGCACTCACAATGCAAATTGTGGTGATTATTGGCAGCTTGATTGGTATGTCTCTGCCTTTCTTACTGAGCAAGTTAAAGATGGACCCTGCAGCCGCTAGTGCGCCACTCATCACCTCCATCGCCGACATCATAGGCGTGCTCGTGTATTTCAGCATAGCCACTGTGGTGCTCGACTTACCTATGCCATAAACCTAAGACCTCAAAGTGAACCAAGCTAAGTTAACCTTAGCGTGGTTCACTTATCATTCGATAGTGCTAACCCATTTATGACAACGCATAAAAGCTTCAATAACCTTAAAAAAATTAAGAATAAAGCTTAAAGATCAGTTAATATTTCCATACCTGAATCGTTTTACTTTTTATTAACATTGCAGTATTTACCGCTGAGCCCAGTCACAGTAAGTCGATAAGCAATAGTGATAGTCCTAGCGACTTGAGAGGTTTTATATGTGGTTTAATTCCCAGCTCAAAGCTGAAAACCAGGCGCTTAAAGAGCGACTCATCCAACTAGAACGCCAACACCAAAATGAAATAGATGAACTGCGTGGCATGATCCGTGAAAATGAGAGCATGCAGCAACAGTCGCGCCAAAATGCAGACCACTACACTGAAGTGATCGCCTGCCAAAACCAAGGCGGAGATATGCTTAATGCCGTGCGCGAAGGCTTAGCCAGCAGTGCCGAATTACTCTCTGCGGAAAAAGAATCACTGTCTGAACTCAATCACGTTTTTGATCAAACCCGTGTGGCCATTGCCAATTTAGGCACTAGAGCGACTTATATTAATGATCAAGCATCGAACAGCATGAAAGCTGTCACAGAACTCGATGCTACAACCTCTTCAATCAATCAATTTGTTGCGGCAATTCAAGGAATTTCAGAACAAACAAACTTGCTGGCATTGAACGCCGCCATTGAAGCCGCCCGTGCAGGCGAAGCGGGACGGGGGTTTGCCGTGGTGGCCGATGAAGTGCGCCAGCTTGCAAGCAAAGCCCATGAAGCCAGTAGCCATATTGAAAAGCTCGTGAAACAAATCGTCGCACAAGCAGCTGAGATTAAAGAAATTGTTCATAACAATCAAAGCAGTGCCGTTGATGTAGCCACCTCCTCAACCCAAATTGGTCAAGTCGTTGAAGATGTCCTGCAACGCTCAAAACAAATGCAGCACGTTATCCATAACGCAGCCACAGCGTCATTCTTGAATACCACTAAGCTCGACCACGCAGTCTGGAAAAGTAGCGTTTATCAATTAATTGAAAAACCACAGCATAACCACAATGTGAACTCACACACTGAGTGCCGCCTAGGGCAATGGTATTTCAAAGGATTTGGTGCCGAGAATTATCAGCATTTAAGTAACTTCAAAGCATTAGATGCACCACATAAAGCGGTACACGAGGCAGGAAAAGCGGCGCTCAATGCGAGACAAAAAGGTAATTTGCCTGAGATGGTCAAACAACTGCACTCAATGGAAGACGCCAGTATGCGTGTTGTGCATTGCATTGATAACCTTATGCGTGATGTATATCGAGCGTGATATATAGGCACAGAAAGATAAGCTATCGCCCATAAATAAGCCTACCTAAGAGCGCCATACAAGCGCTCTTTTTTTATCGTTCAAAACGGTATAGTAAATTTAATCTTAGAAAATGAACCCCTAGCTATACTTGATTTAAACACAGCCTTCATCTTTAATCGTTTCAAGAGCAAGCAGTGAGACTCAATTATAACATTCTAATTTTTAGGGTTATTAATGAAATTAGTCACAAGTTTATTGTTATCACTCACCCTTAGCAGCGCAGTTTCTCTTCGCGCGCAGCCGCTCAACATCTATACCGAAGAATGGTCACCAATCAGCTTTTCTGTCAATGGCAAACCCGATGGTTTAGCTGTACAGGTAGTACAAGAAATTCAAAAGCGCATAAACAACCCAGATCCAATCAAGGTCGTACCTTGGGCTCGCGGCTGGAAAATGCTGACCGAGCAACCTAATACTGTGTTGTTTACTATGACGCGCACAGCAGAAAGGGAGCAAATGTTTACTATGATTGGGCCTGTTGCTGTCGGCACGACTAATTTTTATGCCTTAAAAAATAGCGGTATAAAAATAACCACTATAAATGATGCAAAGACGGCTAAGGCAATTGGTGTCTATCGTGCCTCGGTGGAAGAACGCCTATTGCTCGAACTGGGATTTACGAATGTTGCGGCTTCATCCGAGCCCTTATTGAGTGCCAAACAATTGATGAAGCAACGTGTCGATCTTTGGTGTAATGCCAATCTCACCGCGCCGAGTATTCTGTCGGATGCGGGCGCGAGCATTGATGATGTAGAGTCGCTCTTCACGATTAGTGCTAATCATCTTTACATTGCCTTCTCACAAGGCACGCCCAATGATGTGATCGAACAGTGGAAAAACAGCCTAGAAGCGATAAAAGCAGATGGCACCTTCGCAACGATTTACCGTACTTGGCTCCCCAACGATGCGCCGCCCATGCAAACCGAACGTATCGGGTTTAGCAACTAAACCCATTACTCTAAATTCTACGTGCTAAGTGCTGAATGCTGAGAGCTAAACTCTATTGCTCTTTTAAAAGCGCTTAAAAAGGACACTCACAAACCCAGTCGATACGCTCACCCGTGATAGGATGATTAAACGCTAAGCGGGTCGCATGCAGCATTAATCTGCTGCTCGTCGTATTAGTGATATCAGCTTCATCTGCATCAGCCTTATCAGTCACGCACTCACCCACGCCGCCGTAGAGATCGCACCCCAGTATTGAGTGACCCAATTGCTGACTGTGGATCCGCAACTGATGAGTGCGACCAGAAACCGGAGTAAATTCGACCCGCGTGGCGAAAGGTTCGGTTAATCGTTCCAGCACCTGATATTCACTGATCGCAACTTTGCCTGTGCTATGGCAAATCTTTTGTAGCGGGAAATGGTCACTATCTTTAGCAATCGGCAGATTAATCACACCGCTGTCAGCGGCTAAATGCCCGTGGAGCAAGGCGGTATAACGCTTTTCAACCGTGCGCGCCTGAAACTGCTTTGTCAGCAAACCATTCACACTTTTATTCAGCGCCACCAGCATGATACCGGAAGTGCCAAAATCGAGCCTGTGCAGCAAAGTGGCCGTCGGGAAATCCTGCACTAAACGATAATGCACTGAGTCGAGATTCAGCGGATTCTTTCCCGACAGACTCAATAATCCGCTCGGCTTATCAATCAGTAGAATATCGCTATCTTGATAGAGCACGCGTATTTTCCCGAGGCAAGGCGGCGCAATAAAAGTATCGACTTTGGCAAGGCTATCGGCTGGCACAGGCATAGTTTTCTCAGGCAACATAAGTAGGTGAAAAGTAGATCAATGGGTGATCACAACAAGCTAAACCATTCAGTAAAACAGACTCATAAACTTAGCAAAACAGATATAGCCTAAATAATAAGGCCGCATAACCTAAGTTATGCGGCCCTCTAATTAACGGCATTAACCCTGTGGCTTATTTAGCCAATACGCGCAGATGCAGTTCTTGTACTGAAGTCACGTTAGTACGATCATCGGCGGCATGGGCCATACAAGTGGCGAATGCAGCATTCATGGTCGTCGTGTAGTTAACTTTGTAACGCAGTGCACCGCGGCGCAATTGACGAGAATCTTCAATCGCTTGGCGACCTTCGGTAGTGTTCACTATATAAGTGTATTCACCATTCTTGATGCGATCGAGAATGTGTGGACGCCCTTCGTGCACCTTGTTCACTAAACGTGGGTTGATACCCGCTTCGCCTAGGATAACCGCAGTACCATGAGTCGCATCGATTTGGTAACCGAGCTCAATTAACTTAGCCGCTAAATCGGCAACGCGTTTCTTATCGCTGTTACGCACAGACAATAATGCACGGCCCGACTTAGGCACCTCAGAAGTCGCACCTAACTGTGCCTTAGCATAGGCTTCGGCGAACGTATCGCCCACGCCCATGACTTCACCGGTAGAGCGCATTTCTGGGCCTAACAGTGGGTCAACACCTGGGAACTTATTAAAGGGCAACACCACTTCTTTCACTGAGTAGAAAGGTGGGATCACTTCTTTAGTGAAGTTTTGCGACGTTAAGCTTTGACCCGCCATCACACGCGCGGCGATCTTAGCTAAAGGCACACCGGTCGCTTTGGACACGAATGGCACAGTACGGGCAGCACGTGGGTTAACTTCAATCATATAGATTTCGTTATCTTTCACGGCGAACTGTACGTTCATCAGACCGACAACACCGAGTTCCATCGCCAACTTGCCGACTTGAACGCGCATGCGATCTTGGATTTCTTGGCTTAGCGTGTAGGGAGGTAAAGAACAACCTGAGTCACCTGAGTGAACCCCCGCTTGTTCGATATGCTCCATAATCGCGCCAATCACCACGATTTCACCGTCACATACTGCGTCGATATCCACTTCAATCGCATCATCTAAGAAGCGATCGAGCAGTACTGGCGATGCATTCGATACGCTCACAGCTTCGTTGAAGTAACGCAGCAAATCTTGCTTGTCGTAAACGATTTCCATCGCGCGGCCGCCCAGTACATAGGATGGACGCACAACTAACGGATAACCGATACGCTCAGCGGCAATCACAGCACCTTCAACCGTAGTCACGGTATCGTTTTCAGGCTGCTTCATCTCTAAGCGTTGAATCGCTTGCTGGAAACGCTCACGGTCTTCGGCGCGATCGATGGCATCTGGGCTAGTACCAATTACAGGTACGCCAGCAGCTTCTAAGGCACGGGCCAATTTCAATGGTGTTTGACCGCCGTACTGCACGATAACGCCCTTTGGCTTCTCGATACGGACGATTTCTAATACGTCTTCCAGTGTGACGGGTTCGAAGTACAGACGGTCTGAAGTGTCGTAGTCGGTTGAAACGGTTTCAGGGTTACAGTTCACCATGATGGTTTCATAACCGTCTTCACGTAGCGCTAACGCCGCATGCACACAGCAATAATCGAACTCAATACCTTGACCGATACGGTTTGGCCCGCCACCTAACACCATGATTTTGTCACGGGTCGATGGGTTAGCTTCACATTCTTCTTCATACGTTGAGTACATGTAAGCCGTGTCTGTCGCAAACTCTGCCGCACAGGTATCCACACGCTTATAGACTGGGTGCAGGTCGAACTTATCACGCAGCTTACGCACTTCGGCTTCGTTCACGCCTAATACATCGGCCAGACGCGCATCGGCAAAGCCTTTACGTTTCAGCTTACGCAGTAAGTCGATATCCAAACCCGCCAGACCCGCTTCAGCGACAACACCTTCGAGCTGAACCAGCTCTTCGATTTGCACGAGGAACCAAGGGTCGATATTGGTCAGTTTAAAGATTTCATCTAAGCTCAGCCCCGCACGCATCGCATCGGCTATGTACCAAATACGGTCGCAACCAGGCTCTTTCAGCTCGTGGCGAATACGCGACATCGCCTCAGGTTTAGACATGTCTGTGACAGGATCGAGACCGTTACGGCTAACTTCTAAACCACGTAAGGCTTTTTGCAGTGACTCTTGGAAAGTACGGCCAATCGCCATCACTTCACCCACAGATTTCATCTGTGTGGTTAAGCGATCATTGGCGCCGGCAAACTTTTCAAAGTTAAAGCGTGGCACTTTAGTCACAACGTAATCGATAGCAGGCTCGAATGATGCTGGCGTGCGACCGCCAGTGATGTCGTTCATCAGCTCATCAAGGGTGAAACCAACCGCTAACTTAGCGGCGATTTTTGCAATCGGGAAACCTGTTGCCTTTGATGCCAATGCTGAAGAGCGCGATACCCGAGGGTTCATCTCGATGATAACCATACGGCCATCTTTCGGGTTAATACCAAACTGTACGTTCGAACCGCCTGTCTCAACACCAATCTCACGCAGTACGGCCATAGAGGCGTTACGCATGATTTGGTATTCTTTGTCAGTCAAGGTTTGCGCGGGCGCAACTGTGATAGAGTCGCCCGTGTGCACGCCCATAGGATCGAAGTTTTCGATGGCGCAGACGATAATGCAGTTATCGTTGCGATCGCGGACCACTTCCATCTCGTATTCTTTCCAACCAATCAGTGATTCGTCGATCAGCAGTTCACTCGTTGGCGATAACTCTAAGCCCTGTGAACAGATCTCTTCGAACTCTTCCCTGTTGTAAGCGATACCGCCGCCTGAGCCACCCATAGTAAAAGATGGGCGGATAATGCAAGGGAAACCCACTTGATCGAGCACGCCATAAGCTTCGTCCATATTGTGGGCAATGCCCGCGCGTGGACAGTCAAGACCAATACTTTTCATCGCTTTATCAAAGCGGCTACGGTCTTCAGCTTTATCGATAGCATCGGCAGTCGCGCCAATCATCTCGACGTTAAATTCTTTCAGTACGCCTTTGGCTTCAAGTTCTAATGCGCAGTTCAGTGCGGTTTGGCCGCCCATGGTTGGCAGAATCGCATCTGGGCGTTCTTTAGCAATAATGTTACGGACCACTTCCCAGTGAATCGGCTCGATATAAGTGGCATCGGCCATTTCTGGATCAGTCATAATGGTGGCAGGGTTAGAGTTCACCAGAATGACACGGTAGCCTTCTTCACGCAGCGCTTTACACGCTTGTGCGCCAGAATAGTCAAATTCACATGCCTGACCAATCACGATTGGGCCGGCGCCTAGGATAAGAATACTCTTTATATCTGTACGTTTTGGCATTGCTTCTCTCTTCTCCTAGCTAGCGTACTACTTGGCGTTCTGACGGTATATGTCGATTAGCTCGATAAAGTGATCGAACAACGGGGCGGCATCGTTCGGGCCTGGGCTCGCTTCAGGGTGACCTTGGAAGCTGAACGCGGGCTTGTCCGTGAGATGGATACCTTGGAGTGAACCATCAAACAGCGACTTATGCGTCACCTTAATGTTGGCAGGTAAGGTCGTTTCATCGGCAGCAAAACCGTGGTTTTGGCTGGTGATCATCACGTTACCTTTCTCGATATTGCTCACTGGGTGGTTTGCACCGTGGTGACCAAACTTCATCTTCAAGGTTTTTGCACCTGAGGCCAGCGCGAGTAGCTGATGACCTAAACAAATACCGAAAATCGGCGTGTCGGTTTTCAGAATGTGTTGAATCGCTTCAATCGCGTAATCGCATGGCTCTGGATCGCCAGGGCCGTTCGAAAGGAACACACCATCGGGATTCATCGCTAACACTTCGGCAGCTGAAGTTTTAGCTGGCACTACGGTAACGTCACAACCGCGGTCCACTAACATACGCAGAATGTTTTGCTTAACGCCGTAGTCGTAGGCTACTACTTTGTATTTAAGCTCATTTGCTGGCGTATCTTCTGGTAAGCCGCCCACTAAACGCCAGCTACCTTTACGCCATGGATAGGCAGTTTTAGTCGTGACTTCTTTAGCGAGATCCATGCCTTTTAAACCGGGGAAAGCTTTGGCAGCGGCGAGCGCTTTTGCTTCGTCTAAGCCTGCACCTGCCATAATACAACCGGCTTGAGCACCTTTTTCACGGAGAATACGAGTTAACTTGCGGGTATCGATATCTGCTATGCCAACGACATTGTTCGCTTTGAGATAATCACTTAAGCTTTGTTGATTACGGAAACTACTTGCGATGAGCGGAAGATCACGAATGATAAGACCACAAGCGTGAACCCCATCGGATTCAATATCTTCATCATTGGTACCAGTGTTGCCTATGTGTGGGTAGGTTAATGTTACAATCTGGCGTGAGTAGGATGGATCAGTTAAAATTTCTTGGTATCCTGTCATGGAAGTGTTAAAAACAACTTCACCAACAGAGAGACCATCGGCACCAATTGCTGTGCCAGAGAATACAGTTCCATCTTCGAGTACGAGTAAGGCAGACTTTGTCAACGCGACCTCCATAAAGAGCCAAGCCACTGAAATATAATGTTTTTATGTTATGTTAAGATACCAATTTCCGCTAATTTACGAAATTTTGACAAATTCCAGCGAGTTTACAGTAAAAACGCGAAACCGTCCACCCACTGGTAACTGGGTGCAAAAAAAAACGCCATATCGGCGTTTTTAATATTAATGCAAACCTAAAACCTGCTGCATATCATACAAGCCCGGCTTTTGCTCCACGAGCCAGTGAGCGGCACGCATAGCACCATTAGCAAAGGTCATACGACTCGAAGCTTTATGGGTTATCTCTAAACGCTCACCGATATCGGCAAACATGGCCGTATGTTCACCAACTAAATCACCGGCACGAATGGTCGCAAAACCGATAGTTTCACGTTCACGTTCACCCGTGATCCCTTCGCGGCCATATACGGCACATTTCTCAAGATCGCGACCTAAAGTCTTAGCAATCACTTCACCCATTTTCAGGGCTGTGCCCGACGGCGCATCTTTTTTGTGTCTGTGGTGGCCTTCGATAATTTCGATATCCGTGTAATCACCCATGACTTCGGCAGCCAGTTCGAGTAATTTCCACATCAAATTGACACCCACAGACATATTCGGCGCCATCACGACCGGCGTTTGCTCGGCAAAGGCATTGATCTGTTCTTTTTGAGCATGATTGAAACCCGTTGTGCCAATCACCATGGCTTTCTTATGGCGAACACACCAATCTAAATGGACAATACTGGCGTCTGGCGCGGTGAAATCGATCAGCACATCAAAATCATCGGTCGCATAATCGAGAGAATCCATGATCATGACGTTTAATTTACCCACACCAGCTAACTCACCCGCATCCACACCCACTAAACTTGAGCCTGCACGCTCAATGGCGGCACCCAGTAAAATATGGTCGTGATTGTAGGCCGCTTCAATAAGAGTGCGTCCCATACGACCACCGGCACCGACGATTGCCACTCTCACTTGTCCACTCATTTCAATCTCCTCAATCTTTTTTTGTATTCCATAAGAAAACGCCTAAGACAGGCTTAGGCGTTTTTTCAATATTAGATGATATCTAATAATTCAACTTCGAATACCAAAGTTGAATAAGGAGGAATCGATGCCCCCGCGCCGCGCTCACCGTAAGCTAAGTGATGTGGCACAAATAATTTCAACTTAGTGCCTACTGGCATCAGTTGCAGTGCTTCAGTCCAGCCAGCGATAACGCCAGAAACTGGGAACTCAGCAGGTTGGCCACGAACTACAGAGCTGTCGAACACATCACCATTGATGAAAGAACCATGGTAGTGAGTACGAACAGTATCTTCGTAAGTTGGAGTAGCACCGTCACCTTGGACTAATACTTCGAACTGCAGACCAGAGTCAGTCACAGTCACGCCATCACGCTTAGCATTTTCAGCTAAGAAAGCATCGCCTTCAGCAGACGCAGCAGCAGCAGCTTGCTCTTGAGCAGCTTGAATACGACCGCTAATTTCAGTGAAAGCAACTTGCAGATCTTGCATAGACACAGCACTTTCTAAACCGGCAAACGCATCGGCTAAACCCGCTTGAACGGCTGGAATATCCACACCATCAAAAGAATTGGCGGCCAGTTGCTCACCCATTTGACGGCCTACACCGTAGCTTGCTTGCTGTTCAACAGTACTGAATTTATCAGACATAATTAACGACTCTCAATTATCAGTGGAATTTTGCGCGCCAGTTTACCATAGTTCAGCGAGCTATGCTGATAAACTGACTGCTTATTTAACTAAGGAGGCTTTTTTACACACTTATTGCGTATTTATCCAAAAGCATAAATAGGTTGAAGACACATATCTCTGCGCAAACGACAGCGAACACTCACCAAACGGGCACTTAGATCTTAAATAGACTTCAGCTTATTTCGGCGCCACACATTGATTCTTCACCTGCGCTTTAGCACTGGCATAAAGTGGCTGCATCTGTGCCTGCAATTGTTGTAGCTGAGCGATACGATTACTGTTCGATGGATGGGTCGATAATAATTCCGGCCCTTGGCTACCACCCACCTTCGACATATTCTGCCATAACTCAACACTCTGAGCCGGATTGAAACCCGCTCGAGCCATTAACTCTACGCCCATGATATCGGCTTCGCTCTCTTGGGCGCGGCCAAAGGGCAGAATGACCCCCACCTGAGCACCGAGTCCCAATGCCGACATATATAAGTCGCGATTCGACACACCACTCGCCCCTAGCGCCGCATCGGCAATCTGCATTCCAACGCCCGTTAACTGTCCACGGGAAACCTGCTCGTTACCATGTTGCGCCAACACATGCGCGACTTCGTGACCGAGCACAGTAGCAAGCTGATCAGGTCCCTTAGCGACCTTAAGCAATCCGGTATAAACCCCAATATGCCCACCCGGCAGAGCAAAAGCGTTAACTTGTTCAGAGTCAAACAAAACCACATCCCAGCGCTGGGTTTGGTCCGGCAGCACTGCGGTAATACGATTAGCGACACAATTGACGTATTGCGTCAGCTTTTTATCACTACTCACCTTTTGCTGTTTTTTCATTTCCTCGAAGGAGGAATCACCCATCTGCTGCATTTGCGCCGCTGAATACAACAAGGTCTGCCCTCGCCCCGTTGGCGATTGCGTGGTCGCACAGGCCGATAATCCGAGCGCGACCGCCATCCCCACTAAGCCTAAACACATTGATTTCATGTGGCACTCCTTAAATCCCATGACGGGCGTGAAGATCTTTGAGCCAACACGGGCTCAACTAATGGAAAGATTTTACTGAGATAGACAAGATAAGCCAAATAGAGAAACACTGGCGGCGCGCGTTAGCGATACTTTGCACCTAAAAGGAATTAATACTCCTCCTTTAACAAGGCATAGACGAACTCATCGCCCCACGCGCCTTTAAAGAAGATGTTTTTCACATAATGGGCCTCGCGCCTAAAGCGGAGTTTTTCGAGTAAGCGACAGCAGGCAAGATTTTGTGCATCGGTGATGGCAATAACTCTATGCTTATGCAATTCAATAAAGAGGTAATCCAGCAATGCGCTGACGGCCTCAAAAGCAACATGTTTACCTTGATGCTCAGGCGCAATCGTAAAGCCAATTTCCACCTGCAGCTCATCAATAAAGTGCAGCGCCAGATCGCCAACTAATTGGGTCGGTGTTGCTCCCGATGCGACAGTGACAATTGCAAGCTGAAACCAAGTATCAACCGCACCAAATTGTGCATAATCCATCTTCTCGAACAACGCGAGTGCATCGCTATAGCTGTAATCCGTCCAGCTTTGATATTTAGCGACCTTAGGGGCGGCTCGATAGGCGGTAAAAGCCTCAAGATCCGCTCGCTGGAATGGCCTAAGTACAAAGTGCTCGGTCGTTAAACCGTTATTCACCACTTTATGAAGTGCTTTGCTTAACGCCAATGTCGATCCCATGACTTAGCTCCTTAATGTAAATAAGTCACTAAGTTACACCCAGAGCGAAAGTGATAACAGCGGCCAATGCGCTTTATTCTGTTATCTGTTTAGTGATTGTGGCACGCCAAGCTTGAACGCTATGAATAGCTTTAAACTCAGCGCTTACCTTTAAACTCTTTAGCGCTGTGCTTATTGATGCTACGGCGATTCGCCTGCTTATCCCGAGGTGGTCGCTTACGCTCAACCTTGCTATCTGCGGTGCCATCACTGGTATTTTCACTCGGCTTATCCGTTACCGGAAAGTCAGCCAATAATGCCAGCGGTAACTCCCGCGCGGTTAAACTACGGATCGCCGTTAAGGTCGCCATTTCACCGTGGCACACGAGGGAAATCGCCAGCCCTTTTTCGCCAGCGCGCGCGGTGCGGCCAATGCGGTGCACGTACACAGGCGCACTCATGGGCAAATCCAAATTGATGACGACAGGCAAGGCATCAACATGAATGCCGCGCGCCATCAAATCTGTCGCCACTAATACTTGGATACGATTGGCTTTAAAGTCGGCCAAGGTTTGGCTGCGAACGGTTTGCTCTTTTTCACCGTGCAGCGCGGCAACTTTCATCCCCGCTTTAGCGAGCCGTTTAGCGACGGCATCGGCATCATCGCGGGCGCTGATAAACACCAACACCTGCGGCCATTGATACTGTTTTAACAGAGCAATCAATGCCTGTGCTTTGCTGCCCTTGTTGACTAAATAGAGCTGCTCTTCGATTTCACCAGCCACTGAATTCACCTTGTGAGCTTCGACCCGTAGCGGCTGATTCACCAGCAGCTTGCCCGCCAATGTATCCAAAGCCTCGGGCAGCGTGGCAGAAAACAACGAGGTTTGCTTAAGCTTAGGCATAAACGCCATCAGCTTTTGCACATCGGGCCAAAACCCCATTTCCAGCAGGCGGTCAGCCTCATCCAGCACAAGATGTTTTATCGAATCGAGGCTGACGTGGGCCTGTTTGCATAAATCCAGTAAACGCCCAGGGGTTGCCACTAATACCTGCGGCTTGGCTGCAAGTTCGGCTAATTGGTCTTCCAAGGGGACCCCGCCACACAGAAGCTGAATGTTCAACGAAGTCGATAACTGACTCGCCACTGTTTGCAGCGCCTCAGTCACTTGCAGCGCTAATTCCCGTGTAGGCACCAGCACTAACGCCAGTGCATTTTGAGGCCGTACAGACTTAGCGCCCTGCAACTGTGTTTGCTGTTGCAACAAAATTTGTTGTAGGAGTGGCAAACCAAAGGCTAAGGTTTTCCCGCTACCGGTTTGTGCTAAGGCTAACAAATCCCGTCCTGCAAGAATGGCCGGAATCGTGAGTTGCTGCACCTTTGTCGGATGTTTAAGACTTGCAGGCAAAGCCTTAAGTAACGCCGAATTTAAGCCAAGCTCAGCAAAAGTTAACGACTCAGGGGAAGAAGAAAGCTCAGGAAAGGACATCACAGCACCGGATCAAAACATGGGAGCGAAAGTTTACTGAGAGTTGCCTTTGAATACCAATGTTGTTTCGGCTTTTACGCAAGCCTTGGTACTGTTTGCAACGGTACGGTTTGCAACAATACTGCTACGGCATTTGCGTTACGCCGCTAAGAAAGCCTAAGTTTTAAACTTCGTTTGAATTTCTAAACCGAATATCAAATCAAAATCGACATCAAAGTCGTGAGGCTTCACCCCCTGATGTTAAATCAAGAGTCGACCAAAAGAGGGCTCAACTGTAATCCCCTCTTGGATCTCCCTTGCCGACAAGGTCCATGTCTAACGGCCAATTCGCAGAAATAGATGTATTCCGGTCGTTTCGGTGTTCGTGGTGTATCTTAAAAGAGACTCCAGCCGCATCTTTCTTATGTGCGCAAAGTTAACGCAGGTGATGGGATGGTAGATTTTAATCCCACAGCTTTCGTGAGCGCTTATGGTAGAATCCCGCCCAATCAGCTTTATGAATGTGCAACACAACTCATTTGTTTAACTGAACGTAGTGGAACACTACCGTGATTAACTAAATGAGGAGAACAGATTATGAGTAAGTTAAATGCCGAAGAACGTAAAGCCCGCGATAACGCCCGTTTTTCACAACGTGTCGATGAACGCCGCACAAAAGGCGAAGACGTGGTCGCCTACGTACTGGGCAACAAGCTCGCGTTTAAGTTTCTGACTAAACCAGAGAGACACGAATTTAAACAAAGAGAAGCCGCACTTGAAGAAGAAGCCAAGCTTAAAAAGCAGCAAGCGTTTCAGCTTAAAACCGAGCAAGAGTTAGAGAAAGTAGAAGCCGCATTTACTGTTCCAGAAGAGTAACCTCTCAAAAGAGCCATTGATTATAATTGATGGCTCACGCATACCCCATTTCCAAACTTCGTTTGGATTTTTAAATCAAAATCAACGTCGTGGGGCTTCACCCCACACCCGACCAAGGAGGACTGCTCGTCCTATCCTCCTTGGATGCTCCATGACGCCCCTAGCGAAGTTACATGCATTGATTACTGGCCTTAGTCTTATGGATAAATTGCTATCGCTTCCGAAGGCAACGTCCATGTACCTACGAAAGCTAGCTCGCCATCCATGGCGAGACTCACGCAATTTATTCCAACGCCCCGCGGCAACTTCGCAGGGAAGGTGAACTCCTGAATTTGCAGTATTAATTGTTAGTCTCAAAAGAAATCTGCCGGTCCCATCTTTTATTGTTCACTACTCCGATGTTTTCTTTACACGAAAAACCATTTCTAACGGATTTGGCACATATAAATCTCTATCTTTTAGTTCTATGTTTGTTGATTTAAAATCTGCTGAAAAAACATGCTGAAACTCACTCATAAGCTTTTTGTTTTTATAAATTTCAGTTCTTAGAAGAAACCTATTAAATTCTTGAAGAAAAGCTTCCTTCTTGAGATCACCATTAATTGTCGCATACCCCATTAAAGTGGCCCCTAATAAGCGAGAAACACTAATATCTTTAGCCTTATCTCCTTGTGAGACTCTTTTTGTTAGTAGAGAAAGGTATACAACATCCTCTAACTCACCATTAGATATTAAACTTAAATACTGCTCAACCATATCATTAAATAGTTTATCTTCCTGAATTTCACTTCCGATTTCACTCAACTCTGACTTTAACTCTGAATTATTCTCTAACAACTGCTGCTTAATGGTTTCTAGTTCAACTATTTTTGAATTTGAATGTTCTACAACAGATTTTAATCTCTCAAGTTCAAATGTCATTTCATGATTTGAATCTTGATAACTTTGCATACAGTTCTTAACCGTATCATAATCGGTACTAAAACTTCTTTCCCTTTCTTTCTCTATATAAATTTTATCAACCCGAGTCTGCTCATTAACTTTACTTTTTGACTCTTCAAGATTTAAGTAGTCAAGATTTTTAATTTTCCGTTCATGAACTAAGCTATCCAACCACTTCTGGTATTTTTCATTAGCATATAAAGGCAAGAACAATATAATTACAAAAACAATAATTTGAATAAAAAAATCAAAATTACTAACACTTGATTTAATCCAAATTATTTTATTTTCAGGAGTGTTATCAGAAGCAATTAAATAATAATATATTTCCCAATGTACAATTAAAGATGAAATAAATAGCGCACCCCAAAATGGGGTTTTCATCCTTTCTTTTTGGAAGCTAAGCAAATCTTTAAAAAAATCCTGCATATTTTTAATTTTGGTATGAAAACAGTAGTTCAACAGCATTATCCAAACTATTAGTGATGTCAATGAAGAAAGATCGGACAGGCATAACTTTTATGCCTGAACAATTGACCAATCACATCAGAGTCTAAGGAATACACCTGCCCCTCGGAGTTGCCGCAGGGCGAATAGACAAATTGCGTGAGTCTTGCCATGGATGGCAAGCTAGCTTTCGCAGGTGCAGGGACGCATCCTTCGAAAGCGATAGCAAATTTGGCTATGAGCACAAGGAGCTTTCAACTCCGTTGGGGACGCCGGGGGATATCCAAAAGGGGAACAGGCGTTTTTCCCCTTTTGGTCGGGTGTGGGGTGAAGCCCCACGACTTTGATTTTCTTTAAAAAAGAGAAACCTAAAGCTAGGTTTAAGTCACAAACAATCTCGGCTATAAAGCCAAATAGCAAAGCAGAACGATCAAACTAACATCTAGCCTTTTAAGTGGTTTTAGCATAAAACAACCATAAAAAAGCCCCGCAAGTGCTAAACACTGCGAGGCTTTATTCATCTAGCGCGCTACTAATATCATTAGCAGCGAAACCAAGTTAGCTATTCAGATCTTGAAAGAACTTTTTCACGCCATCGAAAAAGCCCTCAGCCTTTGGGCTGTGTTTTTTCGACTCACCTGTTAAGGTGGCTTCAAATTCGCGTAACAGTTCTTTTTGACGATCGTTTAAGTTAACTGGGGTTTCCATAACCACTTTGCAGAGCAAGTCGCCTACCGCATGGCTGCGAACCGACTTGACGCCTTTGCCACGTAAACGGAACATACGGCCCGTTTGCGTTTCGGCTGGGATCTTCAGGCTGACTTTACCATCCAGTGTTGGCACTTCAATCTCACCGCCTAGGGCCGCTTTACTGAAGGATATCGGCACTTCGCAGTAAAGGTTGTTGCCATCACGGACGAAAATCGCATGCTCACGCACGCTGACCTGAACGTATAAATCCCCTGGAGGCGCGCCAAATTCACCCGCTTCGCCTTCACCCGCTAAACGAATACGGTCGCCCGTATCGACGCCAGCTGGGATTTTAACCGATAAGGTTTTGCTCTTTTCAACACGGCCATCGCCATGACACTTAGTGCAAGGATCTTTGATGATCTTGCCGCGGCCATGACAGGTTGGACAAGGCTGTTGCACCGCAAAGAAACCTTGGCGCATTTGGACTTGGCCTTGGCCATGACAGGTGCCACAAGTGGTTGCAGAGGTGCCTTTTTTAGCGCCGCTGCCTTCACATAGATCGCAAGTCGCCAGTGTTGGGATACGCAGTTCTTTGGTTAAGCCTTTAACGGCTTCTTCCAGTGATAACTCTAGGTTGTAACGTAAATCTGAGCCGCGGGCCGCTTGGCGTTGACCGCCACCACGACGTCCACCGCCGAAAATATCGCCAAAGACATCACCGAAAATATCACCGAAATCGCCTTGACCACCACCGTAACCACCGCCACCGCGATTAGGATCCACACCCGCATGACCAAATTGGTCATAGGCCGCTTTTTTGTCGGCGTCGGTTAGGATCTCGTAGGCTTCTTTAATTTCTTTAAAGTTAGCTTCTGCGGTTTTGTCGCCTGGGTTGCGATCTGGGTGAAATTTCATGGCCAGACGTTTGTAGGCCTTTTTAATTTCACGTTCGCTGGTGTCACGACTGACACCTAATACTTCGTAATAATCTCGCTTTGACATAATCTCATGCTTCTCAGCTGGTGTTGAACAAACGGGCGTTAGGGTTGCCCCGTAACGCCCGCCTAGAAATTAACGCTTTGAAATCAATCTATTTGATTGAAAACAAGTCATTATTTCTTGTCGTCTTTCACTTCTTCGAATTCAGCATCGACAACGTCATCGGCAGCAGCGTTAGCCTGTTTGCCCGCGTCGGCATTGTCGCCGCCTTGAGCTTGAGACTTAGCTTGAGCGATTTCCATCAGCTTAGCAGATGCTTCGATCAAGTTTTGAGTTGCCTTTTCAATGGCTTCTTTGTCATTGCCTTTGCTGGCAGTGTCAACAGCGGCCATAGCAGCTTGGATTTTCTCTTTATCTTCGCTTGGCAATGCATCACCCGCTTCTTCCACTTGTTTCTTAGTCGCGTGGACTAAGCCGTCAGCTTGGTTGCGTGCTTGTACTAACTCTTCAAACTTCTTGTCTTCATCTGCGTGAGCTTCGGCATCACGTACCATTTGCGCCACTTCTTCTTCGCTTAAGCCAGAAGAGGCTTTGATGGTGATGTTTTGTTTCTTGCCGGTTTTCTTGTCTGTCGCAGACACATGCAGAATACCGTCGGCATCGATGTCGAACATCACTTCAATTTGTGGCTGGCCACGTGGAGCTGGCTCAATACCATCTAAGTTGAACTGACCTAATGACTTGTTCGCGCTCGCTTGCTTACGCTCACCTTGCAGTACGTGAATCGTCACTGCGTTTTGGTTGTCATCGGCTGTTGAGAACACTTGCTGCGCCTTAGTAGGAATAGTGGTGTTCTTTTCAATCAACTTAGTCATCACGCTGCCCATGGTTTCGATACCCAGAGACAGTGGTGTTACGTCTAACAGTAATACGTCTTTCACGTCGCCTGACAGTACGCCCGCTTGAATTGCAGCACCTACGGCTACCGCTTCGTCTGGGTTCACGTCTTTACGAGGTTCTTTGCCGAAGAAGTTTGTCACTGCTTCTTGAACCTTAGGCATACGTGTTTGACCACCCACTAGAATCACTTCGTTGATGTCTGTTACAGATAAATCTGCATCAGCCAGGGCAACTTTTAGTGGCTCTAATGTACGGATAATCAAGTCTTCAACCAGTGATTCCAATTTAGCACGAGTGATTTTAATCACTAAATGCTTAGGACCTGTTGCGTCTGCCGTGATGTATGGCAGGTTCACTTCAGTGTGGTTGGTGCTTGAAAGTTCAATTTTCGCTTTTTCTGCTGCTTCTTTCAGACGTTGCATTGCTAATGGATCTTTACGCAGATCTAAGCCTTGCTCTTTCTTGAATTCGTCAGCTAAGTAGTTGATCAAACGGTTGTCAAAGTCTTCACCACCTAAGTGGGTGTCACCGTTGGTTGCCAACACTTCAAATGTTTGGTCGCCATCGTTGCTGTCGATTTCGATGATAGAGATATCGAATGTACCACCACCTAAATCGTATACAGCAACAATGTTGTCGCCTTGTTTCTTATCGATACCGTAGGCTAATGCTGCTGCCGTTGGTTCGTTGATAATACGTTTAACATCAAGACCTGCGATACGACCCGCATCTTTAGTCGCTTGACGTTGTGAATCGTTAAAGTAAGCAGGAACAGTAATAACCGCTTCTGTTACTTCTTCACCTAAAAAGTCTTCTGCGGTTTTCTTCATCTTTTTCAAGATTTCTGCAGAAACTTGTGGTGGAGCCATCTTGTTGCCACGCGATTCAACCCATGCATCACCGTTGTCGGCTGCAATGATTTTGAATGGCATGATGTTCACGTCACGTTGGACTTCGTCATCTTTAAAGCGACGACCAATCAAACGCTTAATCGCGAAGAATGTGTTAGTCGGGTTAGTCACAGCTTGACGTTTTGCTGGCGAACCGACAATGGTTTCATCATCTGTATAAGCGATGATTGACGGGGTTGTGCGATCGCCTTCAGCGTTTTCTAACACACGTGCTTTGCCACCATCGAGGACAGCTACACAAGAGTTTGTTGTGCCTAAGTCGATACCAATAATTTTACCCATGAGGTCCTCCGAAAAATTTCATTCAATCTAAATTTGTTTAGTTGGTTTTGATATGGGGCTAGACGGTTTAAATATCAAGTCCATCGTTGGCCACCTTCTCTGCCTTGATACCTATATTGGGACAGGGAATTTAATTACAAGGGCGAACAAAAAAATTTTCTGATTTATCTTTCTCGCATCTACAGCGGGATAAAATATCCAATCACATAAAATAGTCTTGCTTATCAACCAAAGCTGTTATTCAATCTGCCCACATTTGGCGGATGTTTATCCATGTAAGGTAGCAGAGTGAAGTCTTCGAATTTAGCGTACGTGTATGGCATGGCGGCGGTCTTTCTCTGGTCTACAGTGGCCACGGCCTTTAAGATTGCCTTGAGTTACTACACGCCACTGCAACTGGTGTTTGTTGCCGTACTCACTTCGATTATTGCCCTTGTCGGTATCCTTGCTTGGCAAAAAAAGCTTTCCTTACTCAAGCAACAGTTTTTACGCCGCCCCATGTTTTATCTGGTGACTGGACTCATCAATCCCTTCCTCTACTATGTCGTGCTATTTAAAGCGTATTCCTTACTGCCAGCGCAGCAAGCGTTGTCACTTAATTACACTTGGGCGGTATTACTGCCGTTACTGGCCGCGCCTTTGTTAAAGCAACATTTACGTAAGAGCGACATTGCTGCCGCGCTGATTGCCTATACTGGGGTGTTTATCATTGCCACCGGCGGCGATATCAGCGGCTTTAGTTTTGATAGCCCGCTCGGTATCGGATTGGCGCTGACCAGCACCCTACTCTGGTGCCTATATTGGATCGTGAACACCAAAGATCAAGGCGATCCCGTGGTGAGTTTATTATTGAGTTTTCTTATCGGCTTACCTTTTATTGCCGTCACCTTATTGCTGACAGATACCCTGCCCAGTTTTAGTCTTAAGGCGATATTTGCAGGTATGTATGTGGGCTTATTTGAGATGGGCATTACCTTCGTGCTCTGGTTAATGGCGCTGAAAACCGCCACTCGCACCGCGAACATCAGCACTATGGTGTTTTTATCCCCTGTGATGTCGATTGGTTTTATCGCGTGGATTTTGCAAGAAACGATTGCGATGGCAACCTATCTCGGCCTAGCCTTTATTTTATCGGGGATGATGTTGCAGCAACTTCTGCCCCGTTATTTAGAGCGTAAAAACAAGATAAGCACAAAGCTAGCGGAATAATCGTTGAGTAACAGCCTTAAATAATGTTAGCTCACGGCAATGAGCCAATTAAAAGAGCTGGCTAACATTTTAAGCCAAGATTAAACGCTAATATCCCCCGTTTTGTGAAGGAGTATAAAATGACCCCGGCCGTCCGATTGGCTAAAAAAGCCAAAATCGCGTTTGATATCTTAGAGTACAGCCACGATCCACACTGCGCCGCCTACGGCGAAGAAGCCGCTAACACCTTAGGGCTCGAACCCGCACAAGTGTTTAAAACCCTTTTAGTTGCCATCGACAAAGCCCATGCGCCGATTGCCGTTGCGCTCGTGCCCGTCGATCATCAGCTTAATCTAAAAGCCGTAGCTAAATGCTTAAGACAAAAGAAACTACAAATGGCCGATGCCGACCTAGCACAAAAATCCTCAGGCTATCTGGTCGGCGGTATTAGTCCCTTAGCGCAAAAGAAACAATTACCAACCTTGATTGATGCCAGCGCTCAAGGCTTCGACAGGATTTATGTGAGCGCCGGCAGACGCGGTTTAGAGATAAGCTTAGCGGCAACAGACTTAGCCCTGCTTTGCAAAGGCGAATTTGCCGATATCAAGACACTTTAAGCTAGATGCTTTAAGCTATCTCGACCACATTTAAGCACAAGTCATTCGACGTTAAATAAGCAATTCACTCCACTTTAAGTTGTACGCGCTCATATTAAATAAATGGTGAACAAGGCTCAAACGGCAACAAACTGGCCAGCGTACTGAGTCTAAAGTGGAAAGCGTTTGATAAAGCCGAGATATCCGTCTATAAATTGTACTGAGGTACAAATCGACTAAGGATAGTCAGATGGAAAAATCAACCCAATGGAATCCAGAAAATAGCATCAGCCCTATCAGTTGGTGCGCCATGCTACTCTGCATCGCCTTATTTATTTATGAGCATTTCTGGGGAAACAGTTTTACCACTATGGTAGTCATGCTCTATTGCAGTTTTATGCTGCCTTCGGTTTTACTCACTCGCAGAGTACAAGAAAAGTACTTTATTTATACCTTGGAATACATCAAGGCCTTTCGTAAATTCACTGTCGTTATGTCGACGATATTTTTCTGTATCTGGTTACTTGCTACTTATACCCCGCTCACCATAAGCAGCTAAACTCGTTAGTCAAACACATTGATGTCGCTATTCAGTTGGATACCGCAAACAAAAAAGCCGTCAACGCAGTAAGTTAACGGCTTTGGGTTTATCGGTATTTACCGCTAAACACGACTGGTGTAATCACCCCAAGCTAACCACTTATATGTGGTTAATGCCTCAAGCCCCATTGGACCACGGGCGTGCAGTTTTTGCGTGCTCACAGCCACTTCAGCGCCAAGACCAAACTGACCGCCATCGGTAAAACGAGTACTGGCATTCACATACACGGCGGCTGAGTTCACTTCATTCATAAAGTGTGCCGCTGCATGAATATCATCGGTCAAAATGGCTTCCGAATGGCCGCTAGAATACTGGCGAATATGGCTAACAGCGGCATCGATATCGCCCACGACTTTGATACCTAAGGTTAATGACAGCCATTCAATACCAAAATCCTCAGACTTAGCAAGCGTCACATCGAACCCTAAACCATCCAGCAGACTAAAACTTGTATCACAAACTGAAAAGCGCACGCCTAGACGATGCAGATACTCGGCAATTTGCGGTACAAAGCTGCTCGCCACGCGCTCATCCACCAGCAAGGTATCAAGAGCATTGCACACCGTTGGACGCTGCACTTTGGCATTAGCGATTACGCCTAAGGCACGCTCAAGGTCGGCATTTTTATCGACATACAAGTGGCAAATACCAATGCCGCCTAAAATCACTGGAATCGTCGCTTGCTCGGCACATAAGCGCTGCAATGCTTGACCGCCGCGCGGCACTATCATGTCGACATATTGATCGAGCTTTAGTAAACCTGTCACTAGGGCTCTGTCTGAAGAATCAATAAATTGCACCGCATCTATGGGTAAACCTTGGGCGACAATCGCGCCGCGGATCACTTCGCTGATAAGCTTATTCGATTCAAGGGTTTCTTTACCGCCACGAAGGATCACCGCATTACCCGTTTTAAGGGCAAGTACCGCGATATCGACAGTCACATTCGGGCGCGCCTCGTAGATAACCCCAATCACGCCCAGCGGTACACGGCGACGAGTCAGCCTTAAACCGTTATCTAATAACTTGCTGCCAAACTCTTCGCCCACGGGATCAGCAAGGCGGATCACATCGCTGATATCACCGATAATCCCCGCTAAACGTGCATCATCGAGCAACAATCTGTCGATCATCGCCTCAGTTAATCCATCGTTCTTAGCGGCGGCAACATCTTTAGCATTAGCCGCTAAAATGGCGGCGGAGTTTGCCGTTAGCGCATCGGCAATAGCTTCGAGTAAGTCAGCCTTTTGGCTCGCCGTTAAGTTGGCTAAAGCATAACTGGCCTGTTTGGCATTTTGGCCAAGTTGCTGTAAATACTGATCTTGATTCATTTGACTCAAAATAGACCTCGCTTATAAGACAACCATGTCGTTGCGGTGCACTATTGCGTCACCATAATCGTAACCGAGTACAGACTCGATCTCGTCGGAATGCTTACCTGCAATCAAACTCAAGGCTTGGCCACAGTATCGAGTCATCCCTTTAGCAATCACTTTACCTTGTTGATCAACTAATTGCAGCGTTGCACCACGTTCAAACTGACCTTTAACGCCTACGATACCTTTAGACAATAGACTGCGGCCTTTGTCAGTCACGGCTTTGACCGCACCCGCATCAAGCACTAAAGAACCTTGAGTCGCAGGTCCCGCTAGAATCCACTGTTTGCGGCTTTCGAGCGGGTTTTCGATGGCACTAAAGTGAGTACCGACAGACTCTTTGGCGACCACTTTTTTGATCACATCAGGGTGATGGCCAGAGGCGATAACCACTTCGATACCAGCACGGCGAGCAATATCCGCCGCTTCCAATTTAGTCGACATACCACCTGTGCCTAAACCCGATACAGAACCGCCCGCCAGCATACGCAGACTATCGTCAATCTTCACCACTTGTGAAATTAACTTAGCGTTCGGGTTAGTGCGCGGATCGGCATCGAATAAGCCCTTTTGATCCGTCAATAAAATCAATAAGTCAGCATCGCATAAGAGTGCTGCGCGCGCCGATAAATTGTCGTTATCGCCCACTTTAATCTCATTGGTAGCAACGGCATCGTTTTCATTGATGATCGGCACAATATTATTGGCCAACAAGGCATTGAGCGTGTCGCGGGCGTTAAGGTAACGCTCCCTATCCTGCAAGTCGGCACGGGTCAGCAGCAATTGGCCCACATGCAGCCCATAAATACTAAAGAGTTGTGCCCAAGCGAGGATCAACTGACTTTGCCCGACAGCGGCTAACAATTGCTTATTGGCCATAGTGTCGGGCAGCGTCGGGTATTGGAGATGTTCGCGCCCAGCGGCAATTGCTCCTGAGGTACATAATACGACTTCGACCCCTGACTTCATCAGTGCGGCCATTTGACGAGCAAGCTCAACCATGTGGGCTTTATCTAGCTGTTTACTGCCAGAGGTCAGCACACTCGTCCCTAACTTCACTACCACGCGGCGATACGCAATCTCACTTAAGTTCATTATTCATTTGTAACAAAATAACCGAACAATCCTTATACCTAATCCGCTGAGTAATTGGTAGCAAGGAGTTATTAACTCGAGATAAATTTTCGTTTTTGCTTAGAATCGCGCATTAAAAAGGGCCATCGATTAGATGGCCCTCAAAAAATGTAAACAATCTACGCTGCGAGTTTTTACTGTGCAGGTGAATTAATCGACAGCATCAACCATAGACAAACTTAGCTACAAACAATGCGGCTAATACTAAAATGCCCACATTAAGATCGCTAAAGCGACCTGTGAGTAATTTGATTGCTGCATATGAGATTATACCAAAGGCAATGCCCGTCGCGATAGAAAACGTTAGCGGCATTAATATACACACAACCACCACAGGCGCGGCTTCAGTCAAATCTTCCCATTCGACATGCACCAGTCCCGACATCATCAAAATCGCTACATAAAACAGTGTACCCGCAGTCGCATAAGCCGGGATCATCCCCGCCAATGGCGATAAAAATAACGCAGCAATGAAGAGTAATCCCACCACAACGGCCGTTAAACCAGTACGACCACCTGCGCTCACACCCGCGGTGCTTTCGATATAACTTGTCGTGGTGGAAGTGCCAAAAGCCGCCCCCGCAATCGTTGCTAAACTGTCAGCGGTTAAGGCACGATTCAGACGTGGTAAACGGCCTTTATCATCGAGAAAACCACCGCGCTGTGCAACCGCCACTAAGGTGCCAGAGGTATCGAAGAGATCCACAAATAAGAAGGCAAAAACGACTGATAGCATAGTTACTTCAAATACTTGGGATAAATCCATCTTCATAAATGTAGGTGCGATTGAAGGTGGCATTGATACAATGCCCTGATACTGCACATCACCAAACACTAGTCCTAGGCCAGTGATAATCAGAATGCTGGCAATCACCGCTGACTTCATTCCCCTCTGCACCATAGCAATAATGAGGAAAAAGCCCAGCACAGCCATAACCGCCGGAAATGCCGTGATATCGCCCAGTGTTACTAGCGTAGCAGGACTTGCCACCACAATACCGGCGCTCTTAAGGCCAATCAGTGCAAGAAACAAACCAATACCTGCAGCAATACCGATACGTAACGACATGGGAATACTATTTACAATCCATTCTCGAATACGCACTAAGGACAAGATTAAAAAGCAAATTCCCGACAGGAATACCGCGCCTAACGCAGTCTCCCAGCTGTAACCCATTTCACCCACGACTGTGTAGGTAAAAAAGGCATTAAGTCCCATACCTGGAGCAAGCGCAATTGGATAATTCGCCATCAACCCCATAACCAAACAGCCGACAGCCGCAGCCAAACAGGTCGCCACAAATACAGCACCATGGTCCATGCCCGCATCGGCTAACATCATTGGGTTCACAAAAATGATGTAGGCCATCGTCATAAATGTTGTCAAACCTGCGACCGCTTCCTGCTTGAGGCTCGTTTGATTTTGTTTCAGTTTGAACAGTTTTTCTAACATGGAACAAGGTTCCTTTTTATTTTAAGTATGTAGGGTATTTAGATGTGAACACTATGTAACGTGATGACATTTGCAGCCGATTATAGGGAGTTTAGGCTGGTCAGGCCAGAAAATTGGCAAAGGAGTAACGAAGAGAAAATGCTCAAATATCTATGCAAACGAATGCAATATCCTCGGGTGAGATTCGCGTTGAAGGTTAAGCCTAAAAAATGAACACATGATGATTCTCTCGTTAGCGACCAATGCTGATTTGTAGCCATAAACAGCCTACATAAAGAGTAACAAGAATATATACAGCAGAAATAACTAAATTCAATTTCCACAGACTCAACCAAAAACTCCCTTTAAAATATGTACGTAGCCTTACTTCTGATTTGCATAATGTTAAAGAAGAAGGTACCAACATTAACGCAGAACAGCCAAAGGCTGGTAATACTATAAAAATCATGCCTAAACCCGCAGCCCCAGCAGAAGCTTCAGATGTTTGACCGTCAATAGATGCTAGCGTTATATATCCCAAAATGACGCCTGCGATGGCAAGAATAAAACCTAACAGTTGAAGAGTTCTCAAATTCGTCCTTGGTAACAAACAGCGTTTAAATTGATTTATCGTAAAATCCTATCAGCTCAGCGATTTCGCTTAGATGGGTATCGACCCAAGCGCTGCTGATCGGCCCCCAGGTGACTATGCGGTAATAACCTGAATTGTTACGGCTGCCTTCCTGCACAAACTCGACTCGAATACCTATATCCTCAAAAGCTGCGATAGCGTCCTGTAAAGTTCGGCGAGGCATTCCGGTTAACTTATTGAGTGATAATAGATTATGGCGGTCATCATCCATTAAATGCGCCAAATATAACTTACGCAGAAACGCCTTATTTTGCTTTGAAACCTGTTCGGATGCTGGCATTGAAAGTGACATAGGATGACCTGTCTGGAAACAAAAGTAATTATCATCAAAACTACTTTATATTCAGTCAATAAGGCAATAGCCAATACTAAATACTTACGGTTCGCGACAAGATCATCAGATAACAAATCTGCACTTAAATCAAACGAAACGACTTGTCATCCTCCCCCAACAACTGTTATTTCTAATATCACTCAACACCTATGAAGAAAGGCTAAAATGAGCCAGACAATCACAGCAGACCAAATACTGACATTTTGGTTTGAAGACATTGACCCAAAGCTCTGGTGGATTAAAGATGTTGAATTTGATATCCAGATCAAACAGCACTTCGAAGGTGTACTACTTCAAGCTAAACGGGGAGAACTTTCACATTGGCGAATCACGCCTCAAGGTCGATTAGCTGAGATCATAGTGCTCGATCAATTCTCCCGTAATATTTACCGCGATACGCCTGCCGCATTCGAAGCCGATGCGATAGCCCTAGTGCTCGCCCAAGAGGCCGTTGCCCAACGGGTCGATACAGCACTAAAATCCAAACAAGTCCCTTTTCTATTTATGCCCTATATGCACAGCGAATCGGCAGACATTCACCAAATAGCAGTAAAACTGTTTAATCGCGAAGCTGCGATAACAAACCTAACGTTTGAACTGCGCCATAAAGCGATTATCGACAGGTTTGGCCGCTATCCACATAGAAATATTATCTTAGGCAGGGAGTCTACGGCGGAAGAAATTGCTTTTCTGACTGAGCCGGGCTCATCCTTTTGAGCTTGTCATAGGTTAAAGCGTTAATGTGTATTTGATAAATAAAGCCGTGCTGAGTTCACAGACACACTACACTTACTCAAGAAAGTCATGGAATGACTTGGCGAGTATCAAACACAGTTACAAGTGTATACCGCGGAGGTGTTGGTAACTTATGGCGCATAAACTCAATAAGCCAAATAGCTCAGTGGCTCGTCGTAACCGCTATAAATTGATGGGGTTACTCATCCTATGCAGCGCTCAGCTCAGCCAAGCGGCTGAAATTAAGATAGGCGTCAGCCTGTCTATCCCGCCCTATGTCATCCAAGCAACCAATAGCGGGATCGAACTCGAATTACTTAACCAAGCCCTCGCCGTTAAAGGCCATACAGCTTCTATCCACTACTTACCACTGGCGCGCACTTTCCATGAACTCAGGGAGGGTAAACTCGATGGCATCATCAACATCAAAGAAGGAATGATTAACAACGTTTTTTATTCCAACGTTGCGATAACCTACCAAAACTGCGCCATTAGCCTCGAGAGTAATCAATTTAACATCAATAGCATAGAAGACTTAAACAACAAACAAGTCGTCGCCTTTCAACGTGCATCATCGTTACTGGGGGAAGAGTTTGCCAACATGGTTAAGACCAATAGCGGCTACCAAGAACAAGCGAGGCAAGTGCAGCAGGTTTATATGCTGATGAAGCGCAGAGCCGATGTCGTTGTGATGGATAAAAATATTTTCAAATACTACTTAAAGCAGGCCTATCTTGAGGGCAAACTCACTGAGAAAGACTTAAAACAACAGGCGATTTGCCACCAAATATTCCCACCTACAGAATACAAGTTCGCGTTTCTTAGTGAACAAATTCGGGATGATTTTAATGCGGGACTCAAACAAATTACCCAAGATGGTAGCTTAGTGGCTCTGCAGGAAAAGTATCGACGCCTGATGTCATTTGACAATGAAGCCGAGGCGTCGACTAAGTTAACAGAACCTAAAATGATCAAAAATGATTCCTACTAAACTTATCCCATAGTGTTATTTCACCACCAACACAGGGCACTTAGCGTACTTAACAATATCCTGTGTAACGTGGGGTTTTAAAAAGTCAGCTAAACCGCTGCTCCCATGACTAGCGATAACCACCATGCCTACATCAACGGCTTCCGCTAAAATCTCATCAATAGCATCACCATGGCGCACGACTAACTTAATATTGAGCCCTTCGGTAAGGTTCTGCTGCATTTCCTGCTGCAAACTTTGCATTTTTGCATCAACGAAAGCTTTGAGTTCATTTTCCAATGTAGCGGGAATATCGACCGCAATACCATAACAATGGGCGCCACGGGCAGGGCTAGTCACATGCAACAACCGAATATCGACGTGATAAACATTTGCCATTTCAACCGCATATTTTAACGCATGGGCCGCAGTGGATGAAAAATCCGTAGGGCATAACACTTCTTGAGTACGCATAAGCTTATCCATCATTTGAGTTTTTAATTAAGCTAATTATTAAGGCCAAAATACCACTATTTTATAGCAGTTTGCTATGCTTCTTGCGTACCCATTTCAATTAATTATTCTTTATCAATCAAAAAGAAAGGACGCTATAAGCGCCCTTTGGATTTATAGAGTCAAAGCCAGTTACTTAACCACAAGCACAGGACAAGCTGCACCATTCGCCACCGCTTCTGAGACATTGGTGTGTAAAAAATGCGAAATCCCAGTTCGGCCATGGCTAGCAATTACTACCATGCCAATGTCTTTACTGTTGGCCTCTTCTAAAATTTGATAGACAGGATCGCCACGGCGGATCAAGGTAGTGATAGGAAGCTCAGTATTCAATCCATCCAATAGTGCTCGCATTTTAGTTGCCGCCGCTTCCTCCATGCTTTTAGCAAGCTCTTCAGGGGTAATAGATAGAATCATAAAGTTTTCATCACCGATCGGCTGTTCAACCACATGTAAGATTTTTAGCCCTACATGGTATAGATTAGCCATTTCAATGGCATAGCTCAGTGCATGGGCCGCAGTTTCCGAAAAATCTGTGGGCCAGAGTATTTGACCTGTACGCATAATTTGTACTCCTTCTATGGCGCGAATGGATTGCTGGGTGAATCTTTACGGCGCTGCTATAACGCCCGATTTAGCGCATTGGCAGACCACAAACTTCATCTCACAACCTTAGTCTCTCAGCCAAGCAACAGCATCGCCATTATCAACAAAAAACCTTACCTCAGCAGGCGTAAACCAATTTGCCAATTTAGCCAACACTTCCTGCAAAGTCGTCTTACCGACGATAGCTATTTTCTCGAAATGACGAATATGCTTCACCCCAAGTTTGAGATCGTCCCAAGCGGCCTGTAGTTCCAAGCCTTCCAACTCGGTGACATCTACCAAGGCGAAGATATCAGGATCTTTCACCCCAGCTAATGCTGACTCCAACACAGGCACCATCATTTCGTAGTCTTGATGAGTTAAGGTACCGATAGCTTTAAAGGTAACGAAAAAATCATCATCACCATAACGCTCAATACCAATCGAAATTCCGTGCTTTAACAATGCCATACATACTCCTTATGTAACAACCCTTGATTTAGTGTAAAAGCTAACGCCACAACAAGCCGTGATCTTGCTCAAAAATACACCAGATACCTTGCACCATCTCACTAAGCAAGCTAGGATAAACCGACTAATCAGTCGGTATTGATTTAATAAAAGACTCAATCGAGACGATTACTTAAATAAAGTACCGAATAAGACTCAGCCTACCATTTCCCTTGGAGCAACCACTATGAATATGGCCACCGAACACCTTAATACTTCGCCACTGACTCAGTTGCTCCAACGCCAACGCAGCAGCTATTTAGCGGCGCCGAATCCTAATTACGCTACGCGAGTGGAGCAATTAACTCGACTTAAGGCGGCCATACTGCAATTTCAAACCCCCTTAGTCGAAGCCTTAAGCCAAGACTACGGCCATAGATCGATTGATGACAGCCTGATCTCAGACATTATGCCTGTCATCAACAACATCAATTACAGCTTGAAAAACCTCAAAAAATGGCTCAAGCCCAGCGCTCGCCATGCTGGCATCTTACTCGCCCCCGCCAAAGTCACAGTGCATTATCAACCTTTGGGGGTGATCGGCATTATCGTGCCGTGGAATTTCCCCGTCATGCTATCAATTGGCCCGCTAGTGACTGCCATTGCCGCGGGTAATCATGCCATGCTCAAAATGTCTGAATTTACCCCAGCGACCAACCAAGTGATCAAACGGTTATTGGCACAAGTCTTCGATGAATCCCACGTGGCGGTTGTTGAAGGTGAGGCGGATATTGCTGCCCAATTTTCTGCCCTGCCCTTCGATCATTTACTCTTTACAGGCTCGACCACAGTCGGCCGCCATGTGATGCGCGCCGCAGCGAATAATCTCACCCCAGTAACACTCGAATTGGGTGGTAAATCGCCTGTGATTATCGCCCCCGATATGCCGCTTGAGATAGCAGTAGAACGAATGATTTACGGTAAGTGTTTGAATGCCGGACAAATCTGCGTAGCCCCTGATTATGTGCTTTGCCCTAAAACCAAGGTGGATGACTTTATCGCCGCCTACCAAGCTAAGTTTAAGGCCATGTACGGCACCATTAACCACAATAAGGACTATGGCAGCATCATTAATACACGTCAGTTTGACCGCTTGATGACAGTGCTCGAAGACGCTAAAGCAAAAGGTGCCCGTGTTATTTCAGCAACTGACGAAGCCATAGATAGCCAACATCGTAAACTCGCAACTCAGTTGATAACTCACACCAGTGAAGACATGCTATTGATGCAAGAGGAAATCTTTGGTCCATTACTGCCGGTCATTGGCTACGACTCCTTAGATGAAGCGATTCAGTACATCAACCACAGAGCCAGACCCTTAGCGCTTTATGTGATGAGTTTCGATGAGCCAACTCAGCAAAAGATCCTCCAGCAGACCCATTCTGGCGGTGTTTGTATCAATGAAACCGTGTTTCATGTCGCCGCCGACGATGCGCCCTTCGGCGGAATAGGCCCGTCAGGCATGGGGCATTACCATGGCAAGGAAGGCTTTTTGACCTTCAGTCACGCTAAAACGGTACTCAGCCGTGGCCGATTCAACACAGGCAAATTTGTGCACCCGCCCTACGGCACTTTTATCCAGCGCATCTTAATGAAGCTATTTTTGCGCTAGTCATTGGGGGATAAATCTTGAATAAACCATCAACAACACAACCCATTAAAACCATGACTGATAAACGCCAAGCTATTCTCGATACTGCTTTAGCGCTCTTTGTCAGCCAAGGATTTCATGGCACGTCCACCGCCTCGATTGCAAAACAAGCAGGCGTAGCAACGGGCACCTTGTTCCATCACTTTCCTTCTAAGGAATCCTTGATGGAATCTTTGTTTCTTACCATAAAACAAGAATTTGCCTATGCCTTACTGTTAAACACCCATAAGGGCAGCGATCTTAAACACAATGCCCTACAACTATGGCAAAGTGCGATAGATTGGTCGCTGGATAACCCTGTCAAACAACTGTTTTTTCAGCAATATTCAATGTCACCCATGATTGCAGCTAAGGTGCGCGATCAAGCGATGAATAGCATCTTAGGCTTTATTAGCGAACTCATTAAGCAGGGACAAATGATGGGGCTAATCGCCCATTATCCAGTGGAATTGATGCTAGAAAACTGCCACGGCCAATATCTAGCAGCAACCCGATTCTTTATCGATAACCCGCACTTGGGGACAGATAAAACATACCGCGATGTCAGTTTTGAACTGTTTTGGAAGGCCATGCAAGCGGACTAAAATAGCCTAATATCAACTGACTGCTGCAATAACTGCAATAAAAAACCGAGTCAGCTTAACTGGCTCGGTTTTCTTTTTCGCTATCGCGACTAAGTGCTAAAGCAGAAGCCTGCTTTGCTCTAGCATCTAATACCTACTTTCAGACACCTAGCCCTGACTCAACTCCTGGGCTTTTTCTGCTGGCTGCGCCACTTGAGTTGGGCTCCAGTAACCTTGTTTGATGCCCTTATCAATCAGCTCAGCGACCGCCAATTCAATGGCTTGTAACACGCAAAATTGCACTGGCTCATTGGTAGTAAAACCGACTTCAGCCTCAGCGAGTCGATTTAAACTCGTGTAACGGAACAAGCCCGCACGCATTTCTTGGGATAAAACACGTTTGCTGGTTGAGACCGACATCATGACCTTACCTGTGTGTACATCCACGGCGCGTAGATAAATGGTCACCAGATCTTCACGGTACATTTCAGAGGCGCCAATGCCGTAGTATTCGACACCGCTACCGCCTGTGCTAGTGTTAGTCTCATAACTAATCACCCCACCTTCGAGTAACAATCTGGCGGTGGATAATACGGGCACTTCATCGCCCTTAGTACCGCTCTGTTTGTTGCTGATCTTACGCTCGGTAAGCAAATTTTGTAGCCCTTCACGCTCAACGGGTGTAAACCATTTAGAGTCGAGCAAAGTCTGCATCAACATCGATGTTGCGCCCTGAGTAACCGCGGTCGAAAACGAACTCACGTTAGCCTGCGGCTTATATTGACCTGTTTGATCGCGAAAGGAATACACGGCCACAGGGATAGGAAACTTAGGTCCAGGTTGAGTTTGCAGCCCACGCATCACCTCACTCAAGGGGTTAACCTCGGCAGCCGTGATATTTAAATCGGGTTTGGAGATCAGGCTACAGGCCGACACACTTAGCAGTAATAAACTCACTAACACTAGACGGGCCATTAGTTGACTCCTCCGAATGTCGGCATTTCAATCACAGTGACTTCACCGGTTGCAGTATTAGTAATAGTTAGCATCACGCCATTTCCCGTAGAAGCCACTTCAATCCGAAAATCACCTGTATCATAAACACCATCGGTAATTTCACCATCAGCAACACCGCGGGTGATTGAGTTAATGATATTACGCTCTAGGGATTCTTTAAAACGGGTGACAAAGTCCTTCTCGGTCGAGGTAGATTTATTGTCATTCTGGGCTTGGGCTTTATTTAATAGAAAAGCCCCATTTTGTGGATTGCCGCCAAAACTGGGATTCACTGGCGTATAAATCAATTCAGTGGCTTGGCCACTGCTTGCCACACATAGCGTGACAAGAGCAAGTAACGTCCTGTATGTCATTATTATTATCCTAAAAGTCGTCCGATGTTCCTGAAAAATCACCTGTTATTGCATTGGCTCTGACTTGCGCTAAATAATCAATCGTAAGCAAAATCGCCTGCTCTGCGCTCTCTTTAATCGGATTTGCACGACGACCAAAATGGGTGGTGTAAATCCGAGTCCCGTTTACCTCTAAAGTTAAAACGGTTCCAGCCTGTGGAAACACTGTCTCATATAGAGTGACGTTAAAGCCTTGGGTAAAGGGCAGTTCGCGCCAATAGCTTGAGTAGTAAAAGCCAAAGTCCTTACCAAACCGAGTCAAGGTTCTATCTATTACTAAGCCACTAATTTCAATGTCGTTATCGGCAATAGTGATAGGGGAAGCCAGCAGCAGGAATGGACATAAAACGTAAGTAAACAGACGCTGTTTTAACTGTTTCACTTATCCCTCCTTAACCTTTTTAATCGAACCTTAAAAACCGCGCTAACCTCTGTTAGAACAAGGTGAGTTTTAACGCAAATTTTCGATAAAACAGGTTAACAGGGTTAAAGATCTCCCGTCATTACGCTGGGGGGCAAATTAGCCCGAAGAGCTAAGGTAAAAATGCAAAAATAGCCCATTTGGCTAATACGCCAAGAGGCTGTTGAGGATAGGAGTTATGCATTAAACAAGCGGATAAGATAAGCAATAAAAATGCGACTTAAGAGTCGCATTACGGTGTTTATTCAAAACGCGAGCATTATTGTGGTAACCATAGTCGAACCAACAGGCCACCGTCACTGCGATTATGCATGCTAATACTGCCATCGTGGGCTTCGATAATTTCACGGCACAAAGGTAAACCTAAGCCTGTACCCGATTGTTTTGTTGAGTAAAACGGCAGTAGCGCCTGCTCTAATACTTCACCAGACATACCTGCGCCGCGATCCTCAATCACAATACTAAAACCTGCACCATCCACTAAGGTTTGATACCGAATCGACAGGGTGACATCCTCGGGGTTTGAGCCAGATTCATGGGCGTTTTTAAGTAAATTGAGGAGCACTTGCTCCATCTGTCCTTGATCGAAAAAACCATCAACCTCAGGTAACTCATGAATGAGTTTAAAGGGATAATGCTGAGTTAACTGGGCAGTAAATTGCGTCCAATTCACCTGACGCCGTTGCGGGAGCGGCAACTTAGCAAAACGAGCATAGTTGAAGATAAACTGGCTTAGATGGCTGGTGCGATTCTCGATGGTATCGAAAATTAAGGTTAGCTTGGGATTATCGATATCTTTGGTGAGCAGTCGGCCGGAGTTCACCATAGAGGCGATGGGCGCGACTGAGTTATTGAGCTCATGGCTAATAATGCGGATGACTTTTTTCCATACTGCCACCTCTTGACGATTGAGCTCGCGGGTCATCTGCTTGAGCAAAATCAAGTTATGCTGTTGGTTATTCAATAAAAATTGGCCGCGACTTAAATACCAAGTTTCCACATCATCTTCACCCATGGCGAAGAGTCCGTTCTTTTCATGTTTAAGCGCTAAGGCCAATACTTCGGGCAAATCCACCAGCAATTCATCTAAGCTCAAGCCTTCCATTCTGCCCTTTTTATGAAATAGGTGACGCGCCGCATCGTTGGCGTAAATGAGCCGCTGATGATCGTCCAGTAACAACATCACATTGGGAGAACTTTGAATCACCTTATCCAGTAATAACTCCCGCTGATAAATGTACTGCCTTTCTTGGCGCAATTTTGCCGCCGAATGGTTAAATAACTGCGCTAAGGTTTTGAGCTGACCTTCGCCATGTTCAGGAATACTCACACTAAAGTCATTATCACTAAAATTTAGCAAGCCGACTTCAAGGGAATCTAAACTGCGGCCGAGATGTCGAGTCAACCAAGCAATACCTAAACCACAGACAGCACAAGCGAGAAGCAACACGATCAAACCTTCACCTAAGGTCAAACTCGAGACACGCTCTCCCTTAGCTATCTCAGCGGATATCGCAGGAGATACAGGTGCTTTGGGCGGTAAAATGGATAGCGGTTCTACACGTAAAGGCTCAACCACATGAGGAATAGAATTAAACAGCCCTTCTTTAAGTTGTTCTAACTTGAAGAGTTTTATTTGTAACTGCTCTTGTTTAAGTTGTTCAAGCTTTTGCAGCTCAGCTTTAATCTGCTCGGCCCTCTGGTGCGCTTGCATCGCCGCAGCCTCCTGCAATTGCTCACTATTGTTAAGGGCGAGTTCGATGGAGGCGACCGTTTTCTCAAGCTCTGCAAAATCCAGTTGCACATTCACATCAGGGATTTCAATCGTGTTAGACGTGGCAACAGACGAAGCATAGGGTGAGATATACTTCACCAAAGCAAAACTCAGCAAGACGCCAAAGGCGCAGCAAGCCATTGAAAAAATGATAAGTTTAGTTCGAATTAACACTCTGATTCCTTAATCGATAGCCTTTACCCTAGCATCTGCACTTAGCCTATGACTTATCTAAACCAAACTTGTCCATCCGCCGATACAGCGCTTGGCGACTGAGTCCAAGCGCTTTTGCCACCCGAGCAATTACGCCATGATGCTGTTTTAACGCCGCTTCGATATCTTCTCGGCTCACGTCTATCGCCTCATTAGCATCTGACACTTGGGCACGAACAGACTCATGATAAAATGCGGTATTTACGGGGATGGAAGCGGGCGAATAAACAGGCAGAGGATCAGAGTGTCTCAAGCCAGATAGCCGCGACTCAGATACAGCTGAAACACTGGAAGCCGATTTTATAACACTCGCAACAGTCGCCAAACCAAAGTCAGCTTCCGTCAACACATGGCTTTGCGCCAACAATACGGCTCGCTTACAGGCGTTTTCAAGCTCGCGCACATTTCCCGGCCAGCGGTGCTGTAATAACGCCTGCAACGCAGGTTTACTCAAGCTAAAATCGCTGCCAATAAAATGCTGCACTAAAGGTAAAATGTCATCGGTGCGTTGATTCAGCGGTGGCAATGCCAGTTCAATCACGTTTAAGCGGTAAAACAAATCCTCACGGAATCGCCCTTCAGCGATATCTTGGGCCAGATCCGCATTGGTCGCACTGATCACCCGCACTTTTACTTTCTGGGTTTTATGGCTACCTAAGCGTTCAAATTCGCCGGTTTGTAGCACCCGCAATAATTTCACTTGCCCAGACAAAGGTAAATTGCCAATTTCATCTAAAAACAGCGTGCCGCCGTCTGCCGCTTCGAAACGGCCAATACGCGCTTTAGTCGCGCCAGTAAAAGCGCCCGCCTCGGCACCAAACAGCTCGGCCTCTAATAAATCCATCGGCAAAGCGCCGACATTGACCTTAATAAAAGGTTTGTTTTTTAAGGGTGAATTGGCGTGGAGAATATCGGCAAGCTTGTCTTTACCCGCGCCATTGGGGCCAGTGATCAAGACCGACACATCGGAGCGCGCCAGTTGCAAGGCTAAGTCAATACAACGCTGCATAGCACCGCTACCAAAGACAATACCGCAGAGATCCGCATCGGCGATCGCCACTTGGCGTTGATGATTCACCCGCTCCAAACGGTGGTTAGCACGGGAGAGTTTATAAAGCGCAATCAGATTAGTGATGCTATTGAGTAGCTTAGCGTCATCCCAAGGTTTGCCCATATAATCGGCGGCCCCCGCTTTGACTAATTCAACAGCCGTTTCGAGCTGGGTCCACGCCGTCATCAAAATAATCGGCAAATCCCCTTGGCGTTCGCGCAGGGCGTAAAACAGCTGCCGACCTTCCTCGCCCGACGTGGTATCCCGAGTAAAGTTCATATCTTGAATCACTAAATCCACATCTTGTGTCGTCAATAACCCAAGGGCGTCCTCTGGGCTGTGACAAATCAGCACCCGATAATCATTGAGTTCTAGCATCAAACCTAGGGCTTGGCAGATGGCATGATTGTCATCGACGATAAGGATAGTATCCATAAGTGTGAGTGTTGTCCTAAGTAAAACTGTTAACCGTAAAGTAACAAAAAGTGCAATAACATCCTATTGTTATCGCACTTTTGTCGAGCTTTTATCGTACCTTGAGTGACATCAAATATTCCGCTATACGCTGCGAGTTGCGGTTGCTGGCGAAATATTTGCCGCCTTACGCGCTGGTAAGTAAACCGCTAATGTGGTGACAATAAACAAACCTGCCACAGTAATTAGTGGGTAGCTTAAGTCCAACATAGGCAAGCTATAGATTTTCATTAACTGTTGGCCTAACTGTATCGCTAACAAGCCGCCCAGCACGCCTCCCGCTAAGCAAATCAAATAGTTCTCCACGAGGAAGTAACTGATAATATCGCGCTTTTTAGCCCCCAATGCACGGCGGGTACCTATCTGCTTAGTGCGGCGCTGGATATTAAACATCACCATGCCCGTTAAACCGAGCGAGGTGATAAGCAATAACAACACCACCATCATAGTTAGCACAGTAATCATCAATTTATGATCTCGGTATGAACTATCTTTTAAGGCCTCGATTGACTTAAAGCCATCGAGTACTCGGTTTGGATTCTCCGCCAGCAGCGCTTTTTTTATCGTGTCTTTAAGCTCGGCGTGAAACTCAGGTTTGGCCCGTACCATATAAGAACTGCTGCCATAATCCACATTTTGAATCACGCTGTTTTCAAGGCTAGAACTGTCAATCCACGCGCCTTGCAGTTTTTCGACTACGCCAATCACAGTGATCTGCGCATCCTTGCCCTCGTACAACACTTTACCAAGTGCGGATTCATCAGGCCAAATGGCTTTGGCTAACACACTGGAGATGATCGCTAATCGGCTAGGGCTATCGAGGTTATCCTTAAGTTCATGGGGGTAAAAGTTACGTCCCTCAATCAGCTTAATGCCTAAGGTCTCAATGGTGTGATCTGTCCCTAAATACATGGCAAATTGCGGTGTCGATTTAGCGCTATCTGGGTCGGGGCCCAGATTTAACGTGCTCGACCAGCCGCCACCGCTTAACGGCAACATATTGGTTGAGGTCGCATCAATCACATTGGGTAGCCCCCGCAAAATTTGCTGATCAATTTTGTTTTGCGCGGTTTTATCAATCAATGGATCAAAGTTGAACAAGCTAAAGGTCAAGACTTCTGACTCTTTAATCCCCGAATCACGCTGCATCAGGGCTAAACGCTCTTGAATAATAAAGCTCGCATTCGCCACAATCGCCACAGACAAGATAATCTGAATAAGCAGTAAGACTGGACCGCTTTTACTGCGCAATAAACTGCTGAGAATAGGTTTAATATGCAACATAATGAGTCCCTTACTGGCTTTTTAGATAAACGCTAGGTTTAGTGCGACACACCACCCATGCGGGATACAAGCCAGCCAACAAGGCTGTGCCTACCGCAATACTTGGGGTGATAATCCACATACTCGCCGATAAATGGGTTAAGCCCTTCGCGACCTCAAACTGGGCCGATAACCCATAAAGCGAAGCGTAGGCCCAAGCGAGTCCCAGCAAACCACCGAATAAGCCAATCATGCCCACTTCCACCATATATTGAGCGAAGATTTGACCACGGCTAGCACCAATGGCGCGACGCACTCCCACTTCGGGTGCGCGCTTGAGGAACTTTGTCAGCATTAAACCTAATATATTGACTAAACAAACACTTAAAAACAGCGCACTCAAGCCAACCAAGATTTTATTGTCTTCGGGCACCACATGATTGTATTCAAGCCAAGTTGCCACATCGGATACTTTGACTGAGTCAGCGGCAGATTTATTATCCGTAAAACGGCCTAGGGCTTTTTGCTCCGCTACATAATTGCTGAGCCAAGAACGGTAACTGGCTACTGCGTCTTTATTTGGTAACTCAACCCAATACAGCAGCCACACTTTTTCAGAGTTAAGGCGATCACTGTAACTATTCATCGTCTCAAACTTCCAACCCGACGTGTTACCCCATACATCAAACTCTTCGATAGGCGTCAGCGAAAACGGCACAAAAATTTGTTCCGTGTCGTTAAAGGCACCGTTAGTGGGATCATAATATTTAGGCTTAGGATCCCAAGCATCAATCACCCCCACCACTTGATAAGGTTTACGATTAAGATAGATAACTTTGCCAACACTGTTTTGACCCGCAAACAACTTTTGATTGAGTTTATCGTTAATCACCACTTGATAAGCAGGTTCAGTGTCGACGGATTTATCCCACGCATTACCGTACAAAAATGGCACGTCAAACAGTTTAAAAAAGTCACTGTCCGTCACCCGAATGCTTTCTAAAATAGGCGCAAAATTGGCATCCTCCGTTTGCACTGCCATCCCAGTGCGAAACATCGCAGCTTGGCGTTTAGGTAAGGTATTGTTGCGCAGATTCATCGCGTCTTGGTAAGTCACTAACGAGTTTAACTCATCCCAAGAATCAGGACCTTGGCTCCAAAGCTGTACCGCATTTAACTCATCAGAGCGTTCACCCGCGGGATTAAATGACATCATTTTGTACACGTTTAACGTAGTAATCGTGATACCAATACCAATCGAAATCGCCAACACCATCAACAGCGACAGCACTGGGGTTTTCTTAATGCTGCGCCAAGCTAAATCAACATAATAAAAGAACATAATGCATATCCTTAACGGTCGGCGTTGGCGACAAGTTTGTCGATATCAGTCGCAGCAGTGATGTCACTGACATGTCGATGACCTTGATGATACATAGTAAAATCACACACTTGACCATCAACAATTTGAATGTTGCGTTGGGCGCGGCGAGCGAGTTCAGGATCGTGCGTCACCATGATAATGGTCGTGCCCGCTTGATTGATATTTTCGAGTAATTCCATCACTTGACGTGCCATTAGGCTGTCGAGGTTTCCCGTAGGTTCGTCGGCGAGTAGGAAACGTGGCTCCCCCGCTAAAGCACGAGCAATCGCCACCCTTTGTTGTTGTCCACCCGACAACTGAGTAGGTAAATGTTTGAGCCGTGAAGCTAAGCCCACTTGCTCTAATGCCTCTTGTACACGACGTTGACGCTCCTTGGCATTAAAACCACGATAGCGCAGCGGCACTTCAATATTCTCAGCTAAGTTAAGATCGGGAATTAAGTTAAAACCTTGGAAAATAAAGCCAATTTTCTCATTTCTGATAGTGGCGCTCTTATTATCGCTCAAGTTAGACACGTTAATCCCATCGAGAAAATAGTCGCCGTGGGTAAAACCTTCGAGTAAACCTGCAATATTTAAAAAGGTGGTTTTACCCGAGCCAGAAGGACCTGTGACTGCGACAAATTCGCCTTCGTTCACCTCGAGGTTAAAATCGCGCAGGGCGTGGGTTTCTACTAAATCCGTTTTAAAAACCTTGCTCACATTCTTCATTGATAACATGTTAATTTCCTTTAAATAATCAAATCTATTTTTGCGCCTAGACTCTGCGTCTACACCTTAGGCATCGACTCATGTACGACCGTAATCAGCACACCTTTATCAGCCAAAGAATGGCTCAACGACACACTCTAAAAACCACATAAAAGCGCCCAGCATAAGGTTGGCAGTTTCGGTTGAAACCTCACCCACTTGGCGAAACTCATCCAAAGGATTGCTCCATTCCAACAAATTGAGTCCGAGGAAAAACCAGCTATTGGCCTCACCGATACTTAGTTCCACCGCAACCACCAGTAATAATAAGGCTAGTACTCCAAACATTTTGGATGACATCAACACGCTGATATCAAATTGTTTATCACGCATATCCGGCTCCTATTCTTATCCATGTCGCAGCAGGTTTCGTCATTCACCCTGATCACTGCGCTGTTAAATTCATCAGATTGGTTGTTTAATAATTTACGAATATCGGTCATCAATGAATTCTGACCTGTTCAGCGTGATTAAAGGGGTCAACACTTGAAATGACCCACTCATCTCCGGCTTTTCCGCCATCAAGCACTTCGACTTGGCTCAGGCTAGTACTGCCGAGCTTAACCTCACGACGACTGGCTAAATCGCCCTCGATTTGATAAGCCACATTACCCCCACCGCTGGTCATAAAGGCGCCGCGTTTTACCATAAGAACATTGGGTCTGTGCTCTAATAACACTCGGGCCGAGATACGTTGATTCTGGCGCAGTGTTAGGCTGTCGCTTTGGTCAAATTGCACCCTAGCGGTCACTTCACGGTTACGCACTTCAGGGGAAATCGACGATAACTTGCCCATTAACTTAATACTGCCAAAACTCAACTCGACTTCCATGCCTAAACCCAGATCGTCCGCATAGGATTCAGGCACGGCTAACTCAGCCTCATAGGCGCTTAAATCCACGACGGTTAAAATCGGTTGGTTAGCGCTAAGACGGGTTTTCTGCTCGGTAATCCAGTTACCGATAATGCCGTTAACTGGTGCAACAATATTCAAGGCATCGACTTGGCGTTCTAATTCACGCACCGCGAGAGTTTGACGCTCAACTTCTAGGGCTTTATTTTTAATTTCAAAGGTTAACGTATCTTTCGTTAACGCAACTTCTTGTTCGGCATGCTTAAACTTCAGCTTGGCTTTGTGTAAATCATCTTTGCCCTTTTCATAATCAATCTGGCCAATAAGCTGACTTTGAATCAGCTCCTCTCCGCGTCGGCTTTCCCTATCCGCCGCTTCAAGATCGACCGTTGCGATATCTAAGGTTTGATAAGCTTGTAATTGATCGCGTCTTGCATCCAACTTAGCGCGCTCTAATGCACTCTCCATGCCCGCTAATAGGGACTTGGCTTGCGCTAGCTGATTAGTGAGTCTTGGACTATCGAGTTTGGCGACCACATCGCCCTTATTAACAGTATCGCCAGGATTGCTGAGCAGAGTCACTGTGCCTTCCTCTGTGCTATACAAAATAGGCGCATTGGCCGCCACGATTTTACCTGTGGTCGCCACATCGCGGGTTAACGTTCCAACAAAGAGTTTTGCGGTAGTGATGTCGCTGCGGCTTAAGGATTTGCTAACACTATCAGAGCCTAAACTTGCCCACACTAAGGCGCTGACTAATAAGGCGCAACCGCCAATGATCAGCGGTAACTTAAGACGTTTAGAGGTCGATGGCACAAGTACTGTATCTTGGCCGCTAGTATCTTTAATCATGGCTTTACTCGCTTCCCTGTTGGAATCATCAGTGCCGGAACGTATCAACGGACACTATTGGAAATCTCTACCCTAGAGTAAGCAAAGCCTATGCCAAACAAGTAAAATCATATAATTTCAAAGGTTTAACAAAAAATTGCAGATAAAAGTGTCCGCGGACACTGGCGCTTTTATTTAAAAGTGTCCGCAGCAGTGAAATGAAATGTGTCCGATTGAAAAAAGCAGCTCCTAGATTCTAGGGTCTAGAATCTAGATTTATTAACCCAAACAGCCGAGTTTCCCTTTACAGTAAAATCCTTGCCACATAAGATCCCGCCACCCTCGCAGCAAAAACGATCAAAAGACCAAACCCTATGACTACAATAACAATCACTCGCCCAGACGACTGGCATATTCACTTAAGAGACGGCGCCCAGCTTAAAGATACAGTGCGCGACATCAGCCGCTATATGGGCCGCGCCATCGTCATGCCAAACTTAGTGCCCCCCGCTATCGATACCGAAACCGCACTGGCCTATTACGATCGCATTAAAGCGCAAGTGCCCGCGGGCTCACAATTCGAACCTTTGATGGTGTTGTATTTAACCGACAAAACCAGCCCAGATGAAATCCGCAAGGCCAAAGCCTCGGGTAAAATTGTCGCCGCTAAACTCTACCCAGCGGGCGCGACGACTAACTCAGATTCCGGCGTAACCGATGTTAAAAACATCTATCCCGTACTCCAAGCCATGCAAGAAGTCGGTATGCTGTTTTTAGTCCACGGTGAAGTCACAGATTCAGCTATTGATATTTTCGACCGCGAGCGTGTCTTTATTGAAAATATCCTCAGTAAAATTGTCGCCGATTTCCCAGCGCTTAAAATCGTGCTTGAGCATATCACCACCAAAGATGCCGTCGATTTTGTCACTCAAGCCTCAGACAATGTGGCCGCGACTATCACGGCGCACCATTTACTGTATAACCGCAACCACATGCTGGCTGGCGGTATTCGCCCACATTTTTACTGTCTGCCGATTTTAAAACGCAACACCCACCAACAGGCGTTATTAGGTGCAGCCACAAGCGGCAGCAAGAAGTTTTTCCTCGGCACAGATTCGGCGCCCCACGCTAAAGATAAAAAAGAAGCCGCCTGTGGCTGCGCGGGTTCGTACACGGCTCATGCCGCGATTGAGCTGTATGCCGAAGCATTTGATTCGGTCAATGCGCTGGATAAACTCGAAGCGTTCGCAAGCTTTAACGGACCAGACTTTTACCATCTGCCACGCAATACCGATACCATCACGCTGGTCAAAAAGTCATGGGATGTCCCCGCAACTTACCCGCTTGGCGATACTAACGTAGTGCCAATTCGTGCTGGAGAAGCCATTGATTGGCAAGTTGAGTAAGCCTTAAGTCTTTAACATCAAGTCGCCTACGGGCGACTTTTTTATCAGATTTTGATTTTTAATCCACAATCGGTCAGTATCCTGCGCTTAGAATACGGCCCTTACTTATCACCTTTTAAGAGAAAATCAGTATGCCCACAAGGATGTTATTCTCCGTTTTATCTTCAAGCCTATTGCTGACCGCCGCGATCTCTTTGCCGACCTTTGCGGCCAATGAACTCACAGGGATCTGGCAGGGACAGTTAGGTAAAAGCAAGGTCAGAATTTGTTTTAATCAATATGGAACAGGCAGTTATTACTATCAACGCTACTTAACGCCGATAAGACTCGAGCAGCAAGATGAACTGTGGAAAGAAGAAGGCAATACCGGAAATTGGCAGTTTGATAGTGTCACGCCACAAAAACTGAGCGGCCATTGGTTTAAAGATACCGCGAGTAAATCATTACCAGTGCAACTTGAGCGAGAAATCAGCCCAGATAAGGTCGAGGATTGCGGTGCCGATGCTTACAATCTACCGCTAGAAACCACGCCAAAACTCAGCCGAGGTAAATGGCAAAGCTACGAAAATATTGAGTATCGCCCGCTGACGTTTGGCACAGATGTAGGTATCGAATTTAAAGGCCCACAAACGGGTATCTTGGTAATTAATCAATGGCTTGAACATAAGCTCACCGATGAGGCCCAACTAGCACAAACCTTTGACACTCGCCGCAGAATGCTGGCACAAATGGGCAGTTTTGTGACTGACGAAACCTTTGCCGAACCGATTTTTATTAATCAACATTGGCTCAGTGTGCGCCTATATCGCTGGGCGGCAGGTTATGGCGCCAATGGTATCAGCCAAGAATTTGTGAGTTTCTCCCTTACCGACGGCAAACCTTTCCACCCGTGGCAGTGGTTTCTCGCCGATACTCAACCACAAAGTATGCTCGAGGGTATGAGTCATCCTTTACCCCCTGCATTAAGGGACAAATTGTTTGCTGGCAAAGCACCGGACGCAGAATGCCCCACATCAGACGGCTCGGGATATTACCAGCTCACCCTTGAGCCAAAGGGGATCAAATTCTGGGAAACGCCCCGCGGCGATGGCTGTGAAAATGAGTTTATCCTCAGCCCACAAGAAGCCATGCCCTATGCCACCCAATGGGGACAAACACAACTTAAGCTATTGGAATAGTGTACTTAACAGAGAAAATATTAGAGGGAAAGAAAGCAGTCATGGCGATGATGCCTAACTGCCAGTTCGCCATCCCTGACTCTCGTTCGTAAAACTGCTACACAGCACTAACCCTAGCGAAGTTACAGGTATTGATAGTGGCTTCGCCGGGAGTTGGCATATTTCTGATGCTTAACATGGCCAGTTATTAAGTGGAATTTAAAAGAATGCCTAGCCCGAATATAAATTAAGCAAGATAGACGATAGATGAATCAATCTTGCAGAATCACAAAGGTCAGCTACATTTGAGCCTAAAATACAAAATGCTCAATGAGTTACATTGAGCATTTTAGCTAAAATAAATGGCAGCCTATATCAGAAGTAATCAGACTTTCTACCACATTTAAATACTAGGCACAGCTACAGCATTCGCGGCACGTGTCTCACGTTTGTTTACCATCGAAATAAACACTAAGCCAAGTACAGGGACAATCACTGCGGCATAAGGGATCATGCCTGCGCCCATCTGACTATCCAGCACCATCCCCCCTAAGAATCCACCGAATGCATTAGCTAGGTTAAAGGCTGAAATATTAGCGGTTGCTGCCAGCTCTTGGCCTTCACCACCGTGATTCATTACCCGTAACTGCATCGCAGGAACATTAGCAAACGAAGCGATACCAAAGACAAAAACGGCAATCACAAACATCACTTTGCTGTCCAGCGCGAAACCAACCAGTAGCAGCGACACTATCATGGCTATCGCCCAAAACATCGACGATTTCTGCAGGTTTTTATCCGATGAACGCCCACCTAAAGTGTTACCCAATATCAAACCTAAGCCGACGATAACTAAAATCCACGTTACTGCATGTTCACTAAAGCCTGTAATGTGCATCGCAATTGGCGCAATATAACCGTAAACAGTCATAAAACCGGACCAAGCAAACACAGTGATAGCAAGACTAATCAACAACATAGGATTTTTAAACGCTCGCAGCTGAGCCGAAACATTTTTCGCTTCACCATGGCCGGTCGCATTAATAAACTTGAAGATAGACGCGATTGAGATAACGCCCAATATCGCGACTGTGATAAAGGTGGTTTGCCAACCAAATTGCAGGCCAATCCAAGTGCCACCTGGTACACCCAATACGTTCGCTAAGGTTAAACCCGCAAACATCTGACCCACAGCACGTCCGGCCATTTTTTCAGATACCAAACTGGTCGCCACTACGGCACCTATGCCATAAAATGGGCCTTGAACTAAGCCAGTAATCACTCGGCTAATCATCAGCAAGGTGTAATTGGGGGCAAATGCCGACAGCAAATTCCCCAAGATAAACAGCACCATTAAGCTGGTCAGTACGGTTTTTTTATTGAACCGCGCCAAGTAAATCGTGAGGATAGGACCACCAAACACAATTGCCAATGCATAGGCGCTGATCAAATACCCTGCCTGACCTTCACTAATAGACAAAGACGTGGCAATTTGTGGCAGGATACCAGCAATCACAAACTCTGCGGTGCCAATTGCAAACGCTGCTAGCGTTAGTATCCACACTTGTAACGGCATTTTTTCCTTGTTCATTGTAATCTCGCTTATTTCAAATTTTGTGTAGGGAACATACCGGCGATGTGTTATCAGCTCGGTGCAATAATGGGTAAAAGCACTATTTATTCAGCGCATTAGTTAATCAGCGCGCCACCATCAACATCGATAATGGCGCCAGTCATAAAGCTGTTGTTAATGGCAAGGTAATAGGCCATAGCGATATCACTCGGCTCACCCACTTTTGCCACAGGCAATGTGGTTTTGGCTTGTTCGTACATCGCCGTTTGCGCAGGCATTGACCCGGTTCTTGTTAATCCAGGGCTAACGGCGTTGACTCTAATGGGGGCAAGCTCTTTAGCGAGCACCTTAGTAAAGGCTTCTAAGGCGGCGTTCATTGTGCTTTTAACATAGGTATTAGCGACCACTTTTCGTGACAGCATCCCAGTGGTTAGTGTGATAGAACCACCTTGTTTAATGTAACGAACCGCCTGTTTTGTAGCATTGATTGAACCCCAAAACTTAGTGTCAAAAGCCGCTTTAGCTTGTTGAATATCGACATCAACGACCTTGCCAGCTGGCGCAGAAGAACCCGCGGTGATCACTAAGTGATCGAACGCACCAATGGATTCAAAAAATCGATTTACCGATTGTTCGTCCGACACATCTACGCCTGTTTGACGACTGGCGACATGGACAATCTGGTTGTCTACCGTTAGCTGCCTAGCAAGCGCAGCCCCTATTCCTGATGTTCCGCCGATGATGACAACCACAGCTTTATCGCTATTGCTCTGATTGCTAATCTGATTACTGATGTGGCTGCTCATGTGACTACTCTCTGTACTGCTGATTGGTTAGTAGAGCCAGTATATTCATTCGACATATTTTGATAATTGATTAATATATGAATTCATTATTCAGCCCAGACAAACAATAGATGTGAAAATGGATAAATTTTCAGATATGGCGCTGTTTATCAGCATAGTGAAACATCAAGGGTTGGCAGCGGCGGGCCGCGAGCTCGGACTTTCTCCAGCAACCGTCACGGCGCGCTTACAAGCACTTGAAGAACGCTACGGGGTTAAGCTGCTCAATCGAAGTACTCGACATCTGTCACTCACAGACTCTGGGGCCCTGTATCACCAAGCATGCTTGGGGATTATCGAAAATGTAAAAGAAACCGAAAATTTGCTGCAGAATGGGGTAAAAGAGGTCAAAGGCACCTTAAAAATTGCTGCGCCAAAAGATATAGGCAAACAATATATACTGCCGATTTTGTCCGCCTTCACCGACCGCTACCCCGATATCGTTCCCTATCTGTATCTCAATGATAATTTGTCTAATATTGCCGAATCGGGCATAGATGTCGTTATTCGCTACGGTGATTTAACTGACAGTAATCTGATTTTAAGGCGGCTCGCACCAAGTCGACGGGTGCTGTGCGCATCCCCAGAATACCTTGCGCGTAAAGGCACTCCCGTTAAACCGCAAGACCTCAGCCATCATGATTGCCTCGCTATGCTGCGCAGTAATGAAGAGCTCAAAACTTGGCACTTTCAAGACCAAGAAGGCCGCAACTCAGTCACTGTCACCCCAAAATGGTTTTCTGATGATGGCGAAGTGATCCGTTGCTGGGCATTAGAAGGCGCGGGGATCGCGTTAAAATCACTGCTCGATGTGCAAAATGACATTAATCAGCAACGCTTAGTGACAGTTTTAAATGGCTACATGAAAAACTTTAATAGCTCGACCACAGTCTCAAGTGCCGACCTCAACGTGGTATACATCAGCCGCCAATATCAGCCCAAACGACTGCGATTATTCTTAGATTTTCTGTTCGAACAATTTGAAAAGCAGCTGGAGCATTAATCGCTAAACGTCGATCAAACGGGGCAACTGCATCAACCGATAGACGCAAAGTATTTTATCGATGTGATCAACTGTATTTTAACGCATCACCTCGCAAGGATTACGTGTAAACAGCGCATGGCTTATGCCCCGCAATGTAAGCAGCAATAGCAGTAAGGTCATTACGGCTAAACCCGGCATAGAATTAAATGTACTTTTGCCCAATAGAAAATTGCTAAGCACCCTCTACAATTAACCATCAGCCCACACTGCAAACTAGCAATGAGCGATTAACAACTTGATACTAACGAGGGAACTCATGAACACTAAAATCATCATCACAGCAAGCATTGCACTATTAATATCGGCAAATAGCTACGCCATTAACGATGAATATCGCAAGTTACTCGAGCGCTCTGGCTGCACCCAAATGTCAGAAGCCCAAGGCTGCGATATCCACAAAACCAAAGAGGAAAATGCTAAGGCAAGCGCCATGTCCCAAACCGCAGATGACGCTAAGGTAATCATTCCCAATGCCCGACAATGGCTTGCAACCGCCAGCTCAGGCGCGACGGTTGCCAACATTCAAATTGATGATAAAAATCAGGTTTGGGTTAATGGTAAACACGTAAAATCGAGCCATAGTGATGGCGCAATCAAATTCAAACAAGGCATGGTGGAGTTCACCATTTATCCTGATGCAAGCATGAATAAAGACAGCTCGTGGATTGATACTGATGCTGGAACTCAAGGCTCAATTACTGCGAAGTAACATTCAGTAGATGTCTGACAACGATGTGCTGAGCCATCGTTGTTGGGCAAACGCATTAGTGAGATTAAAGATTATCTCTTTGAAGTGATGGTGTTTGAGATTAATGATGAGTTGATTCAAGCCATATGGAGTTTTGCAACCAACTGATTGGTTTTTTTATAATTTTAAAAAAAGTCAAAGTCGTGTGAGCTTGACCTCTGATGTTAAATCAAGAGCCAACCAAGAGGGAATTAACAGCAACTCCCTCTTTAAGAGAGTGATTAGTTCTTTATTTTGTATGCATAAAATTAATCACTTTCATTCCAGTGACACGCCATAAACTCATCCCTGAGGGCTCGACGACGGCATCCATGCCGCCAACGGTCACTTACATGCAAGTGCTTAATTTCGTCAACACTTGAGTAGTCTGTAGCTAAATGACTCATATCTCCGTAAACACCTTAGTAACCAGTATCATACGCCTACTAAAAGTCACCTAACGGCTCAGATGGAACATCCATGTGCCCCTGAGCCTGCGCCATTATCCACGATATCGCCACGGCATTTTATTATTTCAACAACTTAGAGTACAGATGGTGTATCACCTTAGCTTTGGTATTGGCTGTTAATCTGAAAAGACTTACGCCTGACCAACTTATTCTTTACTAGCTAAATAGAAAATGTCTTTACCCATTGATTTCTAGATCTAAAACAACAATTTTCACTCTCCCTTGTTGTGCAGCAAGACAATTAGCCATGAGCATTTCTTGCAATTCTTCCGCTGTTTTAGGTATAGCTTTTCCCCTTCCTTGCGACTTTAACCTCTTAGTGCCAAGCTGACCCTTACCAAACCAAAGCACTAAATAGATCCCGCGATGCTCTGCACGCCAGTCTTGCGTATATAGCCTATCTAATTGAGTATCTGCGGCATGCCATAAATCTCTATGCCATTGCCCTTTTAGTTCAATTGGAAGCCTAAGCCCGCCAACAGAACAACAGATATCAACTTCTTTATCATTCGATACATGCTGCTCTGGCGTATATTCAACGCCTGCTGCGCCTTGACGAAGTAACCCAATTAACAAACTGCTACAGCGTTCTTCATTGTGTGGAATATTGTCATCGTTATAAAAAACTCGACCACTATCTATGTCATCGCTTTTTATCTTTGCCTGAACAATTTCTAACTCTTCCATTATTAAAGCTTGAAGATCAGCCATTGATTGTGGATATATATTACAAGTAATAGCCTTAATTGATGCTAATGTCGGTGGCGCATAATTTGATTCAACCACAAGCCGTTGTTGCTCAGCTGCAACCACTTTTATCCACGAGGTATAACTATCCTCTGGAGCTTGCCGCAAACGCCTTAATGCCAAGACTGCATCTTCATCGGAGGATTTCCCTAATCGCTCTATAAATGAATTAATAAATTGACTAGCATCCCAAGCATTATTAGAACCACGAGTTTCTTCATAAAGATCTGTTGCCATTGGCCATAACAATCTAAATGTCTGTACTATCCATTCACATTGAGCAACACTAAGTTCTAAATATGCGTTGTGCCTGTAGTGACCTTGTACTAAGTTACGAATCTGCCAAATAAAATCAGGGGAAATTTTTTTACCGAATTTTTCAGTAATACTTTCAAAATCCACAATAAAACAAATCGCATCCCAAATTAAACGATGATGTTTCTCGCTAACATTAAAGTACTCAACAAGTAAAGATCGTAACTCTTCGAATTTAGATGAGTAAATCAGACGTTTAATGCACTCACTTTCAATATTTTCAGGAAGTGATTTATATCGTTGTAACCATTCAAATGCTAATTGGCTACAAACCTCTTTTTTTGAATCATCATGCATTAACTCATAAAAACCCAAAATAGTATTTTTACCAATAGCAAGTTGTGGTTCATAAAAACGTTTTATGGCAGTTTCCCACAATCCTCGCAGTTCAATCTCTTGTTCTACTGACTGAGTAAGTTGAAGATCACTTATGCCTGCATGCTGCTCAAGATTAGAATGATGACGCAACGATGAAAATACCGAGAATATCACTTCATCTGAAAGGTCTGCTATCCCTATGCCATTTCTGATACGTTCGGCAGTAGCTACAATAATAATGTACTCTGCCTCATAGAACTGCCCATCATTTCTAATTTGTTGCATTTGATCAATTGATGGGAATAAAGGTTTTTTAGTTAAGTATGCTTCAACTCCCTCAAAGGCAGCTTGACTTAATTCATCACCCAGCCATTCAGCAATGCGTTGGTATGCTGGAGTATCATGACTAATATCGTTGAATAATTTCAAATATGCCTTTGCAGGGTTAATAATATCTTGATAATTTCCTGTTCGCATTTTATTGATGTGAAGTGAATATTCATGCCTATGGGCTTCATACCTTGCTGTTGTTTCTTCTCTATTTTCGCGCAGTCTTTCTTCTTCCTTAATTTTCCACTCAGGCACGAGTGCTACTGCTAAACTAGATAGCCATTCGATATCTGCTTGCTTATGTCGAGCAAACCTTTGTGCTGTTTGTCTTAACTGACTTCCAACTTTCCCGTCATGTTGAATAAGCTGAATCAACTCTTTCCAGCGTTGATCATGTTCATCTAATGTATTTAAAATAATAATTAGATCTTTTTCGGATACGGTTAGCGCAGATAAAGCACTAGCTAGATTATAACCTCTGCCTATAATACTTTTATCAATAGGAGCCTCAAGTAATACCCACTTTTGTATGGCTAGTTTAAAATCACTATTTTCATTGATAAGTTTATTTAGCTCATTTCCATTATTTTGACTATACCATAGTGAGCCATGATGTGGACTTAACCAAGAAAAAAACCTATCAACATTTGGTTTTTTATTTGATGATTTAATTTCCCTAACAATAATAAAATAAGTTAAATCAGCAATGTCGTGATTACCACATCGCTCGTACCACTCTCCCATTTCTGTAAGTGATTTAGACAGTAGATCTAAAAAATCCCCGATCCTACTCTCAGGTAGACTTCGTTCTATGGTATATAAAAAATTTTTTGTTAATTGGTCTTTTGCTGCATAAGCAACAACTACATCGACAATAAACTTATCCTCTACGTTTTCATAATTAATGTATTCTAATGTCTCAGCGACTAAACGCAATGAATCTATATCATTACATATAAAAAGAGAATCCAGCAATGTAATAACATTTTCTTTGGCCTTACTATTAACAAGTACTTCTATAGCAGTACTTCTAATAGCAAACGTATCTGTCTTGTCTAAAATAATACTTTTTAAATCATCGACTAACCTACCGTTAACTTCACAACCATTAAATGCTTCAAGCAATATCAAACGTAACCCAAATATCGTATTTTTTGAAATAATTAATTGTCTTAAATCCTCGATGAGTGGTTCTTGAATTAATCCCCTTATCGAATATTTTTTCCAATCTCTAAATCGGGGATTCTCAATCGCTAATCCTTGCAAAGCCGTAAGCAAGATACTCGCCTCATTTACTGTCAGTACATCTGCATCGCCATATTCAATAAACCCCATAGGATCATTTTTGATGACAATAGACTTAAACGTAGGATCTTGCGCCAGCCAAGCATGAATCCCCCTCAAACTTGCGGGTACTAATCCATCAGAATAGAACAGTGAAAAAAACCGTCTCTTGTTCGTTCCAGAATTTGAGTTTTGAGCCAACCATTTAGCGCCAAGGTATTCACCAATACTACGATGTAGATAACTAAAGCGATCTACTCCAATACTTTTAAATAACCTTGTAGCAATAACATCTTTAATATTTCTCGCATTAGGTAATGTGGCAATTTCAATAAATGATATCTCGCCATCTCCAATATTAGCTGCAGCTTTACGAGTTAAAGCCTCATTCCCTGTGAGTATTAAAGCCGCAAAAGCGGCACCTGCAGCTTGGATTATGGCTTCTTTATCAAGCTGATATTGGGCTTTACTGTCTTTATGCTCGCACCACAAAACATCAATCGCACGCTCAAATAGTTCACTTCGGCTATTTGGCAACTCACCTTCTTGAGCTACTTTACCAATGAGTTCAAGTGTTTGTGGATTGCCAAGTAACTGATTCAAACCACGAGAATTAAAATGTTGAATAACGACTTCCGCTCTATCAACTCCCAAGGATAGAGATAAGTACCTCTGAATATCATTATCGCTGAAAGACATTAAGTGCAGTTCTATTGGCTTCTTTGAATAATCCTCCAAAATCGATACCACTGCTGTAGCACTTTGCCAATCAGCAACTCGGCAGGACAAAATAAAAGCTGGACAATTGAGTTGTTGAAGCTTTTTTAAAACAGCATCAACCGCAGTACCTTCTTTTTGAGAGCTAACTTCATCTAAAGCATCTATAACAAGAACTTGATTACCATCAAAAAGCTTTACTGGATCTTGGCTACGAATAAGCTGCCCTGCTGTGCAATATTTAAAGCCTGACAATTCGCCCAATCGAGCCAGTAAAACTGACTTACCCATTCCAGCTTCGCCCAATATAATTAAAGGCTCGATAAAACTGCTTAGCTCAGTTTCCTTAAGTTCTTTACGGCCATCTTTGTGCTCATACCAAAGAGTCCGCTCAACAATGCCTTTATCCATGTTTGGAAAAACCTTATTCAATACTAATCTTTACCAACTATTTGAACAGCCTAACAAAACTAATTTGGAGATGACAGTACGAAATACAAACATTGAACTGTTAATATGAAAGCCAAAGATAGTCATAAATCCTCTATAAAATCAGCTATCAGACATACACAGGAGTTAACCAAATTAAGCACTATCATGGAAGTGACCGTCCGTGGCATGGATGCCACGTTCGAGCATCCAGGGACGGACTTGCTGCGAGTCACTGGAATGATAGTGCTTAATGATTAAGACTATCTATAGTCAACAAGAACAGGCCAGCATAACTTTTCTGTAAAAACCAACAGTCAGACATTTACCCTAAAAGACACCCGCGAAATAAATGCTATATCGCATCGCTGATTGTTAAATATTGGATCTTAACAGGCCGCTATTGCGGCCTTTTTTGTATCAGCTACTTCCTGAAGTAGCTTGTCTTCGCATAAAATTCGGCCCGTTTACTGGTGCGCATGAGGCGCAAGTTATCGGTATAAAAGGTGTAGTTAAATGGAACTTTCGATTCGCAGTTTATTCACTGCAGCGGGCATGGTGTTGTTATCCTCTTTAATGGTTATTCCTGCGGCAAGCGCTGCGGGCAAAGCCGTCCATCCCACTGTCGATTTACCAAATGGCCAATGGCTTAATTTTCACCAAAAAGACAATCAAGTGTGGAGCGAAATGTCCGACGGCGATGCGCCCGGCGTACATCTTGATGATTATGGTACGGCTGAAATTGTGGCCGTTTTTTACTATGACTTTGATAAGGGTGGCGACAAAGAAGTCGTGGTCATGCTTAAAGATGCTGATGGCCAGCATTTACGGGGTTATGGTTTTGAGGATTCAAAGCTCACTAAGCTGCCACGCCTTCAAGTTGTGCTGGATGAAGTCGCCCCGACGTTATCGTCATTTACCGTCAGCGACACCCGCAAAGTGTTAAACCAAATTCCGCCGCAGCAATATCGCATGACCTATGATGTTGAGGCGATTGAAGATCCTGCCATTAAAGCGATTATCGATGGATCAACCAAGCTCAAACCAACCTTAATCGGCTATCGCAATGCTAAAGGTTTACCCGCCGATGTGAAAACCGCGGACGAATATAAATTACGTTATCCCCTCACCCGCAAAGATAAAGATGCCCAAGGCCGCGAGCATCAATACAGTTTAGTGACCCACTTTTATCGCAATGATTATCGCGAACAACAGGGCAGTTTTGTGTTGGTGAGCGTTGTCTTTGAAGCCGATGATGTGAACTGGCTAAACAGCGGTGAGGGTGAGATCCCAAAAACGGGCCCAGCTTATGATTATATGAATCTCGGTGGTTCTTGGGCTGGACTTGCGCTTGAAAGTCATTATGCCCAAGGTGTGCTCGATGGCCCCTATATCGCCTACGATAACCGTAATGCCAATATCATGTTGAATGGTCAGTACAAACAAGGCAAAAAAGTCGGTAAATGGATGGAGGCTGACGGCCAAGCAAGCTATTGGGAAGGTGAATATCTTGACGGCAAAAAGCAAGGTAAATGGATTGCACAGTCCATGTTCGATGAGGCAGATAACTACGGTTTTGCCCATTACAATCAAGGAGTGCTCGATGGCCCATATGAAATCTATGAGCCCGAATATGGCGCAGACACAGGTGATAAGCGATTGTCTGAAAAAGGCATTTATCGCAACGGCGTCAAAGACGGTGAATGGCTTGAGAGCAATGGCAATAAAGGTCACTATCAAAACGGCATTAAACAAGGCCCTTGGGTAGATAAAGTCTCGCTTGGCGAATACCGCAACTATGTGGGTAACGGGGCTTACCTTGATGGCAAGCGCACTGGCCCTTGGGTATTTAAAACTGACAAGAAATCACGGATCGAAGTGACTTATCTCAATGGATTACGCGAAGGTGAAGAAAAACTAATCAGCGATGAAAATGTGCTCTTTGCCAATAAGCATTATAAGCAGGGCCTGCTCGATGGTCAGAGTATTTGGTACTCAGCACAGGATGTTGCCAGTGGCATTAGGCACTATCGCAAAGGTGAGTACAATGGCATGCAGGCGATTTTTGATCCTAACCACAATCACCGGCTTATGGAGTTAAGTCATTATGAATATGACGAAACCCTGCCATTCAAGCCCTCTCAGGACGAGTGCATAATGCGAGAAAATCCCTATAGCAATGACTGTAAGGACATACTGAATCCCCCCTTTAGAAATACACAGTCAATTAAGCATGGGCAACAATATTATTATGATAGTAAAGGAAAATTATACAAATTTTCTGACTACCATCATGGCAACCTCATCAAAGAATATGAATTCGATGAAGAGGGGCATGTCCAAAAGCTGCAAAATAATGAACAGGGGCAAGACAGTCAAATCAGCATCCGCTACAAGAAGGATGGCGGTTATTCACTGTCCAATTACAGCGACAATGAGCAACGTGGCTGGACATATGAAATCGATAACAAGGATCGATTACTGTCCCTGAAGTATTACCATGATGGTGACAAAAAGGGGTTTACCATCCGCTATAACACAGATGGCAGTTATGCGATTACAGAAAGGTAAACATTAATATCGAACATCAGGCACTGCTTATCCTTTTATCCTAATGGTTAACTCAAGACCTTGAAGACAATGACCAGCAAAAAGGCAAAGTTTAAAATTGTGATATAGGGTAATGCGGATGCCCTTGATTAAATTGACCTATATAAGCCTAATTAAAGTGCGCTTTATTCAGGCTAAGTGAAAATGGTTATTTTACCAATCACTTAGTTTGTTCTTGTTAATAGATGTAATGGTGCCTCATCACTTAAATAAATATCATCCACCAGATATAGCTTATTGGTACGGATCATCTGACGAATAGCCTCAACATAGGCGTGCCCACGCTCCGAATATCGGTCTAACGTCCCTGCGAGTGCAGAGCCTGTCACAGCTTGATTAGCTTGTCTTGATTGGGCACGAAAATCTCGCATCTTCTGATATGCATTATGGGTATTCAAATTCAACAAATACCCTTCCACCGAAGCAAATGGTGTATCGAATCGTGCTAAACCATAATTGCCTAAACCTTGGCGCTTTTGCCTAGGTTCCATACCATTACCCTTGAAATCCCACTGCCCAAATAATGCATTACCTTCACGGGCAAATCGCGATGTGCCCCAACCGCTTTCTTTTGCCGCTTGAGCTAACACTAACGATGGCGGCAGGATATCCACCCTTTCAAGTAGCATTTGTCTTTGGGCTTCTAACAGCGGTTTATCTTCACTGCTTATTACTTTGTACTTTACCCCTAAGGCTAATAACGCAATATCATCAAGGGGGGCAGACATAATGACCTGTCTTTCTTGTAAAATTTTCTCATTCGCCAATAAGACTAAAGGGGCAATCATTCTAAGAAACACCATTTTCTTTTGCTTCACCGGGAGTTGGCTTGACACTGAACTCCAGCCCTCTCCCACGGCATCAAAGGTCAATCTAGGGACCGATTTATTACCATCACGAAAGCTTTCTGGCGTGTAATTAAGCGAGTCAAACAAGCCCATGAGTTCATCGAGAGAACTGATATTCAGACTCAGTTGTTTAGCCTCTGGATTGTCGAAGGATAACTGCTCAAGCATTTTTGGGGATGAGAAATGTTCAGCAACCGTTGGGTTTGCAACAGCACCTTGATTCGCTTGCACCAAGGAAGTCGTCATCAGTTTTGGCAAACTCTGCATATGATGCAGAGCACTCTGACTGGCAACTAAAGGATTGGAAGCCGTCTGAGACTGAAAACTAAGAGTATCAACTGGCAGCCTATTCGAAATCAGCTTAGTCGCTAGCGTTTCTTGCACATACACCGAAGAGCATAAAACAGACAAAGCAATGAGTGCGAGCATAGCAACGGGAAGCTTAAACTTTATAAACATGGTATCTCTTTAACTGAGGTAAAACGGTAGCAATGGGATTAGCCAATACATCGGGGGCGTAAGGTAACAGTAAAAACCTGACAGTTTGCTTAATAGATATACAAAATGACCTATTACGATCATTTTTTAAGGAGAATAGGACGAGCGCCTTCTTGGCCGCCTCTTGACCCAATGTCAGCAATTAAATCCAACACCTTGATTTATTTAAACTCAATATGAAAATAACGAGTGTTCACTCGCCAATAGAGATTGGCGAAATAAAATCAACTTATTCCAGTGCCAGCAAAACGAGGTAAAGCCTCTTCAAGATAGGCGACGCAAGTGCGAAGTTTGGCAGACGTTTCTAATCGTGAAGCATAAATTACATGAATTTCAGCGGATTGATGATACTCGGGGAGTACTCTGACTAATGTGCCACTTAAGAAATCTTGCTGTAAATCCCAGATGGAGCGCAACATAATACCGTGGCCTTTAAGGCACCACTGCTTAGCGACTGTGCCATTATTGGTCATCAAGGAAGCCGCTAAATCAACCGAGGCTATGCCAGCCGCACTTTCCAATCGCCACACTCTATGGTTTTGATCGCGCTCGCGGATCCCTATGCACTTATGCTCGGCTAATGCCGCGAGATTGCTAGGCATGCCATGCGTGTCGATATAGGTCGGCGATGCCGCCAATACCCGATAATTACTCGCAAGACGCTTAGCTATCATTTGCGGTGGCAATTCGCCACCGACACGGATCTCCAGATCAAAACCTTCAGAGACCAGATCGACTGGGCGGTCGAGCAACTCTAAATCAACTTCTAATTCGGGATAGTGGAACACGAGGTCTGAAATAATCGGTGCAATACAGTGGCTGCCAAATCCTGTGCTAGTTGCGATACGTAATCGCCCCCGTGGCACTTGCTGCTCTAAGCTAATTTCAAGGCTCATTTGCTCCATGGTATCGAGCAAACGTTCGGACCATTCCAAGGCAATCTTGCCCTCTAAGGTGAGACTGACACTTCTGGCAGAGCGCAGAAACAAGCGTACTCCGAGCGCTTTTTCTAATAGGCCAATGCGTTTACTCACATACGCTGGAGAAAAAGATAATTGCTCCGCAGCGGCTGTAAATCCCCCGCTTGTTGCGGCGATAACAAAGACCCGTAAATCTTCAAGTGGCGGCAGTTGACTCACGATTCGTAATCCTTAACAAAACATTTAGCCTATTCATACACGATACGAATATGGAATAACATACTAAAAACGCAGAATCCCCTATTGGAGTCGAAGATGTCTAAGGTAAAAATCGCCGTAATTGCCGGAGATGGCATAGGTACAGAAGTGATCCCCGAAGGGATACGCACACTCGAAGCCGCAGGAAAAATCTTAGGTGTGACGTTTGAGTGGACCTACTTCGACTGGTCCTGTGAAACCTACCATAAAACCGGCCGCATGATGCCAGAGGATGGACTTAAGCAACTAAAATCCTTTGATGCCATCTACTTAGGCGCTGTTGGATTTCCAGGAGTTCCCGACCATATTTCACTCTGGGGATTGCTACTACCGATCCGCAGAGCCTTTGAGCAATACGTGAACCTTAGGCCTATTCGGTTATTTGAAGGCGTGCCCTGCCCATTCGCGGGTAAAAAGCCCGGCGATATCGATTTTTATGTAGTACGTGAAAACGTGGAAGGCGAATATTCCGCCGTCGGCGGCATTCAATATGAAGGCACTGAACATGAGATTGTCTCCCAGCAAAGCATTTTTACCCGTCGTGGCACAGATCGCATCTTAAAATATGCCTTCGATTTAGCCCAAAGCCGCGAGGCAAAGCACTTAACCTCGGCGACCAAATCCAATGGCATATTTCACTCTATGCCTTATTGGGATAGTCGCGTCGGGGAAATGGCAAAACAGTATCCCAATGTTAAGGTCGACCAATATCATATCGATATTCTGACGGCAAATTTCGTGCTGAAACCCGAGCATTTTGACGTGGTTGTTGGCTCAAATTTGTTTGGCGATATCCTGTCTGATCTTGGCCCTGCGTGCACTGGCACTATCGCCATTGCCCCTTCGGCGAACATCAATCCAAGCAAGGAATTTCCGTCGATGTTTGAGCCGGTACATGGTTCGGCGCCGGATATTGCAGGCCAAGGTATTGCCAATCCTTTAGGCACAATTTGGGCTGGCGCTATGATGATGCAACATTTAGGTTATGGCGCAATGCACGACCTGATACTCAGCGCGATAGAAAACGTATTGAAAGATAAGCAGTCTTTAACCCGCGATATGGGCGGAACGGCGAATACTCGGGAGCTGACCGATGCGGTTATCGCTGCGATTAGTCGCAATTAAAACGTGCATTAAAACCTAATGCTAAAAGCCCTTTAGCATTAGGATTGAAAGAATTTGAAACTATCAAGAAACTGATAATAAACGCATTAATAAGCTAGCCAATTAATGCGTTAATTAAAGGCCCCTCCTTACAGCGGCATTCTGTACTCAATGACTCCCGGTTTTTCACCAACCCAGTTATAGAGTTTTTGCGCGGTTAAATTTGTTTCCTGTGTATGCCAGTACAAGCGCGCGCAGTTGTGTTCAATGGCCGCTTGCTTTACAAACTCAATCAATTGTTTTCCAACATGTTGACCCCTTGCCGTTGGGGCAACAAACAAGTCTTCAAGATAACAATAATCCGTTTCGGCCCAAGTAGAACGATGAAAAACATAGTGCACAAAACCGAGTAAGTTTTGGCCCTCTCTTGCAACGGCGCAATAAATGGGTTCTTGGTCATCGAAGAATCGGCGCCACGTGGCTTGGGTGGTCGCTTCTGATAACGCCACTTTGTAAAAAGTCTGGTAATCACGCCAGTGTGGTAACCAGAGTAAATAGTCCGTTTCTTTAACCATATCAATGGTCACTGTTAGTGATTGGCTGGACATTAGCGCACTCCTTGAAATTAAGTAAATGGTCTCAGTTTTACTGAAGCAAGATTCTAGATTCAATTGTGGTACCGCATAAGGTACACTTTTTGTATTTTTCACAGTACCAGTTAGCAAATGAAAAAACCTCAATCCAATTTCCCTCACTTGCAACTCAAAGATGGCATCCTCAAAGATCAGCTTTATCATGCGTTTAGAGAGGCCATTCTTGATGGACGTTTACACCCGCGAATGAAGCTCCCATCCAGCAGAGCCTTGTCGGAAACCATGCAGATTTCACGTAACTCAGTACTGCAAGGGTTTGAGCGCCTGATTGATGAAGGCTATCTGCTGACTAAACCGGGATCGGGCACTTATGTGTCAGATACCATTCCCGATGAATTGATCGATATTCCAAACCGTGCCAGAGAAAGCACTCAAGCCTTTGATTCCGAATTAGAAATTAATCCACAGTTAATAGAAATGGCGCGACTGAAAGCGAAGGGAAATACGGACAACAGCCATAGCATGTTTAATATTGGCGTCGGATGTGTCGATCTTTTCCCGCACCAACTTTGGGGGCGGCTGTTAGGCCGAGTTTGGCGGAAATCGCGTAAAACCTTAGGTAAATCAAACCATAGCGCGGGGTATTTGCCGCTGCGTGAGGCGATAAGTGACTATGCGCGTTCGACCCGCGGCCTCAATTGCACACCTGAGCAGATCATCATAATCAATGGAACTCAGCAGGCCATTAACCTCACAGCGCAGGTACTACTCCAACAGGGAGATGAAGTCTGGCTTGATGAACCTGGATATGACGGGGCTTTAGGCGCTTTTCTCTCGCAAAATATGCGGGTTCGTCCTGTGAGTGTTGATGATGAGGGCACAAATATTGCCGATGCGATCCAGCGGTGGCCCGCAGTGAAACTGGCTTTTACCGCGCCCTCACACCAATTTCCCCTCGGCGGTATGCTAAGTCTGCCACGACGATTGGCCTTACTCGATTGGGCCGCTGAGCAGAATAAGTGGATTTTAGAAGATGACTATAATAGCGAGTTTCGTTATAGCGCCCGCCCAATTCAGGCACTGCAGGGACTCGATAAACAACAGCGGGTGATCTACGCAGGCACCTTTTCCAAGATGCTGCTGCCTGAATTGCGACTCGGCTTTTTGGTGGTGCCCCCTAAACTGATACAGGCTTTCCAGTTGGCAAAATATTATGCCGATACGCACACGGCTCACCTAGAGCAAGCAACATTAGCGTTGTTTATCGCCGAAGGACATTATGCGCGGCATGTTCGCCGAGTGCGAAAAGCCTGCTTAGCGCGCCAAACGGCGTTAATCGCGGCAATTGAGCAGTATCTGCCCGACAAATTGTCCGTTCAAACCTCTGACTCAGGTATTCACCTCGTATGTTGGCTAAAAGGCAACTTAACCGAAGAGGAAGTGATCAATAAATGCCGCCAACTCAGTTTAGGTGCACAGCCTTTGTCTCGATATTGCCAAGCGCCCTATCCAAGGCAAGCAATCTTACTGGGCTATGCCGCTCATACGCCTGATGAGCTGCGGGAAAGTATCAAAAAACTGGCGCAGATCCTTTAATATCCAAGCTTAAAAAACCTGAAAGAAAATCCCGAAAGCACTGAAGATAGCAACAAACCATGTGAGGGATCTTAAGGTGCCTTTGTTGGCAAGATAGAGGATGTGATACACAAAGCGGGCGCCGACATGGACGATTGCGAGCCACTCAGTGGTGGGATTTACTTTGCCGGTAGCAATCACCACTAATACGGCTAGGCCAAACACCAGCAATGATTCAAAGGCATTTTGATGTCCCGCTAAAGCGCGAGCGCCAAAACCGGTTAGCTGTGCTTGCTGAGCACGGGGATGATTATTATCGTAACCACCCGCCTTTGCCATAGCCCAAGCCACTGGACCTTTCGCAAGATATGGCAATAACATGGCGACAAATAAGCAAATAAGTAAGGTATTCATGGGGTAATCTTCCTTTGATTGTTGTTTTGAGCTCTACTGTTTGAGTTCTACTGCTACATGTGCCTAAGTTACAAGTGTATTGGTTAGCGGCGTTATTTCACCATATACATGCCTTCACTTGCGGGACGACTAAATTTAAAGCCAAACTTTTCATAGAGTTCAGGCACATCCGCCATCAGGGTAATATACGCGCCCTCAAAAGCCTCACGCTCTAGATAAGCCATGATGTGCTGCATAATAAGCCGCCCTAATCCCTTACCTTGATGCTCAGGATCCACTGCGATATCGACAATTTCGAAGTTGAGCGCGCCGTCACCAACCACACGCCCCATGCCCACAGTCTGCTCGGCGAGCTTTATTTGCACGCCATATAAACTCCTTGGCAAGGCCTTAATGGCGCCCTCCAATGGTCTAGGGCTTAAGCCTGAAATCTGTCGTAGGCGAACAAAATCATTGGCAGAAACAACGCCTTCAAGCACTTGGTACATGATATTTCCTATTGTTTTATTCAGTCACTTGCTTTCAGTCACTTGGTTTTCAACTATTTAGCTTTCTATCACCTCAAGCTCAAAGCCTTCATCCATAGTCGGCGGCTGAAAATAACCGCTCACATGCCAGAACATCGCCTCGGTATCGAACATAGCGCGCTCAGGGTGGCTTTGTCTGCGTTTATCGAGTTGACTCAAACAAAGCGCATCGCTGTGATTAAGATAAATAAGTTTATGGGCGGCGCAATCAGTAAAAATGCTTCGAAACCACAGGCGCTGATTGATAGTATTCGCGGGAAAGTCCATGACCACAGAAACACCCGAACAGAGCAGTTCCTGCACATGCTTTTTAAGCAAAGGCTTAAGGCGAGCGGAATAGCTCAAGTAAGTATCAAAATCTTTAATTTCATCGGGATATAGCGCCGCCAGCCATGCGTCTTCCGAGATTAAAATACAGTTTTCGGCCTCTGCAAGTTGTCGCGATAAGGTTGATTTACCTGCGCCCATTTTGCCACAAAAGAATATTAACGTACCTTTACTGACCAATTGTCCTAACGCATTCTGCTGTGTCATCTTCACTCCTTGATTACTGGTCTTTTATCTCAGCCGACGATTTCACTCGCTATGACACCAATGAACGACAGTACAGAGCATCACATAAAGCATGAACACCGAGCAAGACTTGGGACGAGTTTAAGGTAATAAAATCCCATTACATTAATGACTATCCTGTGTTTAGACAGCAGACGTTTACCGCTATTCGCACAATCCACCGTTAGCTTTTTTTGAGATCTGACATCTCTTCGCCCGCTTAGATAGCCTCGCTCTCTGAGCCCTACCCTTGCCTTAAACCAGGGGAAACCAAAGCATTTAACTCGAAGAACAAAACAATAAACCACATTATTAATCTAACAATTAAGCACTAAAGTAGTAATTTACTCTTAGCAATAAAAACATTACCACCATTCATGCTATGACATTAATTTAGGCGTATGCTAGGGTAAGAATGAAAGGATAACCGTCATAAGTGCAAAGGAGGCTCTATGAGCACTGTCGTTCCACGTACCGTCACTTCCCCTAAAAAATTCATTATCGGCAAGGGCCTATTAGCTCAAATGCATGATTATGTTAAGGACTTTGGTGACAATGCTTTTATCATCTGCGATGAATTTATCCTCAGCCGCGTGAAGAATGAAGCGGTCGCTGGGCTAGATCAAAATGGGATCAGCAGCCACCTCGAAAAATTCAACTATGAGTGCAGCGAAGCCGAGATAAAGCGCTTAGGCGCGCTGGCAGAACAGCATCATACCAACGTTATTGTTGGAGTTGGCGGTGGAAAAACCTTAGATGCCGCCAAAGCCGTCGCCTTCTATCAAAAAAAGCCAGTCATCTTGTACCCCACAATTGCCTCAACCGATGCGCCTTGTACTGCACTTGCAGTGATCTACTCCGAAACAGGTGAGTTTGAAAGCTATCTGTTTCTGCCACAGAACCCAGATGCTGTCGTTGCCGACACTGCCATTATTGCCGCGGCTCCGGCCCGATTTTTTGCGGCAGGCATAGGCGATGCACTGGCAACCTATTTTGAAGCTCGTGCCTGCTATCAATCGGATGGCGTCAACCTAGTCCTGAAAAAGCCTTCCCGCACAGGGCTGGGATTGGCCCAACTTTGTTATCAGTTACTAACTGAAAATGTTGAAGCTGCTATGGACGCCGTTAAAAACAAAATAGTCACACCTGCGCTAGAGCAAACCATTGAAGCCACCATCTATCTCAGTGGTGTTGGTGCAGAAGCAGGCGGGTTAGCCGCCGCCCATGCCGTAAACAATGGTATGTCAGCGGTGGCAGACTTACATAAAGCTCAGCACGGCGAGAAAGTCGTCTTTGGGCTGCTAACTCAGCTCGTGCTCGAAAATGCCCCAAAAGCCGAAATCGATAACGTTATCCGCATCATCAAAACGGCGGGACTGCCGCTCACACTCGCCGATTTAGGGCTGAAAAGCTTTATCGAGGCCGAGTGGCGCAAAGTGGCAGAGATAGCCTGTGCTGAGGGCGATACTATGGGCAATATGCCGATGAAATTAACCGCAGATGATGTCTATCAAGCCATGATAGCCGCCAATGCCATGGCTGAACGCTATAAAACAGCAGAAGCTTGTTAACCGTAACAATATGACGTGTACACCTTAGGTAGCAACCATCTGATTTTATTAATTAATGCCACTAAAATAGTTCCTGCTGCCACACGAGTTTACCGTTCATCCTAGGCTTCCTTGCCACATAATCAATGGCAAGGGAGTCCACAACAAACAAGACATTTCCACCCTCGATGCCAAAGCTGGCATTTACGCTCTATTTGTTAAACGCTTGGAGGCACATATGGCTTATGCAACAACCAATCCCTTTACGGGAAAGCTCATTAAAGAATTTCCAAATGCAACAGATACCGAAGTCACACAGGCGATAGAATCCGCCCATCAGGCATTTTTAAGCTGGCGAACCACTCCCTTTGCCGACAAGGCCGCAATACTGTCTAAGGCAGCGAAGATCCTCAGAGACAACAAGTCCAAATACGCCAATCTACTGACCTTAGAAATGGGCAAGGTCACAGCAGAAGCCGAAGCTGAAGTCGAACTGTCGGCGCAAATTTTCGAATACTACGCCGAACATGCCGAGCGACTGCTGGCACCGCAAAAACTGCCGGTTGCCGATCCCGCCGAAGGTGAAGCGATACTGGTTAATGAGCCGCTGGGCGTATTATTGGCTATCGAACCTTGGAACTTTCCCTACTACCAAATTGCGCGCATCTTAGCGCCGCAGCTTGCCGCCGGAAATACCTTACTACTCAAACATGCATCCAACGTGCCCCAGTGCGCTGCGGCCTTTGAAGGCTTAATGTGCGATGCCGGACTGCCCTCAGGTGCATTCCAAAATCTGTATGCCACCCGAGAGCAGATAGAACAGATCATCAATTCGCCCAAAGTGCATGGTGTTGCGCTCACAGGATCAGAAGATGCGGGCTCGATCATTGCCGCACTGGCGGGTAAGGCACTGAAAAAGTCCACCCTAGAACTGGGTGGCGCAGATGCCTTTATCGTACTTGAAGATGCCGATCTGCCTAAAACTATCGACTGGGCTGTGTTTGGCCGTCACTGGAACGCGGGACAGGTCTGTACATCATCTAAGCGGATGATCTTAGTTGAAGCCATTTACGATGAATTTATGAAGGGTTATATCAAGGGGATCGAAGCGCTAAAAGCAGGCGATCCTATGGACTCGGCCACTACGCTGGCACCGCTGTCTTCCCAAGGCGCGGCCGATGAGTTGAAGCAGAAGATCCGTGATGCCGTAAAACACGGCGCAACCGCGACCGAAGTGGGTCCTAAAGTGCCTCAGCAAGGCGCCTTTGTGCAGCCAACAATACTGACAAACCTGACGCCAGATAACCCAGCCTACTATTGGGAATTCTTCGGCCCAGTGTCCAGTATCCACAGGGTGAAAGATGAGCAAGCGGCAATTGCCATCGCCAATGACTCACCCTTTGGACTGGGTGGCTCAGTGTTTACCGCCGACACCCAACGCGGGCTGGCGGTCGCTAAGCAGGTTTCCACAGGCATGATGTTTGTCAATCATCCAACTATGGTCAAGGCCGACTTACCCTTTGGTGGAGTACGTCGCTCAGGTTATGGCCGCGAGTTGATTGATTTAGGATTGAAAGAGTTTGTAAACCACAAGCTGATTAATGTGGTCGACATCAACGCGCCTTTCTAAACGCTTAGAAAATAGCAACATCTGACTAAGCGCCTGACGGAATAATCTGTCAGGCGTTTTATTTAACGTGCTTTATCCAAGGCATCACATAAGGCTTGAACGCCGAGTAAAGCTCTGGGCGTCGCGCGATGTAATAAATCGGCATTGAGTTGATAAATATGCTGTTTCTTCACGGCAGGAATTTCTGGCCATTGGCGCCAATCAACCCCTTTCACATTACCTTCTTCTTCACTCTGTAAAATCACTTCGGGCAAGGTCAGCAAGACGTTTTCTAAACTGACTTGCGGATAATCACTGGCGGCATCGTAAAACACATTTTGTCCATGGCACACACTGATGATCTGTTGGATCCAACTGTTTTTAGAGACTGTCATCAAGGGGGTCGACCAGAGTTGATAAAATACCTTAGGTTCTGATTTTTTAGCATTTTCAACCCGCAATCGGATAAGCTCAGCGCGATAAGCGGCCGCAGCCTTGCTTGCTTCTTCAACATGCCCCGTAAGTTGGCCTAACTCTTCAAGCTCCTTGGCGACGCCTTCTAAGGTTTTAGGATCGCTGCCATAAAGGTTAAATCCTAACGTCCTAAGCTGGTTGATATCTTCGGCTTTATTACCCGAATCCCACACCACAATCAGATCGGGATTAAGCTCCATCACCCGTTCCATTTGAATGCCGTAGTAACCCCCAATACGCGGGATATTTTTTGCCGCCTCAGGATAATCCGCATAATCGGTTGCGGCCACAATCGTATCGCCCGCACCTATGGCGTAAAGCATTTCCACCGCATGGGGCGAGAGCGCAATAATGCGTTTAGCGGGCTCGGCCAATACGCTATGAGGGAGAAACAGACTGAGCCCAAAAACGAGTCCAGCTAAGTGTCGCTTAATCATGATATGCCTTAGTATTTATCCCCAAACCGCCTGAAGATGCAGGCGTAGTCTCTTCAGGTCACTTGGGGTTATAGAGTTAAACTAGCTGCTCTGGCCAGCCATAGTGTTCGATATAAGTTTGTAGATTCTTCGGGCGATACTGAGGATCTTGATCCCAGCGGGCCTTCACCGAATGATGCAAAAGTACTGGGACTTGCTCAGGGTCGAGTGGTCGCAAATATTCCTGTTTTATCCGATAAAAACTGCGTCTCGAGTTATGTAAGGTCGCGAGCGGATTTGGATGCACACTCGCGGCTAAGTGTGGCTCTAGGCTTAAATTAAATTTCTGCGCCTCGGATATCATCCACAACAGTGCAATATCCGACAACAATGAACCGTCTTTATCGGGTTTATAACTGCCGCCAATATTGCTATGGGCACCGGCAAACCACACTTGCTGCATGTCCATATTGTCGCGTAGTTGCCAAATAGTCGGCTCAAAATCACTGCGGTGTTCATCTATGGCTAAGGCATGACGGGCAACGCACACATTGCGGCCAATTTTAGTGTCGTAAAACTCGTCTTTATCTTCGAACAAGCCTAAAAATGAAATAGGGATCCCCATAGCACCAACGGTATCCCACACGCCAACAAACTTGATTTCCCGTGATTCATGACTGTATCTCGCTCTAAATTCGAGGGATTTTTCACCATCAGGCGCAAAGGGCGCACTGCTTTTTTTATAGTGGTCGAAAGCTTGTTGAATCAACGCCGCATCGGGACGTTTGAGTATGCCGCAGTTATTAATCAAACCACACAAGCAACGCACAGTGTAAGCACCGCGGCTAAAACCAAAGAGATAAATCTCATCGCCTGGGGAATAGTTTTGCACTATATAGCGATACCCATCCATGATGTTTTTATGTAAACCGCGCCCTGTCGCACCGCCAATGGCTTGATCGTAATAGGAACCCACGCCCCAATCATAAAATACTTGTTGGGGTTTGCCATCAGCCGCTATCGGGCTGATAGCACGCGCGAGGCGTAGCACATTGGTGGGGAAATCGACCTTAAGATCTTTCTCGGGCCGATTCCAAGTCCCATCGGCACAAATCACAATACGTTTATTCATCGCATCATCCTTGAGTCACTGATGCCCAATCTCACAGGTAAAAAGCTGTCGATACAGACGCTAACGGGTTTTACCAAGAATAACAGCCTCAATAGCCTTGTTTACCAGCGATTCAAGGCGTTAAAAGCTCATCTTGCTTTACATGCTAACGTCGCAGCAAAAAACCTATAGTGACATAAAAACCTAAGCTGACAAATTAGAACAATAAGATGCCGCTATAGTTTGCATATGTAATGTTCGTACGAGAGAAGATTAATGCTTTCTTTAACAAGAGTTAGACTGAGGAGCGTTAAATATAGAAGGGTATTGCTTGGTTATTAAATGCAGGCCCCTATTGAAGGGCGCTCCATGGTATTTGCTCGACGACATGGTGAATAGAAACCTAGGGTTTCTAAGCTTATGAAGGAGAGCTATGGATGGCGAACTGGCAATTAAACACGGATGTTGTCCAAGCTCATCCGTAGATGTTCGACCGCCCCGACTTATAGGTTTGCCATGGCATTCGCTCATCGACTCGCAGCCAGTCCATCCGTGGATGCTCGACCGCCCCGTCCATGGGGCGGACGGTCGTCTCGCAAATCACCATGGCTCACCTTTTTGGCATTAGCGTAATCTGTAGATTTAAAAGCCTTACGCAGCACGCTTTTGGACATTTCTGAGTTAAACTTTTAGCTCGAATTAGTAGGTTTCGAATGAAAATTTCTATGGGTAATGCCCAATTAAGGTGTGAGCCACGCTACCACGACACTCAACTATTACACCGTAAACACATAAGCCAAATCAAGCCAAAACCGTCGAGCGTTGCGAATCCGTCTTAAAGCGTTTGTATGGATTTATAGTTCGTATAAACTCAGCCCCATTGATGCACCAATTATGTACCAAATATTTTGCCAGAGCACTCGAGCAAGGTCAGTACCTGCATATGCTGTTTCTTCATTGCCTTTACGCAACAACTTACCATTTGATAAATATTTCAAATTAGAAGTACCAAACCGTCTATTAGTGAGTTCACTCGGTAATACTGAACGTAATGGCTCCGTATACACAGGATCATCAGCAACCAAAAAGAATTCATCAAAGAGATGGGAATAGCAAACCATGTGGTTTCCAAGCTCAAGGCTATACCACTCGTGTGGGATAGTATTAATCCTAACTTCACCTTTTTCGTATTCTTTTACCAAACCATCTAAATGTTCAATCTGCATGGAATCTTCTGGTGGATGGAATACAAAAACTGTAATGAATGACTTTTCATGCAGCCACTCAATAGCATGAGGGATTAATTCATCTAGTGATACCGCTGTTAAATTTTTATCAGGGTACAATTTATTGTAAAAAGCTAAGGCTTTAGACATTTCTCGATAAATAAATGGGTAATCAATATACATGACTCGGTATTTTGACGGAGCTCTTTGCATACGCTCTTTGTAAATTGTACGAACCTCAGAAACACAAGCTGAAGGGTTTCTATTTATTTCTCTACCAGTGAATCTAATTACAGTATAACCAGCTCTTGAAAGATACCTTTGTCTGATTGCATCATTTTCTAGTTGTTCTTTCGTAGAATGATAATCATGGCCATCCAACTCAATGATCAAACGAGCATCTTTAAGAATGAAATCAACTCGAAAACGGCTATGCTTTTCAGGGTCGCCAAACCAATGCTCACTTTCAATTGCGTCAGCTAAATCACCGAGTTCTTTGCTAAACTGCTTTTCTATATAAGATTGACTTCGATCTTTATACCAACTCGGTGGAAACTCTGGTTGACCTGGATACTTCATGATTTCCTCGATTGTAAATTTAAAGCCTAACGCCCGCCACACACGCGAGCAACTTGTTGCGAGTCGAGCGCCGAAGGCGCGGTGTGCTGGCGTTTGTTATGCACTTTGTGACAATACCTCAGAAATGGCTTTTTTCATAAGCTCGTCGTTATCAAGCAATTCACGATAGTGCTCATATGGCAAGTTTCCGTCATTTACTTGCCTTTCAATAAATATCTGCAATCGCCAAGGATCTGGATCGGGCTTATCGAAGTCAAAGTCGATACCTCCAACTTCGGGAGTTTTGAAAATATCGACACCAACGCCGTGTGTACGAATATACCAAGCCGTACCAGGAACCAATTTGCAGCCACGATTCTCCTCAGCAAGTATATCTTCGGCCTCAGAAAGGCTAAATCCATGCTTGATGAGCTCTTTAGCCCAACTTATTTGCGCGTACCATAGAGGGATAGCGGTTTTTATTGGATTCGTACTCATGCTTTCCTTTTTGCATAACGTCTTAGTATTTATGCGCTGCGCTGTTTGCGGGGCATAAATCGCTTGTTGGACTTGGCCACATCAATGTCAATTGGTACAAATGATGCTATAGGATTTTGCTTTTTTGCGATAGCAGTTTTAAATGTAATTACTTGATATTGCTTTATATTTCTCGTTATTCTACCCTTGTTTTTGCTAATGAATCGCTATCTAACAACTCAAAACTCCAAGGAATACTCCTCCCCTCGGAGTTGCCGCAGGGCGAATAGATAAATTGCGTGAGTTCGGTCATGGATGACCGACTAGCTTTCGCAGGTGCAGGGACGCATCCTTCGGAAGCGATAGCAAATTTGTCAATGAGCACAAGGGGCTTTCAACTCCGTTGGGGGCGTCTTGGAGCATCCAAGGAGGATAGGACGAGCAGTCCTCCTTGGTCGGGTGTGGGGTGAAGCCCCACGACTTTGATTTTGATTAAAGCATTCAAACTACGAAACACACTTTGGGACAATAGCTTTTTAGCTAATCGAACTGCGATAGGGTTAGTGGGGATTGTCACTGTTGCAAAAGTGACCGTTGGCGGCATGGCCGCCATTTACTATCTGCCCAATATGGATATAAGAAATATCGCTTTATGGTTATAACAACACGCTCAGTTTAGTAATCAAAACCTTGCTGTGCCTTGATACCCGCTTCGAATGCGTGTTTCAACGGCTGCACTTCGCTAACAGTATCGGCTAATTCGATAATCGCTCGGTGGCAAGCACGGCCCGTGATGATCACATGCTGCATGGGTGGACGATTTTTAAGTGCACTAAGCACACGTTCCACATCTAAATAGTGATAGCTCACCATATAGGTGAGTTCATCGAGCATCACGCAATCTATGCTCTCATCTTGCAGCAGCTTTTCGGCGGCTTCCCAAGCGAGTACAGCGGCGGCGGTATCTTTTTCTTTATCTTGGGTTTCCCAGGTAAAACCTGTGCCCATTACATGAAACTCAACCCCTGCACCTTCGAGTAAATTACGCTCACCGCACTCCCAAGTGCCTTTGATAAATTGCACTACCGCGGCTTTTTTACCGTGACCGACGGCACGGGCCACTGTGCCAAAACCTGAGGTCGATTTGCCTTTACCGTTACCGGTTAACACCAGCAGAATCCCCTTCTCCCCTTGGGCGGCGGCAATTTTAGCATCCACACCGGCTTTCACTTTCTGTTGGCGAGCCTTGTGGCGTTCGGCCTTGATTTGCGCTTGTTCGTTGTCGTTTTGTGCTGTCATGGTCTTCTCTTCACTCTGCTGCTAAAAATGTCTGCTTTTAAAACTTATGCTTCTAAAATTGGCTGTAATTTTTGCATGTCTAAATGCTCGGCTAACACATCGGCTAAACGATCGAGTTGCTGCTCACGTATTTGATTGATATCTATCGCCTTAGCATCGTTTAATCCCGCCCAGCGCAAAATCAACTGACACGCATCTGGGCTATCAAACAGCCCATGTAAATAAGTGCCAAGGATTTGCCCGTCATCGCTTTGCAGGCCATCAGCAAAGCTCACAGATGTGGATTCAGGGATTAACTGCAAGGGCGTATTCGTTTGTTCAAGCCTAGGGATAAGATAGCTTGATTCACCGCAGTGGATTTCATAGCCCTTCACAGCAACCTTTTGCCCAAGTAACGTTAGCTCACCGCTCACTCGTCGTAACTGTTTTTCGGCTTTGAGTTCTGTGCTCAGCGGCAGGTAGCCAAGTCCAGCGGTATCACCCGCACTGTCTTCAATGCCTAAGGGATCGGCAATGCTTTGGCCTAACATTTGATAGCCGCCGCAAATGCCGAGCACTTTGCCGCCGTAACGCAGGTGTGTGGCAATATCTTTATCCCAACCTTGCTGGCGTAAAAAGGCCAAATCGGCGCGCACATTCTTACTGCCGGGTAAGATCAATACATCGGCAGCGGGCAAATGAGTGGCGTGACTCGCGGCTTGAGTTTGTAATGATACATAGTCAAAATCGATATCGGGATTTAGCCGCAGCGGATCAAAATCCGTGTGATTACTGATCCTTGGGTACACTAATACCCGCACTTTTAAGCGGCTGTTAGCACCTTTAGTCGGCGAGCTTATCAGCGCATCTTCGGCATCGAGATGTAAATCATGCAGATAAGGCAACACGCCTAAAACAGGTTTTTGAGTATAAGCTTCAAGCCAATCGAGCCCTGATTGCAACAGGCTAATATCACCACGGAAACGGTTGATCACAAAGCCCTTTACCCGCGCCTGTTCGGATTCTGATAACAAGGCCAAGGTCCCGACCAAATGGGCAAATACGCCACCTTTATCGATATCGGCAATGATAATCACAGGGCAATCCACAGCTTCGGCAAATCCCATGTTGGCAATATCACCTTCACGCAGATTGATCTCCGCTGGACTACCCGCGCCTTCCACCACTATGGTTTGATACTGGGCCGTCAATCGCTCGAAGGATTCCAGCACAGCGCCAAGCGCCATTGCCTTGTAATCCTTAGATTTAGGCCCAAAAAAGGCCGAGGCTTCGAGTGTCGTCAGGGCTTTGCCATGTACAATAATTTGTGCGCCCGTGTCCGAGCTTGGTTTAAGCAGAATGGGATTAAAATCGGTATGGGGCTCAAGATAACAGGCCACGGCTTGCAAGGCCTGTGCGCGGCCAATCTCGCCGCCATCAATAGTGACAGCGCTATTGAGCGCCATATTTTGCGGCTTAAAGGGCGCAACCTTAATCCCCTGACGGGCGAGCAAACGACAAATCCCCGCCACTAAGGTGCTTTTACCCGCATCCGATGTTGTGCCCTGCACCATCAAGACTTTTGCGCGACGAGGTGAATTAACAGCAGGCGTATTCACCACAAGATTAGTAGCAGAATGAATAGCTAAAGCATCAGCGGTATCGAGTGCATTAGCGCAGGCTGTGTTGTCTGTGTTTGGAGAGGACATAGGTTTAAAAGGCTTATTCTAGTTTGCAGTCATTAACATAACAGCTCAGTCTAAAAATCACTTAAGTATGCAACTTAAGCTTAAAACGTGGACTGAGCCCAAAGTCTACAGTGGTTTCAATGCTAAGGGTAAACCGGCGACCACTAAGGTGACATTGTCCGCTAAGGTCGCAACGGCTTGATTTAACCAGCCTGCTTCATCAACAAATTGTCGGCTCAACTCACCTAAGGGCACTATGCCAGAACCGACTTCGTTACTGATCAAAATCACCACTCCCTCAAGCTCGACGAGGGAATCCACAAAAGCGGTTTTCTCGGCCTGCCAACTCGCATGAGCTTTATCGTCAGAGGTTGAAACGGCAAAGTCAGTCGCATTCCACTCAGTCGGCGCGGGTTCATCATCAATCTTGGCGCTGGATGCAAGTAATTGATTCGTTAACCAAAGAGTTAAACAGTCTACTAAAATCACTCGCCCAGGTTTTGCTAACTGTTTTAACAGTGCAGTGAGGGCGAGCGACTCTTCAAACAATTGCCATTCGATACCATCGTCCGATCGTCCCGCTTGATGCTTGGCGATACGTGTCGCCATTTCATCATCTAGCGCCTGCGCCGTCGCCACATAGCAAGCATCGAAGCCAAGCGCAGTGTACTGACGCACTAAGGCTTCGCCGTAGCGACTCTTACCGCTACGGGCGCCGCCTAGGACGAGGTGGATCACAGTATGTTACCCACAACGAGTAATACAAAATAACACACGATTTCAGATATTTGCTGCACCGCGCCTAAGGTATCACCCGTGTAACCGCCAATCTGGCGTCTAAAGATCACTATGATCAAACGGCGCAGTCCTATCATCACCAATAGCAATGACAATGCCGCTAACCCCTTAAGGAATAACAGCACTAATACGCCGCTGGCGATCAGGATAAGCAGCTCATTAATGCCTTGATGTTGCGATAGCGGCTTAGACTTACTGGTCTCGTCATCGCGGACATACTTTTCGCTAAAAATGATACTGGCTGATACCACACGGCTCACTGTGTGCGCGACGATAAGTGCTGAACCCGCAACGACAGGATCGTACAGTGCCAACTCGACTAGCAACTGCCATTTCAGCAGCAGGGCCAACATCAGCGCCAGTGCGCCATAACTGCCAAGGCGCGAGTCTTTCATGATCCGCAGCTTGTCTTCAGCCGTCCAACCCCCGCCAAAACCGTCGAAGGTATCGGCGAGGCCATCCTCATGAAATCCGCCCGTGAGCAAGACGCCAACCAACATAGCTAAAAGAACAGAAACGCCGGCGGGGAGCCAGTTCTGCGTCAGCCAAAACACTATGGCGCTTAACAAGCCGACCAGAAGACCGACGAGACCGAAATAACGGCTGGCCTTATTCAATTTATCGCTATCGACTTCGACCCACTTAGGCATAGGAATGCGGGTAAAATAGCCCATGGCAACTAAAAATAAATCTATCTCTTTGTGCCAGCTTTCGCGTTCTGACATAAAGCATCCTTAGTGAATTCACACTTGCTGCAAGGTTTAAAATTAAAACGGTTGGCTAAAGGCTATTATTTTAAATAAGTAAAATAAGCGACTTAGCAGAGCACATCATACAACAGCCTCAATCCCCGCATCACTAAAACTCGCCATTTGATTGTAAAAATTTACTGAGGCTTGAATAAGCGGCAATGCCAACGCCGCCCCCGTACCTTCGCCTAATCTCAGCCCTAGGGATAATAAAGGTTTAGCCTGCAAAAATTCTAACATTCGCAGATGACCTTGCTCATCGGATTGATGGGCAAAAATCAAATAATCACGCACATTGGGGGCGATTTGCACTGCGACTAATGCCGCCGCTGTCGCGATAAAACCGTCCACGACCACCAGCATTTTACGTTCAGCGGCAGCTAACATAGCTCCCGTCATCTGCACAATTTCAAAGCCTCCTAGGCAAGCTAACACTGACTTAGGTCCAGTTAAGGCGCTTTGATGCAGCAATAACGCGAGCTCAATCAGCATCAGTTTACGTTCTAAGGTTTCGCTATTAATGCCAGTACCACGGCCAACGCAATCAATCACATCCAACTGCATAATCGCCGCCATAATGGCCGCAGCAGAGGAGGTATTGCCTATGCCCATTTCACCAAAGGCGACTAAGTTACAACCCGCTTGATGGTGACGTTCAATCAAATCGCGCGCCATAGCAAAGCCTTTATCGACGGTTTCCAACGTCATCGCGGGCTCTAAATGGATTGCACCCGTTCCAGCGCCAAGACGTTGATCGATAATACCTTCAACCCCTTCAACTGGCGTTAAAATACCGCAATCGATCACTTCGAGCTTAAAGCCCACCTGCCGACAAAAAACGTTAATCGCCGCGCCGCCATGGGCAAAGTTTTGCACCATTTGGTGAGTCACTTCGCTAGGGGCAATCGACACGCCTTCTGCGGCAATGCCATGATCCCCCGCAAACACTAACATGGTTGGATGGACTATTTTGAGCACATCCGTTTGTGGCTGATCCGTTTGTTGCAAATCAGTTGCTTGCACGCGGGCAATCTGCAAGGCTAAGGATTCGAGCTGACCTAAGGCACCGGGCGGCTTAGTCTTAAGATCAATTTTCTGCAGAATCACCAGATCCTGCGCTTTACTCACAGGGCTTATTTGAAAAGACACGGCTGACTGAGACATCCACACTCCACTTTGTAATCTACATTAAATAACCACAACGCATCCCGCGTCTATGACGAACATGTCCAATTGTGCATTTCCAATCGCGGGTGGGATATCAACAGAAATACTGATTATCCCGTCAGTCTGCACTTACGACATGACTCTACGCTTACGCAAAATCAGCAAAAAGAACATACTACCTATGGCGGCTGTGATAATGCCCACGGGCAACTCTTGATTCCCCAATAAACAGCGCGCTAATACATCAATCCACACCATAAATAATCCGCCCACCAGCGCCGTTAATAAAATCGGCTGACGACCGGGGAACAGCATGCGTACTGTGTGGGGGATCATTAACCCGACAAAACCGATACCGCCACAGGTAGCCACCAAAATAGCGGTAATCAAGGAGCAGAGCAGCAACATATTGAGCCGCAGCTTAGGCACATTCACCCCTAAGGTATGCGCCGTTTCATCCCCCGCCTGCAACGCCATGATCTGCCGTTTCATGCCTAAAATAATGAATAAACTCGCACCAATCACCAGTGTCGGCAGTACTAACAAGGACCAACTGGCCTTTGCAAAACTGCCTAAACTCCAAAACAGCACAGAGGCTGTCGCCTGCGGACTGGCGAAATACAGCAGCAGACTCGTTAATGCGCCGAACATAAAGGAGGTCGCCACACCAGAGAGCAACATGCGCTCCACTTGGCTATTGAGCCCAAGCCCAGACAAGGCAAGCACTATCAACACCGACAAACTCGCGCCAATAAAAGCGCCCAAGGGCAAGCTAAACCAAAGTAATCCAGACAAGGCGCCCGAACCGCTAAAAAGCCCAGAATGTGCAGCCATGCCCGCATTATCAAAAAATCCAGAGCCAGTGAATAAGGTCAACATCACCACAGCGCCAAAGGACGCGCCAGAGCTAATGCCAAACAAATAGGGATCGGCGAGCGGATTGCGAGTCACAGTTTGCAACACACTGCCCGCCAGTGACAAACCCGCACCCGCCACAAAGGCGAGTAAAATGCGCGGTAGCCTGAGCTCCATCACAATGCGTTCAGTCATACCATTGGCTTGAGTGAAGTTCGTCGCCTTATTGATAAATATTTGAATAACATCCGTAAAACTGATGTTCGCCGCACCAAAACTCGTCGCAGCAATAGGCGTTATCAAAGTGATGATACCTAATACGAGCAGCATCAGTTGTTGTCTCGTCAACGGTGTCACGATACGCCCCAAATATGAGATGAAATATTGTTTACTCCCCTGAGTCATCCGCCCTCGCCTCGCTCGTTCAGGCCATGATCTACATGGTGGTAACCATAAAAATAGCTGATTAAGGGCTTTTTATGCTGTGGATGGGGCGATACCTGAGCACACACGCCAAACACATCACCAATTCGCGCCTCGGTTAATACTTCGGTTGGCGTCCCCATAGCGCTGACTTCCCCGTTATGGATCAACAACAAACTGTCGCACAGGGCACTGGCTAAATTAAGATCATGAATAGAGGCAATCACGCTGATACCAAGACTACGCACCAATTCGAGGATTTGAATTTGATAGCGCACATCGAGGTGATTCGTTGGCTCATCGAGGATTAAAAGCTGCGGCTGCTGCACTATGGCACGGGCAATCAAAGCGCGTTGCTTTTCACCGCCGGATAAGTGCTCATATTGTTGGTGCATCTTATGGCTCAAGCCAACTTTCTCTAAAGCCTTTGCAATACGCTCAATATCACAGCTCGAATTGGTATCGAACATGCCCTTGTGGGGCGTTAAGCCCATGCTGACCAATTGCTCTGTGGTGAGGTCAAAATAGTGCGGTGTATCCTGCTGCACTACGGCGACGCGACAGGCAAACGCCTTGGGCGACAAGCGCTCAATATCTTGATCAAAAAGGGTAATTTTGCCCTGAGTCGGGCGAACAAACCGATACAAACAGCGCAGCAAACTGGACTTGCCCGCACCGTTAGGGCCAATCAGCCCCAGCATCTGCCCCGTTGGCAGCGTAAAGTTAATATTGGAAAGAATGGTTTTGCCATCGATACACCAGCTCAACTGGCTCACATTGAGCGCGACTGACGGGCTCAATGACGGGTTAGTGTCATTCACGGGGCTGTTAGTTTGGATTGCGGAAAGTTTCACCTAAGCGGCGCTCCTATCGAGTCCAAACCTGTATAAAAAAAGGTTGTGCACATTGTCATCTGCTCCCTCGAGTCACCCGCTCGAGAACTAAGGCTGCACGCAGCGATAACAGAAATAGGCAGGTCTCCTGACTTGTAGAAAAGAAGGAGCTAGGCTCTAGAATCTAGGTGCTTCTTTAAACTACTCACAGTTGCGGGCACAGTTCGGGCTGACTGACGAGCAGTTCCCCGATTCCCTATTATGTTTGGGTTGATATGCTCTTTGTTAACAACGCCACTGTGAATAAAAACAACGGAGCGATTCGAACAAAGAGAGTCTATTCCCAACACCTATTTCTGCGACGTTATCACTCATTGCGCATGTAATACGCTATCTCGTTCAAACGTCAGGGAAAAGCATTATCCTACATCTATCCCATTAGGCAATGCTGTTTAAATCAGAATATTTTCATGTCAGCTTATTCTCGCCAAACGATCACGCCTACATGATAGCGCCGAGATAGTGAAATAAGGCCTCAACACCTGCGCCCACTCGGCCAATCTAAACGCCAATAGCAGGCACCCTGTTCATCTTGCAGCACATTAATAGTCACCACGGCCGCCACGGGTAAATCGAGTTGACTATAAAACCCCACCGCCCGTTCAACCCCTAAGGCACGCGCCATTAAGTGACGGATCACCCCGCCGTGGGTCACGACCCACACTTGAGTGGCTGGCATATTGTCAGTGGTTTCATTAATGGCACTGTTTTCATTACCCATTTTATGTGAGTCAAGGGTCAATCGTTCAAACTCGGCGGCGAGTATCTGGTCAATCGTCCCATTCACCCGCGACTCAAAACTTGCCATAGTTTCACCATTAGGCGGCGGAGTTTGCCAAGGGTTTTGCCAATACGCCGCTAAGTGTTCGCCCTCTTGTTGATACAGTTCATCGAGCCGACAACCGTCCCAATCACCAAAATCAATTTCCTGTAAACCCGACAAACACTGCGCCTGCAATGGCCTTGACTCAGATATCAGTGCCGCCGTCGAATGCAGCTCGGCGGCAAAAGCGTGGGCAAAATCGGCGCAGCGGCGTGAAGTCGAGCTATAAATCGCGCTACACACGCTGGCCTGTGACTCAACTGCTGCCGACATTTGTTGCCAACCCTTTTTGCTTAAAGGCACATCCACACGACCCCGCAAGATCGCGCCGCCTTCACACTCACCGTGGCGTAACAATAACAATCGAACTTGTTTCATATATGCCTTTTTAGTTAGGGACTAGATGCTAGAAACTCAAGCCGAGGGCCTAAATTCTAGATTCTCGATTCTCGCTCCTAATGCCTTTGACTTTCATCTTGCCCTGACAATCATAAGTCGCGTATTATGGACGTCTATACGTTTAAATGTCCAAAACAAATTTTTAAGAACAAGTATTCAAAAAAATGTCGGCTGACGACAATAAAATGCACTTAGCATAACAATGGCCGATTTTTGGACTTAACTTAGCTGTATTTAAGGTAATTATTTATGACGATACCCTCAACCAAAGCCAGCCAAATATTAGCAGACATTCGCAAACAGCTTGCAGAGCGCATTCTGATCTTAGACGGTGCCATGGGCACTATGATCCAAGGCTACAAACTGGAAGAAGAGGACTATCGCGGCGAACGTTTTAAAGATTGGCATACAGATGTCAAAGGTAACAACGACCTCTTAGTCTTGTCGCAACCCCACATCATCAAACAAATTCACACCGACTACTTAAACGCCGGTGCCGACATCATTGAAACCAACACCTTTAACGCCACCACCATCGCCATGGCCGACTACGACATGCAGTCGCTGTCCGCCGAAATTAACTTAGTCGGCGCGCGCCTCGCACGTGAAGCCTGTGATGAAGCCTTTGCTGCCACAGGCATTCCACGCTACGTCGCCGGTGTGTTAGGCCCCACTAACCGTACGTGTTCGATTAGCCCTGATGTGAACGACCCAGGCTATCGCAACGTCAGCTTCGATGAGTTAGTGACTGCTTACAAAGAATCCACTAAGGCGCTGATTGAAGGCGGCGCGGATATCATTATGGTCGAGACCATATTCGATACCTTAAACGCCAAAGCCGCGCTGTTTGCAATTGAATCGGTATTCGATGACTTATTCGGTCAGCATTCTAAAGACAGATTGCCGATCATGATTTCGGGCACCATTACCGATGCCTCGGGTCGCACACTGACTGGCCAAACGACCGAAGCCTTTTACAATTCCCTTCGCCATATCAAGCCCTTATCTATCGGTCTTAACTGTGCACTTGGGCCAAAAGAATTGCGCCCCTATGTGGAAGAATTATCCCGCATCAGCGAGTGTTATGTGTCGGCGCATCCGAACGCAGGCCTGCCGAACGAGTTTGGCGGTTACGATGAAACCCCAGAAGACATGGCGAACGTGATCGAAGATTGGGCGCGCGAAGGCATGCTTAATATTATCGGGGGTTGTTGTGGTAGTACGCCTGAACATATCCGCGTGATCCGCGAAGCGGTGAGCCGTCACGATCCACGTATTTTGCCGGACATTCCAGTCGCTTGCCGCTTGGCAGGTTTGGAACCACTGACTATCGACGCCCAATCCCTGTTCGTTAACGTGGGTGAGCGCACCAACGTCACAGGCTCGGCTAAGTTTTTAAAGTTAATCAAAGAAGGCAAGTTTGAGCAAGCGCTCGATGTCGCCCGCGAGCAGGTCGAAAGCGGCGCGCAGATCATCGACATCAACATGGACGAAGGTATGCTCGATGGCGCCGAAATCATGCACAAGTTTTTGAACTTGATTGCCTCTGAGCCCGACATCAGCCGCGTACCTATTATGATCGACTCCTCTAAGTGGGAAGTGATCGAAGCTGGCCTCAAATGTATTCAAGGCAAGGGCATAGTTAACTCTATTTCCCTCAAAGAAGGCGAAGCCAAGTTTATCGAGCAAGCCACCTTAGTGAAACGCTACGGCGCGGCGGCCATTATCATGGCATTCGACGAGCAAGGTCAGGCTGACACTAAGGCGCGTAAAATCGAAATCTGTACCCGCGCCTATCGGGTATTGGTCGATAAGGTCGGCTTTCCGCCAGAAGACATCATCTTCGACCCAAATATCTTCGCCATCGCCACGGGTATCGATGAACACGACAACTATGCCGTCGATTTTATTGATGCCATTAAAGCGATTAAAGCCACCCTGCCCCACGCAATGATTTCGGGCGGCGTATCGAACGTGTCGTTCTCATTCCGCGGTAACAACCCAGTGCGCGAAGCGATTCACGCCGTTTTCCTGTACCACGCCATCAAAGTCGGCATGGACATGGGCATTGTCAACGCGGGTCAGTTAGCCATTTACGACGATATCGATCCTGAACTTAAAGTGCGGGTCGAAAACGTGGTGCTTAACTTGCCCTGCCCAGTTGAAGGCTCAAGCAATACCGAGCAGTTACTTGAAATCGCAGAGAAATTCCGCGGTGATGGCGCGCAGGTGGGCAAGAAAGAAGATTTAGAATGGCGCAGCTGGCCGGTGAGCCAACGCTTGTCCCATGCGCTCGTCAAAGGCATTACCGAATTTATCGATGAAGATACCGAAGCCGCTCGCCAAGAAGCGAAACGTCCGCTGGATGTGATTGAAGGCGCCTTGATGGACGGCATGAACGTGGTCGGCGACTTGTTCGGCTCAGGCAAAATGTTCCTGCCGCAGGTGGTGAAATCGGCGCGGGTGATGAAAAAAGCCGTGGCTTACTTAAACCCCTATATCGAGCTAGAAAAGGTCGAAGGCCAATCTAACGGCAAGATTTTGATGGTGACAGTAAAAGGTGACGTGCACGATATCGGCAAAAATATCGTCGGCGTGGTGCTCGCCTGTAACGGTTTTGAGGTATTCGATTTAGGTGTGATGGTGTCGGTGGAGCGAATTCTCGACGCCGTGAAAGAACACAATATCGATATCATCGGCATGTCGGGGCTCATCACGCCGAGTCTGGACGAGATGGTGCATAACGTGAAAACCTTCCACCGTGAAGGCTTAACCATTCCGGCGATTATCGGCGGCGCCACTTGCTCTAAAATCCACACTGCGGTGAAGATTGCGCCCCATTATCCCCATGGCGCCATTTATATCGCCGATGCCTCCCGCGCCGTGCCTATGGTGAGTAAGCTCATCAACAACGAGACCCGCCAAGCGACCATAGACGAAACCTATGCTGAATACGACGACATGCGCACTAAGCGTTTATCCCAAGCCAAGCGCAAAGAGATAGTGTCACTCGAAGCGGCCCGTGAAAATCGCTGCCAACACGATTGGGCAAACTACACCCCGTTCACGCCAAACGTGCTCGGTCGCCAAGTATTTGATAATTATCCATTAGAAGACTTAGTCGAGCGTATCGACTGGACACCGTTTTTCCGCTCGTGGGAATTGCACGGCCATTACCCTGAAATCCTCACCGATAAAGTCGTCGGCGTCGAGGCGCAAAAGCTATTCGCCGATGGTCAGGCCATGCTCAAACAAATCATCGAGGAAAAGTGGCTCACGGCGAAAGCGGTTATCGGCTTATTCCCTGCCAATACCGTCAATTACGACGACATTGAGCTGTATACCGATGAGTCGCGTACCACAGTCGAAATGACCACACATCACCTGCGGATGCAGCTTGAGCGTGTCGGCAACGACAACTTCTGCCTATCCGATTTTGTTGCACCAAAAGACTCAGGCGTCGCCGATTACATGGGCGGCTTTGCGGTGACCACAGGCCACGGCATAGACGAACATGTGGCGCGTTTCGAAGCCAACCACGACGACTACAACGCCATCATGCTCAAATGCTTAGCCGACCGTTTGGCCGAAGCCTTTGCCGAGCGGATGCACGAACGGGTACGTAAAGAGTTTTGGGGTTATGCAGCCGATGAGCAGTTAAGTAACGAAGCCTTAATCCGCGAGAAATACAAAGGCATACGCCCCGCCCCCGGTTACCCAGCGTGCCCAGACCACACAGAAAAAGGCTTGTTATGGGACTTGCTCAAGCCCGATGAAACCATCAACTTGAACATCACCGAAAGCTACGCCATGTTCCCCACAGCGGCAGTATCGGGCTGGTATTTCGCCCACCCGAAATCCCGCTACTTTGGCGTGAGTAATATCGGCCGCGATCAAGTGGAAGATTATGCCAAGCGTAAAGGGATGAGCATTGCGGAAACGGAGAAGTGGCTGGCGCCAGTGTTGGATTATGATCCTGAGTAATCATTGGTACTCGTTAATGCCCAAGTTTCACTTGGGAGATTAGACAAAACGTAGAATTAAGGGGCTGAGTTATCACTCCTTAATTTTTGGTTTTAATTTTTAAATTTAAAATCAAAATCAAAATCAAAGTCGTGGAATTCCATTCCACACCAGGGCAAGAAGGGGATCAACAGCAATCCCCCTCTTGCATCTCCCCTTGCCGCCCCTAGCGAAGTTACATGCATTAGTGACTGGCTTCGTGCTTATTCGAAAATAGCTAACGCTTCCGATGGGGCGTCCCTTCCCCCCGAAAGCTACGCAGACGTCCTGTCTGCGTCACGCTATTTTCTTCAACGCCCTTCAGCAACTTCGCAGGGGATCGGTGAACTTCTGTGGCATTAGAGTTAACTTTTCGCATTGAAAGAGTTATGCCAACTCCACAAGCCTTATTGTCCTCAACTTACCAATTTATATAGTAGACTCGAGCTTATCATTGATACTTTTATAAACTAAATATAAGTGTATCAACTCAACCAAAGCGAAATTAACTATTACGACGGTGAAATATTGAAGATGACCCATAGACCATAAGTTAAATAAAAAGAAAACTTCTAGATATCGAAACTTAGACCACCTAAAGTAATTTGACGGATAGTCTTTACCTATAAGCATAGGTAACACTTTAAAATTAAAAGTGACTGCAATAGCAATATATACACAAAGCATGCTAAGTAAAGAAAGCAATAATTTAAAGCTAAAAATATTCATCTGCATAAAAATCGATTCAGACTTAAATTCAACCATAAAATCAACTGCAAGGCCGATAACAAGTGTCAAAGCAAGCACTATGCTCATACCCCAAAAACTAATTTTTTTCATAAAGCTCTTAAATCATCCCTAAAATAAATCAATAAACACAGTCAGTGAAACATCTTAAAAGTGAAATTAATCCAACAAATTCAGCCTATTAAACTTTTTCATAAGTATATTAAAAACAAAGAACAAGGTCAGAAACATGAGTGTTTTTACAAAGATATCGATAAAACGTAATGGGCTCATCCCGCCAGCTAATAACACATCGAAAACAGGCAGTGATGGCAGCACAACAAATGTAAAAAATGAAGTACCTAACACAGAGTAAATAAAATACCTTGGATACCCAACTCGATTAATAATCAAAGCACATACTAAAGAAAATATGATCATCAGTGGAAGATGTATCCAAAAGCAAAATACAACCATCCCCAAGTTTTCACTTAATGCTTTTACATTGAAAGATAACAGTAAATCCCACCACCATTTGCTATCGACAGACAACCCACTTCCATGCATAAATATCGACACAGCTATGCCGAAGATAATCACTAAAAACTTCAATTTACCTCCAATTTAAAATTCCGGTAAGATGTCAATCCAAAAAAAAGTCTTTCATATCATTGACCCAATTAGGAACTTTACGATGTACATCTAATTCGCAGTATTTTTTTGCGAATTTAACCTTCATTCCAATCTGTTCGAAAAATTCATCTAGAGAAGCTAATTCAGAGATTCTAAAGTCAAATGCAACTCCAGAAACAAGTTTATTTTCAAAGCCAAGGCAACTATCTACAACATTTTCAAGAAGCCCTTTGTGACCTGTAGAGCAGTAATATTCCAACACTTCTTTAAATATTTCTGAATTTAAAACATTTTCAATTTCTGTAGGTGGAAAATGGGAATTATCAGATGCTTTTAAAAGCTCAACAGCTTTGCTCACACTGTTTATTTGCATTCTCCTCAATCTAAGATTCTTCATCGAATCTTTTGAAGAATAACCCTCGAATTTTTATCTGTATCAAGAAGAAAGTAAACTTTACCTTTAATATCGCTTCGTTCATCCTCTAGTGCCAAATATATATATTCATAAACTTTCTTAACATACTTACTTCCCCCAACAGAAAGAATGTTAAAACCTTCACCTTCCAAGAAGTGATTTAAATATATTTTATCTGAAGCGCCTTCACAGATAATCCATCGTTTATTACTACGAGTAATTGACGATATAACAGACTGAACAAAGTCATTAACACTTTTAAGCTCAATATTACTCGGCATTTTGCCTTGAGTTTCATTACGTATTAATCTGACATCCTCTCTGAATCTTGATAAATTAATCAAAAAAGAAACTCTATTATCTTCCGAGTCCGCAATATAAACAGCATTACCAGACGATACTGATGGGAAAAATCCGTACCAATGAGTTGAGATAAGTGTTTGCACTCGATTTTTTGATATTTCTTCTAATTTTTCAAACTGCTCAAAACAAGCTGAAGTATGAAGAGATACCTCTGGCTCATCCATAGCAATAACAACCGTTTTATTATGTAAATCTCTTCCTGAATTTAAAATAAATGCTCTAGCTAAATCAATAATTGCTTTGCGTTTCTCGCCTGAACTAAAATTATATATCGGAGTAAGTTCAGAGTTAGACCTTAAATTTAGAACTTTTGACTCAAAATATGTCTCGATTATTTTTGATGTTAGATGAGTCAAATTGAATAAAGTCTGCCTTTTAGCAGGTTTTTTATATTCATACTTTTCTAAATAGACCTCTACTTTTCTAAGAAACTCATCTAAGCCACTGTTTATATCTTTAATAACCCCTTCATCAATGCAATCTTTAATTATTAAATCAACAGAAGTCCCCATTAAAGATTGAATAGTTTTCCCTTCTATTTTTGTATAAGTATCATAATCTATTTCTGACGGTGTATAAATATACTCAAATTCATCCTTTACGTATGAGTAAATCTCATCCAAAACAGAGCTTAAATCAACATTATGTTCATTAAACAAATCATCTGAGAATGATTGTATCGAGTCAAAAACACCTAATGTAAGCTCAGTATTACTACTAGATATCTTTTTAAATCCACAAGGAAATAAAAAATACTCATCATCACACCTTGAATTATGTAATTTCAAGGCATTAATCTGCTTAACTAATTGAGCACTGTAGGATCCCCTCATAATTCATAACCCCAACAACCATGAGTTAATGAGAGTTCAGTTAGTTTCTTCGCAGCACAAAGCAAATTATCTGCTGATATGGGGTAATC
>NZ_JAHKQZ010000021.1:0-101662 GCF_019345585.1 Shewanella sp. NKUCC05_KAH
GTCGACGTCGGTGACGGTTAAGGTGCCGGCCACCGTTTGTACTGTGCCTGGCAGGGTGTCGGAATCGCCGTCTTCGGTGACGGTGCCGGCATCGCTGTCGCCGTTACCGACGGTGATGTCAGCGGGATCGTCGACAGGGTTAACATTAATGGTTAGTGTTGCTGTTGAACCAGTGTTAGTGGTGTAGGTAATGACAGGTACTTGGCCATTCCAGTTTGCATTAGGCGTAAAGGTGTAAGAGCCATCGGTATTGATGACTAAGCTGCCGCCTTCAAGTTCAACGGTGGTGCCCGCAGTAACAGTATCGCCGTTCACGGTGAAGCTAACGACCGATAAGGTGTTATCCACATCGCTGTCATTGGTGAGCACGTTACCGGTGGCAACGGTATCTTCATCAACGGTATTGGTGTCGTTGGCTAATACAGAAGCATCATCAACCGGGGTCACATTAATGGTTAATGTGGCTGTTGAGCCAGTGTTAGTGGTGTAGGTGATGACTGGTACTTGGCCATTCCAGTTTGCATTCGGCGTGAAGGTGTAAGAGCCATTGGCATTGATGACTAAGCTGCCGCCTTCCAAGGAAATGGTGGTGCCAGCGGTAACAGTATCGCCGTTCACGGTGAAGCTGACAACGGAAAGGGTGCTGTCGATATCGGAATCATTATCAAGCACATTGCCAGTTGCTGCAGTGTCTTCTGCAACTGTGGCGCTGTCATTTGCAAGGATGGAAGGATCATCGACAGGGCTGATATTAATGGTTAGCGTTGCAGTTGAGCCCGTGTTGGTTGTGTAGGTAATGACAGGTACTTGGCCATTCCAGTTTTCATTCGGCGTGAAGGTGTAAGAGCCGTCGGTATTTAAAACTAAAACGCCGCCTTCGAGAGTCACTTCTGTGCCTGCTGCGTAGGTGGTACCGCTGATTTCGAAGCTCACAACACTTAGAGTGGAATCCACATCAGTGTCGTTATCGAGCACATTGCCAGTCGCTACAGTATCTTCATTGGAAGTGTTGCTGTCATTAGCCAGTGCTGAAGGTGAGTCTGCTGCAATGGTGAATTGTGGAATATTAACCGTCGTTCCAGTCAGTGCTTGGCCGCTTGTTGAGTAGCCTGAAGCTGCAATGGTTTCTGTGCCGCTACGGGCTAGAGTGACATAGCCCGAGTTACCATCACTGCCTGGTGTGTTACCTGCTGCGGTTTCTGGTAGGTTCTGAGTTGGGTCTTCACCGGATGCAATAAGATCTTGTAATGCTTGAATTTCATCTAGGGCTGCTTCGTTAGCCGTGCCAGAGGCTGCTGCAGTAGTTTCGCTGGGCGCGACTTCATTTGATAGCTTAGTGCCATCATCGAAGGTAATTTCATAGGTTGCGTTTTCGCCAATATGGAGCACAGCACCTTTAGGGAGTTGTTCGCCATCCTTAGCGGGTTGATTTGAACCATCAACTTCGACATTGATTTGCCCTTTTACTAACTTAAGCAAACCTTTCTTTGATGTAATTACCGATCCCATAGTAAGCTCCCAACAGCCAAAGTGTGTTAATCCATAGACGCACAAGTCCAACAAATATGTCGCACTGTGATACAAGTGGTGGAATTTTAGCTAACGAAACGACTTAAGTCAATTTTTTGACGCGCTTGTGTTGCCTGCTCTTATGCGGTTTTACGGATCTTAATACGCAAAAGTGACAATTTTTAGACCTGTAACTAGATGTAGTAGCTATATCTATAAAAAGGGCCGTATTTAGTACTTTTTAACTCTAAGATTAAGCATAGTTATAAGAAATTAATCTGGATTGGGAGAGTGGTTTTTACGGAAAAGAAGCGACACGATCTAGTTTTTAACATTTTTGGCAAGTTAAGTGGGTTTTAATATGCCAGCATTGGCAAGTGCCGTGATCTTTCGTTACTCAAATCACGGCGACTAGGTTGCAGGCATTGTAGAACTACAGATTAACCGCCTGACGATAACTTTGATTTGCGTTACCTTGTTCGCCTAACTGTTCTTGAATCCGCGCAAGCGCCAACCAAGAGGCTTTTGTGGGTTCGAGTCGGCAAACATTTTGCCAGCAGGTTCTGGCTTCTTTCATATCCCGTGTTTGCTGATAAAGTTTAGCTAAGCACATCTGGTAGTCGGCATTATTCTCATGGGTGATTTCATGCTTGAGTAACTGCTTACGGATTTCCGTATCTTGGGCTGTCGTTATTTCTGGAATGACTTCTAAAAGTGCAGATTCAGGAGCAGTACGTAATTTTTTCGAGAGTAGCTTCAGCGCTTGCTCTTTGCGATTAAAGCGGCATAAACCCACAGCATAAATCGCCAAAAACTCAGACTGATTGCGCTCACTACGAGATAACCACTGCCAGCATTGTTCTAAGGCTTCTTCGCCTTTAATGGTTGCGGCTTTGAGTAAAGCGCAGTGAGTGATTACATTGAGTTCATTTAGCTGGGTGTCATCTTGGATCTGGCGTTTCTTCAAAATAGGTAATAATAGCTTGAGCGCATCCCAATCCTCTTGCGCTCGATATAACTCGAGGGCGAGTTTGAGTACCGGTGCTTTGCTCTTACTTGTGGGGGCTAATTTATCGAGCTCGGCGCGGGCTAAAGCTAACTCTCCTTGTTTTAACAGATATCGAGTACGCGTGGTTGCGACGGCATTCGCGGCCAGCGGTTGTGTTGCTGCACGGTCAAGATATTGATCACGCTCTGCTATTTTCTGTTGGTACTGGGCAGCACGAGCCGCTGCAAGTAAATTAAGTGCAGGGAGTTCGCCATTGTCGGCGCCTTTTATCATAGCGCGTTCTGCTGCTGGCCAATCTTCTTCTGCCAGAGCCAATGCACCCATTAAGGTATGCTTTTTCGCGGAGCGACGGCGCCAGTGGCGAGGAATAAAACGGCTACGCAGCATGAGATTAATGGCGCTAATCACCAACCATTCTAGTACTTGGAACATGGCATAAAATACAATTAAGGCAATGATCCCAAAGACTAAACTGGTCTCAACCTGGTAGTCACCTGCCGCAATGTATACATAACCTGTGTTGCCCACCAACCAAGGGCTAATGCAGAGCCCTATTAGTATTATCCCTAAGAAAATTAGTATCTTGATCATAATGGCACATCCTCTGATGAGGTCAGCTCACCATAGCTTGTCAGCTGTAATAGCAGAGGTTTTGCGGCAAAGGATTTCAGAGTAATAGGATCAAGTTCTAATGTCGCCAATTTATCGATTTTGGCGATGGCTTCAGCAGTGCTGTGATCTTGAGTATCAAAATAGGTTTGAATCCACTTACGCACCATCATTAATGATTGGTGATAAGCGGCTCTGTCGTAGCGGTATAAAGCAAGTTGAGATTGCAGCAGTTTATGACGAATGTTTTCAACCAGATACCACTGTTGCTCAGGAGCAAGTAAAGCGGGTGCATCGGCGGTTCTATGGCGTATGGTGATAAAGTCTTGGGTTAACGCTTTCCACGTCTTCCCTAAGTTGCTCTGCCAGTCATTTAAATCGCCAGTAATGTTTGTATCTTCAGGGGCATCGGTTTCTGCATCGGTGCGATTAAGTGGCAGCTTATCGAGTTGCTCAATTAAGGCATCGAGGGCTAATACACTACCATCAATATCTGTGGTTTTAATACTTGCAGTCGCGGCGATATCTTTTGCCAGAGCTTTACGAATAGGTAGCAAAGCGGGATTGTTCATGGCGGCGATGGTTTCATCCGCCGACTTTAATAGATCGGTGGCGGTGCGGGGATCTTTTTCTAACCAAAGTTTACGGCCCGCCATGTTTACTAGATATTCGGCTTCTGACGCCATCCAATGCGTTGGACTGCGCTGGGCAAGTTTATTGATCCTGTCCTGCAGTTGATTTTGGTCTTCTGCCAATTTTGTTAATTCTTGATAGGTCTTAGCATCATTCAGTTGTTGCTGTTCAAGCTGGCCAATACGTTGATTGGGTTGTAGCAGGGCTTGCTGTAATTGATCCTGCAGGGCGATATTTTTCGCATTCTGCGCTAGCAGTTGCTGTTGCATCTGTTGGTACAGCATAAAACCACCGCCAAGGGTGCAAGCAGTTAAACCCAGCGCTAATAACACTCCAAAGCGAATCGCCCATGAACTTCTATTGGGTACTGCTGTTTGACTCGGCGTGCTTGAAGGTGTGGCTTTGGCTGTTTGGGATTCAGAAGATGGCGCTGAAGTTACGGGCGTGTCATCAGTCGTTATTGATGGTTCAATAATAGAGGTAGCCTGTAATTCAGGGCTCTTTGCGTCGTGCTTGTTGTTATCCATTTAACAGTCCTTGAAAACATGCTACTGCCGAAATTCGAGTTAAATCGGGCTAAATAGCGCTTAGAGTTTAAGGGCGTTTAGCACGGCTTTGCTGTTGGCGGCATTGGCATTGGTGACTTGGGTTATACCAAAGGCGTGAGCTTGAGCTTCTACTCGGTTACTTGGGACTATGATATGACATGAGCGCAGCCATGCAAATAACTCTTTTGGCACTAGATTAATCAGGTTATCCAGTACTTCACCGCTGGTGACGACAATAGTGTCGATGCCAAACTCTTGCCATTGTTGTGCGATCTGTTGTCCATTGAGTGGTGGACAAGCCCGTTGATATACTTCCCAATAGCGCACTGTTGCCCCGCGCTCAGCCAGTCGTTCAGCTAAGGCTTCACGGCCACCAACGCCACGTATGATCGTAATCTGCTTACCTTTAATATCTTGCAAAGGCGCGAGCGTGAGTAGACCTTCGGTCTGCTGACAATCATCTGGGGCTTCGAGGGCTTTAATGCCGAGTTGATTTAATGCTTCCCAAGTCGCATGACCTACGGCGAAATATTGAGCTTGAGGCCAGCCTTTTATTCGAGAATGAGCGGTTGTTAAGGCATAGTCGGCAAAGCTGACTGCATTAGCGCTGATACAGATAATCATATCGGCGTGTGCCAGTGGGTGCGAGTTATTCGTTGTGATGGGCGGCGTTGCTTCGACACACAGTAGAGGTGTAACCCAATGGCTAATGCCTTGCTGATTCAAGGCATCGATCATGGACTGATTGCGCCCTTCTGGGCGCGTCAGTAAGACTTTCATCGACTTAGGCTTTAGCGTAAACAGCGTCGAGTATGCTTTTTGCGCCTTTGCTCAATAGCTCTTCGGCAAGGGCAACCCCTAATTGCGTGGCGTCGGTTTTTGGACCTGTGATCACGCCTTCGATGATTTCACTACCATCAGGGTTACCGACTAGGCCGCGTAATGTCATCTCATCACCATTGATTTCGGCAAATGCGCCAATCGGCACTTGGCATCCACCTTCTAGGCGCGTGTTCATCGCGCGCTCGGCAATCACACGGTAGCGCGTTTCTAAATGTTCTAATGGTGCCAGTAGGGCCTTAACGCGTTCGTCATTGGTGCGACATTCGATACCCACAGCACCTTGGCCGTTGGCGGGCAAGGATTCTTCAGCAGAGATAAAGCTAGCAATCCGCTCAGACAATTTCAGGCGAATTAAGCCAGCAGCGGCAAGAATAATGGCATCGTATTCGCCGTTATCAAGTTTAGCTAAACGAGTGCCTACGTTACCGCGTAAATCTTTGATAATAAGGTCAGGGCGTGATGCGCGCAGTTGGCATTGACGACGTAGGCTCGAGGTGCCCACAGTTGCGCCTAATGGTAATTCGCTGATCGTTTTATATAAATTCGATACAAAGGCATCGCGGGGATCTTCGCGCTCGCAAATGACTTCAAGGCCTAAGCCTTCGGGGAAGTCGACGGGTACGTCTTTCATTGAATGCACCGCGATATCGGCAAGATCGTCTAACATGGCGACTTCAAGCTCTTTGACGAACAAACCTTTACCGCCCACTTTGGCTAGCGGCGTATCTAAGATAACGTCGCCTTTAGTGCTCATTGGCAGCAATTCCACCACAATACCGGGGTGAATGCGTTCTAATTCGGCTTTAACAAATTCAGCTTGCCACATGGCCAGCGGACTCTTGCGGGTTGCGATACGTATGCGGTTCTCAGACATGCCTAGTTTCCATCAAAGATCTTAGTTGCGCCAATGCTAACATTGGCAAATCGTTTATGTAAGGAAGCCGTATCGATTCTTTGAAGTTGGCGATGTTCTAGATACCGTGAAAGTGTGACGGGCTTCACGTTTAGTTGCTCGAGTTTGTAAAAGTGTTAACATGAGCACATTTCCCATAAGTGCTTAAGTGTTGTGTTTTTGAATGGATCGGCAAATACAGTTTCCTGATATAGCAGAAAGACTTAATAAGGTACGTATTGCACGCGCCCTAGCTTTGCTATCGCCGCTACAAAAACACTTATTCCATTTGATCCCTTTTTTAATTCACCAGAACGGTGTTCAGTATCCTGGCTATCATGCCGCCAATACGCCCTGTGGAATTAACGAGTATCAGGTTGGTGAGACTGAGTCCCAGGCCTGCGATGTGTTCTCGCTGCCTTTTACTACTCAAGAAGCGGATATCAATGCCTTTGAAGGCGTTTATGCGATGGGGAGTACTGGCAGTTTTGGCCAAAATGCCAAGAGCGATGTCGATGTTTGGTTAGTACATAGGGCTGATCTGTGTTCTGAGGATTTGGCGCTAATCAAGATTAAAGCGACTCGATTGACTGCTTGGTTTGCCGAGTATCAGTTTGAGGTGAATTTTTACTTAGTTCATCCGCAGCAGTTTTGTGGCGGTAAAGCCGTTCGTGGATGTCAATCAGCAATGGCCCATGAGCATAGCGGTAGTATGCAACATTGGTTATTACTTGAAGAGTTTTATCGCAGTCAAATTCGTTTGGCGGGTAAAACGATTGCATGGTGGCCTGACGCTAAACTCAATCCTGCGCTCTTGTCCCTAGGCGATGTACATGAATTACCTGCGAGTGAGTACTTTGGTGCTTCGTTATGGCAGCTCTACAAGGGCTTAGAAAAGCCCCATAAGGCGCTGATTAAAGTATTGCTACTCGAGGCTTATGCCAGTGATTATCCCCATTCAACTCTGCTTTGTGATCACTTATGGCAGAAAACGCTCGCCGGTGATTTTTCGACGTCGAATGATGCCTATTACTCTATCTATGAGATTATCGAAACCTATTTACTTAAGCAGAATGATACTCGCCGACTAGAGATAGTGCGGCGCTGCTTCTATTTAAAATGTGGCGTGCACTTGAGTCGAACCCAAGAGGGCAAAGATTGGCGTTATCCTAAACTGCAAAAGCTGGTGCAGGATTGGCAATGGCCAGATAGTCTGATTAGCACTTTAGACAATTGTGAACATTGGCATAGTGGCCAGCTCAATTGGTTTAACGAGCAACTGAATGAACTGTTATTAGCGAGCTACCAAACCTTATTACGCTTCGCATCGACACATGAGTTAAATGAAGGTTTGCGGATTGAAGATTTGGGAATGCTGACTCGCAAGTTGCATACCTATTTTAGTCAAGATGAAGACCAAATCGCTAAGCTGAATCTGCTGTGGAGTGCTTCAGTCGCTGAGTCCGAAGTGACTATGGTCTCAAGCTCCCGCGAGCGTCAATATTATTTGTATCGACAAGGGCCTCAGCCACAAAATTTGTTAGGCGAGTCTGCAATATGCAAGGGAAAAACCCCTTCAGCCTTAATGATTTGGGCATGTTTAAATGGGATCTCGACGCCGAGTACTCAATGGCATGAATATGGTCAGAGTAAGGCAAAGTCGAAACGGCTTACCGAAGCTTCTAAGCGGTTACTGAATTTTATCGACCACGATTGGCGTGTATCTAAACGTGACTTATGCCAGCCATGGCATTTTCGTAAGCTGATTTTCGTGCTCAATCTGGATTGCGATCCCACCATTGAATGGCAAGGACAGGAAATGATGGTCGATGTGATGAATGCGAACGTGTTCTCACTCGGGCGTAAAAAAGCCAATATGCTTGGTGCGTTAGATGCGATTTGCTTGAATAGTTGGGGTGAATGGCAGTGTCATCGCTTCGAAGGCGATACGGCGGTATTGCAAGCCTTAGCCTTTGTGACGCCGGGGCTAAGACGAGCCAGTTTACCTGTGGATATGGATGTGATCAGCTGTTCACAGAAGTTACGCCCACAGCTTAAATTAGCAGTGAAAAATCTACTAAAACAAACCATGCGTTTGTGCCAACAAGTGCAGCAATCCAGCACCTTAGTGCAGCCACTCCAGATAAGTTGTACTCGCTATGGGATCTTTTTTAATCCTTTAGGTATGGCTTATCAGGACTTGAGCGATGCCAAGTCATTTTATCAACAGTTATCCCGCAGTCATCTTGTACTATTGCCGCGGCCTGAATTAGGTGACGATCCCTTTTCGAGTATGCCGAAAGTGGTCCAAAACTATGCGGCTAAAGGCGCGATTCAGTATTTTCTACGCCAACGGGTCGATAACTTGGATGTATTTATCCTCGATGAGGAAAATCAACTAAGCCATTACGTGCAGGCGGGATCAAACATGGCCGAGTTGGTAAATAAAGTGAGCCATCACTATGTGTTCGATGAGCATTATGCTTCACGGGCCCGGTTTAATATTCCGCAATTTTTCCATTTAGTGCGGGTAGCCGGAGAGTTAACGGTGGCGCCTTTCGGTATCGATGTTAGCGATCAAGACACTGAGTTTTAGCTGGTTTTTAACATAAATAATGGGAGCCAAGGCTCCCATTATTGTTTTGTACTATTACGGTTTTGCACTACGACAGGCTTAGATTAGAAGCTAAGCTTAATGCCGCCTTGGCGCTCGATAGACTCTTGCACGAATGGCATAAATTCGCCGCCATTTCGTCCGTCCATCCATTTACCTTCAACAAAACCAAAGTGATATCCACCAAAGCGTGTGGCGACCCAAATCTCATGCAAAGGTTCTTGCTTGTTGATCACAATCTTAGAGCCATCAACAAATTCTAATTGCAATACGTTGCCACTGGCATCGATATCAAGATCGGCATCTTGCTCATCAATCGCAGTTTCAATCGCATTTTCTATGGCTTGGAACATGTCATCGGCGAGCTGGTGAAATTCTGTATCTGTCATGGCCATGCATTTCTGTCCTTTGCTTTCGTCAAGATGGGTGCGATTATAAGGCCATTAGTCACCAGATGCACAGATGTTGAGAAAAATGAGACTGTTTTTATTGTTATTGCTTGGTAGCCTATTCATTACTGCATGCGGCCAGAAGGGCCCCCTCTATCGATCTCCGGCCACAGAGGTGAATCAGCCTAAAAAGGTTGAGGCATCTAAACCTGATCCTGAAGTAGAAGAGATTAAAACCGAAATTCGAGCCATCGAAGTACAAAAAACACAACAATAATAGCAGCTATAACTATCATCACTATCGCAGCGATAAAGCGCAGTAAGGAATCAGACATTGGATCACTTTCTCTACCAACAAAATGCCCTGCACGCCGAAGGCTGCCAGGTCGCCGACTTAGCTCAAACCTATGGCACGCCGCTGTATATCTATTCCCGCGCCACGCTAGAGCGCCATTGGCATGCCTTTAATAATGCCGTGGCAGATCATCCACATTTGATTTGTTACGCGGTTAAAGCTAATTCGAACTTGGCCGTACTGAATGTGCTGGCACGTTTAGGCAGTGGTTTTGATATCGTTTCGGGTGGTGAGTTAGCAAGAGTGATTGAAGCGGGCGGCGATCCCGCCAAAGTGGTGTTCTCTGGCGTGGGTAAAACTGCGGCCGAAATGGAACAGGCACTTAATCTGGGAATTTATTGCTTTAACGTCGAGTCGAGCGCCGAGCTTGAGCAGTTAAATTTGGTCGCAGGTCGTTTAGGTAAAGTGGCGCCAGTTTCCTTGCGAGTCAATCCCGATGTGGATGCGGGTACTCACCCCTATATTTCGACTGGTCTTAAAGAAAATAAATTCGGTATCGCTATGGATGAGGCCGAAACCGTCTTCGCCCGTGCCCATGCTTTGCCACATTTAAAAGTGAAAGGTGTCGATTGCCATATCGGTTCGCAATTGACAGAAATTCAACCTTTCCTCGATGCAATGGATCGTATGCTAGCGTTGATCGATCGTCTGGCTGAACAAGGTATCGTCATTGAGCATTTTGATGTGGGTGGCGGTTTAGGTGTGACCTATGATGCTGAAACTCCGCCGCATCCTGATGTGTATGCCGCAGCCATATTGGCGCGTATGGGCGACCGTCAACTGAAGCTAATCTTCGAGCCGGGCCGTGCGATTGCCGCCAATGCAGGGATTTTTGTTACTCAGGTGCTGTATTTGAAAGAAAACAGCGACAAGCGTTTTGCGATTGTCGATGGCGCGATGAATGACTTAATTCGCCCAGCACTTTACAGCGCATGGCAAAATATTATCCCAGTCGTGCCAAGGGACTCTGAGGCCTATGAGTTTGATATTGTTGGTCCAGTGTGCGAAACCGGTGACTTTTTAGGTAAAGATCGCAAGCTGGCTTTAGTGGCTGGGGATTTACTTGCTGTGCGTTCGAGTGGTGCCTATGGTTTTGCGATGGCCTCTAACTACAACACGCGTCCTCGTGCGGCCGAAGTCATGGTCGATGGTGAGCACGCTTTCTTAGTGCGTGAGCGAGAAAAATTGTCTCAGCTCTGGCAAGGTGAGCAACTCCTGCCGTAAACTAGAAAAATTATATTGATTCAGGCGCTTGGTTTCATACTTAATGAGCGGCGCCTCGGCTTAAAGGATAAGTATCTTGATCCAATTCACTAAGATGCACGGACTGGGTAACGATTTTATGGTGGTCGATGGGGTCACGCAGAACGTGTTCTTTTCGCCTGAGCAGATCCGCCGTTTAGCCGACCGTAACTTTGGCATAGGTTTCGATCAATTACTGTTGGTTGAGCCGCCCTATGATCCCGATTTAGATTTTCATTATCGCATCTTCAATGCCGATGGTACTGAAGTCGAACAATGCGGTAATGGCGCCCGCTGTTTTGCCCGCTTTGTACGCAATAAAGGATTGACCAATAAGAGTAAAATCCGTGTTAGCACTTCATCAGGTAAGATGACTCTGCGTTTAGAGCGAGATGGCACCGTTACCGTGAATATGGGCGTGCCTATTCTTGAACCAAGTCTAATCCCCTTTAAAGCCAAGAAAGCCGAAAAAACCTATTTACTGCAAACACCACTGCAAACCTTTTTATGTGGCGCGGCTTCTATGGGCAATCCCCATTGTGTGCTCGACGTTGAAGATGTGGCGAGCGCCGCTGTTGCTGAAATTGGTGCCATGCTCACTAAGCATGAGCGCTTTCCCCGTGGTGTGAATGTGGGATTTATGCAAGTAGTGGATTCGGGCCACATTAAGCTGCGGGTGTATGAACGTGGTGCGGCCGAAACTTTGGCCTGTGGCACTGGCGCGTGTGCGGCCGTGGTTGTAGGTCAAGTGCAAGGGAAGCTCGGCCAGCAAGTGCGGGTGGATTTACCCGGCGGTACTTTAACCATCAACTGGGAAGGTGAGGGGAAACCTTTGTGGATGACGGGCCCAGCGCAACACGTTTATGATGGACAAATTCAGTTATGACAGAGCCCTTGATGCCGCAGACGAATGTGCCCTTTGATGAGTTGATTATTCGCGAGTATCTGCTGGATAATCCTGATTTTTTCAATCGCTATCCTGAGCTATTGCTGGCAATGCGTCTGCCCCATCTGGAGCGCGGCGCTATCTCTTTAGTGGAACGTCGTCAAGAAATGCTGCGCCAGCGAGTCAGCCAGTTGGAAGAAGAGATCACCAGTCTGTTAACGATGGCAGCGCGCAACGAGAAAATTTACCAATTCAATACTGAGTTATCCTTCCAGCTACTGAATTGTGCCGATCTAGTGTCACTCAAAGAAGTGTTGGCCGATAGTTTGAAATTACAGTTTAATTTCAGTCATGTGCGTTTGATCAGCGTGCTCGATGCCGATATGAAGGCAATATGGGATCAAAGACTGCATAAAGGTCACTATTTTGGTCGGCTAACGCAACAAGAGGCTAAACGCCTATTTGGTAGCGAAGTGGGATCGGTGGCACTGACTAAATTGTCGGAAGACAACCCGGTGATTTTTGCCATTGCTAGCCAAGATGTCACCCATTTTCATCCTGATATGGATAACATGCTGCTGGAACAGTTGCGGCGTTTACTGGCGCATATGCTTGCTAAGCTGTAACAGCCGTAGAGCGATTTTGTTCATCCAAGGCTTGGCAAAACCCATGAGGAAACCGATATGAGTACGCAAACAGGCGAAGTGTCGGCATTAAATACTCAATGGTTACAAACCTTTGAACGTTATCTGAGTACCGAGCGACAGTTGTCTGCCCATACAGTACGTAATTACCTTTATGAGCTTAATCGCGGTAGCGATCTCTTGCCCGAAGGCGTGCATTTACTCAATGTGAGCCGCGAGCATTGGCAGCAAGTATTAGCCAAATTGCACCGCAAAGGTTTAAGCCCGCGATCGCTTTCTCTGTGTTTATCAGCGGTAAAACAATGGGGTGAATTTTTGCTGCGCGAAGGCGTGATTGAGCTTAATCCCGCCAAAGGCTTAAGTGCCCCCAAACAGACCAAACCTCTGCCGAAGAATATCGATGTCGATGCTATCAGTCACTTGCTGGACATTGAAGGTACAGATCCGCTGAGTCTGCGTGATAAAGCCATGATGGAATTGTTTTATTCCAGTGGGTTACGTTTAGCGGAACTTGCCGCGCTCAATTTATCCAGTGTGCAATACGATTTGAAAGAAGTGCGAGTCTTAGGTAAAGGTAATAAGGAGCGTATCGTCCCAGTCGGTCGTTTAGCGATTACTGCGCTGCAGAATTGGCTCAATTGCCGAAAGCAGATCCCCTGTGAAGATAACGCCTTATTTGTGACTGAAAAAGGCAAACGACTTTCCCATCGCAGTATTCAGGCGCGCATGGCTAAATGGGGTCAAGAGCAGGCATTATCGGTGCGAGTACATCCCCATAAGCTGCGTCATTCCTTTGCCACTCACATGTTAGAAGCGAGCGCCGACTTGCGGGCGGTGCAAGAATTATTGGGTCATGCGAACCTAGCGACCACACAAATTTATACCAGTTTGGATTTCCAACACTTAGCTAAGGTGTATGATAACGCCCATCCTAGAGCGAAAAAAACACAGGATAAATAATGCGTTGCTATCTTAGACCTCAACATATTCAAGCGATCAGTTTCGATCTCGACGATACCCTGTACGACAATCTGCCGCATATTTTAAATGCCGAAGCTGAGCTGGCGACGTTTTTGTTGCAGACTTATCCATTATCGCAGGCGTGGCAACCCCATGATTGGCGCAGGCTAAAACTGCAACTTTTGCAGCAAAATCGTGAGCTCGCCCACGACACTAGCGCAGCCCGTTTAGCTACGCTTCGCCAAGGCCTAATACAGCTAGGGTATTCGGCGACTGAAGCCGAACGCGGCGCCGAGCAAGGATTAGCATGCTTTTATTTTTACCGCAGTCATTTCCAAGTGTCTGACGAAGTGCTCTTATTACTTAAGCGCTTATCGCAGCATTTTAGATTAGTCGGGATCACCAATGGCAATGTGGATGCCGAGCGGATTGGTTTAGGTGATGCCTTCGAGTTTGTGTTGCATCCAGGTAATGGCGTGCATATGAAACCCGCTAAAGACATGTTCGAATTGGCCTGCTCGCGGTTAAAGATTGCACCGCAACATTTACTGCATGTTGGCGACAGTATGAATGCCGACGTTCGTGGTGCTCGGTTGGCGGGGTGCCAGTCTGTGTGGCTAAATCCCAGTTTTGGTCGAGTCGATTCCTTACCGATAGCCGCCTTGTTGCCCCATTTAGAAATAGCCTCCCTCGACGCTTTGACAAAAGTATTGGCTATCGACGCAAACTAACTTAGCGTGCATTTTTAATCTGTATCTTTGGGTGATTGAGATCAAGGTTTGCCGGCCAAATTTGCACTAAAGTTAAGTTTTATATCACTAAAGTCACTGACTAAGGCTATTTTATGGCGCGTATCGGGTTGTTATTACTGCTCTCTTTATGTTGGATCGCGCCGGTATCGGCCCATGAGATCCATTCAGGTGGCGGTTTCATGTCGGGTTTTAATCATCCCGTATTGGGCTTCGATCACTTGCTGGCTATGTTGAGTGTGGGCATGTTGAGCACCCAGCTCGGTGGCCGCGCGATTTGGACTGTCCCCTTAGCATTTGTCACCTTTATGTTAGTGGGCGGGATTTTAGGTTTATATGCGATTGCCGTTCCCTTTGTTGAAATTGGTATCGCCCTTTCTGTATTGTTGCTCGGCCTTGCCATCGCTTTTGATCGCCAAATCCCATTGTTATTCGCCATGGCCTTTGTGGGCGTATTCGCGATTTTTCATGGTCACGCCCACGGCGCTGAAATGCCAGAATTAGCAAGTCCGGTCTTGTATGCCCTAGGGTTTTTATTTGGTACAGCAGTCATCCATTTAGGCGGCGTAATGATAGGCCTTGGAATGCAGCGGATGACAGGGCAACGCAATTTAATGCGCGTTACTGGCGTGGCGATTGCGGCCATGGGCGGCTATCTATTAGCAGGTTTTTAACGTAATAACAGGATATTAGATTTACTGGATTAACGCGCCTTGAGTTGCTTCATGCAAAGATGGGCGCGGCGCAGCAGTAGATTGACCTGCCGACGGCTCGCATGCATGTCGGCATCTCCCACCCTAAAATAACTCCCAGTGTAAGGATCGCTGCCGACGTAGATAGGTTTTAGCTGCTCAGGCGCCAGCGGTACGCGGATACGAATGAGTTTTTTGTTCATAATTTCAATAATCTGTACATCTGAAATCGCTAAAAGATTGTGACTCGTGCGACTCGGGTCATCGAGGATTTCCCAAAATTCTTGTAAAACAGGAAGCGGATTGGGAATGCCTTCAATACTGAAATGGCCACGCTCTTCCCGCACACCTAGGATGATTTCACCACCCAAAGTGTTGGCAAAAGAGCTATAAGTAGCCCAAATGTCTTCGGGTAATTGACCTTGGCCATCGCGGCCACCTGCGAGTTTAAATTCTACTTGGGCCGATTCGTGCAAATTGGCAATATCATCGAGTGCAAATGATTGAAATGTCATGGCAGCTTATCCGTCAGCGACACATGACTTGTTGTAGCACGTCAACAATTGAAAGGCCAGACTTAGGTCTGGCCTCAAGGTTAAGCGGAAAATCTGTAATTTGGAGCCGCTACGGGATAAACATTTAATCAATTATTGAGTCAGACCCAATGCCTTAGGAAAAAGAATATTGTTTTCTAAGTGAATATGCTGATGTAAGTCCGCCTCAAATTCCGCCAGAGTGGCATAACAAACACGCCATGTAGTGCACGCATATTCAGGTGGTGTGAAGTCGTTAGTGAGCTCGTGTAATTTTTGCAAAATCAAACCGACTTCTTCATGCTCATGTTGCATCGCATTGATGGGGTTGCCAATATGGCCAAAGCAAGCCTCAACCTGCTCTCCATGACTCATGGCGCGGATCGCCGGAAACAGTATTTTTTCTTCCTTCATTAAATGTGGCATTAAGTCTTCAACTAAGGCTCGTACCCAACCCGCAAAGGGAACGATTTCGGCATAGTGCTCACCGTGAGCGCGAATCATCTTTTCGGAATATTCGACTAATAAAGGGGCTTTTTCGCGCACGTATTGATGGTGCGTTGATTCTATATATTCGATAATTTGATCTAAGGGTAATTGATTTAATTCATCTTCTTTGCTACCGGTAAGTGTTGCGGCATTCAGCGCAGCAACCACTTTTGCGGGATCTACATCTGCACGCTCACAGGCGACCGCCAGTGATTTACCCCCGCCACAACAAAAATCGATACCAAATTGACTAAACACATGTGCGCGGCGAAAGTCTTCTGCCACTAGTTCACCTATTTTTCGTTCTAGCCAATGATTGTGTTGAGAATTAAACCCATGGGGTGGGAGTTGTGCATCTTTTGAGACAGAAGTAGCAGACATGAGTAGCTCCAGAGCAGCAATAAATTTACATTCATATTATTTGCATCTTTTAATTGTGGCAACTAAACCCGACTAAAATACTCAGTATTTGCTGATGATGTCACAGTTAGACGAGCGAAATATCTCTTTAAGGAGTAGAAGGGTATTGCTTTGATTGGAAATGAGATTGGAGCTGTGAGTTATCAATATTCTATAGGAGGTATGCAGTTGTGTTTTGCTGAGAGGCTTAATTTGTTGTGATGAGCGATGCAGTTAAGTTAGAGAGAGGTGTGTTGCACCTCTCTCAGCGGGTCTTGCTAAGCTACTGTGAGTAATGATTACCCTAGTTGTCCCGCAATCATAAGTTCTTTTGTTTCAGGGACTTCATTATAGGATAAAACATGAAGTCCGCGGGCGAAGGCTAATGCGTATCGCGCGAGGAAAGGCCTGAGTTGTGGAGAAACAAGTAGGATAGGGTTATAGCCTTTCTCTTTTGTCTCCGCGAGTAATTGGGGCATTCTTTGTTGTAGCTGCGCCAGTAGATTAGGTTCGATAGGGAAGCTATCCAACGCAACTCGGCCCTGTTGCTGCGATTGATTTAACGCTGTCATTAAGGTTTGTTCTAATTCTGCGGTCAGCGTAAGTACATTCAACTGCGGACTGCTGCCTGCGATTTGATGCAAAATACTATTGCGTAAAGCGCAGCGCACATCGGCGGCGAGTAGAACGGGATCTTTGGTTTGCTCGCTGCATTCCAGCAAGGTCGTTGCTATGGTGCGTATGTCTTTTAGCGGCACTTGCTCTTTGAGTAACAAGCGGAAAACTTTGAGTAACTGAATGGGGGTTAAACAGGTACTGAGTGATTCCGCTAGTTTGGGGGCTTGCTTACTGAGCCTGTCAGTTAATTGCATAATATCATCATGTTGCAATAATTCAGGCAGTGATTCGCGCAATAACTTACTGACATGAGTGGCAATGATTGTCGCATTATCGACGACCGAATAACCTAAATTGAGTGCTTTGGCTTTTAGTTCAGGCGTAATCCAAATCGCATCCATTTGGTAAGCGGGTTCCTTAGTTAAAATCCCATCAATTTTGCCGTACACAGGACCACTTTTTATTGCTAACAGTAGATCAGGCTCTAATTCGGCGATAGCTACTTGAGTGCCCATAAAGTTAATTTGGTATGCATGTGGTGCTAAGGCTAGATTGTCGCGCACTCTTACTTCCGATAGCAGAAATCCGATTTGTTCTGAAAGGGTACGTCTGATCCCTGTTAGGCGTTTTTGTAATTCTGCTCCTTTGGTTTTTTCGACTAGATGAACCAATCTATAGCCTAATCGTACTTCGATGATGTCGGTAAAAGGCAGGGATTCCCAGCTTGGCGCTGAAGGTTCTGTCAGGCTGGTTTCTATGAGTTCTTCAGTTTTCTCTTCAGTAAAGGAGGCCTTATTCTGGTTTTGTTTCCACGCAGCAAAGCCTAGTAGTATTGCAAAAGATAAAAATACCAGTGCTGGCATGCCTGGGGTGATACCGAGAATCGCCATCACAATGGCTGCAGTGGCTAAGGTTCTAGGGTTAGCCAGTAACTGTCGACTCAATTGGGTCGGCATTTCTTCTGCATCGGATACCCTAGTCACAATAATTGCGGCAGCAGTGGCGAGTAGTAATGATGGAATTTGTGCAACTAGGCCATCACCAATGGTTAATAACGCATAGGTTTTAAAGGCTTCTGTTGTACTCAGATCATGCATAAAGATGCCTATGCTGATCCCGCCAATAATGTTGATTGCTAAGATCAAGAGTCCTGCGATGGCATCTCCTCTCACAAATTTTGAGGCTCCATCCATGGAACCATAAAAGTCTGCTTCTCTGGCGACATCTTGGCGACGTAGGCTGGCTTGTTCGTGTGTGAGTGTGCCGGCATTTAGATCGGCATCGATCGCCATCTGTTTACCCGGTAGAGCATCCAATGTAAATCGCGCCGATACCTCAGAGATCCGCTCGCCACCCTTAGTGATTACAACAAAGTTAATAATCATTAGAATTAAGAAGATAACAGCACCGACGACATAGTTTCCGCCAATGACGACTTCACCAAAGGCTTGGATCACTTTACCCGCAGCATCGCCTCCTTCATGACCTTCAATGAGTACTACGCGCGTCGATGCAACGTTTAAGGTCAAACGCATTAAGGTCGCAAGGAGCAATAAGGTTGGGAATACAGAAAACTCTAATGGTCGCCGGATCGAGACGCTCACCAGCAGCACCATGACGGCAAGGACTATGTTAAATGTAAACAAAATGTCAAGTAGCCATGCAGGCAGCGGTAAAATCACCATTGCCAGAATAGCGAGCAGCATGACTGGAATGCCGATATAGCTGTAATTTCCTGAAAAGGTGCGAGAAAGCCAATTCATAGGTTAAGCAATCCTTTAATCGTGACGTAAATTAGGGGGAATAAAAAAATGTGGTAAAGGCTCAGGTTTCTGCTGTAAGCCCTTACGAGATGCTTTTATTTGCATGACATAACTTAATACGTGCGCTATGGCGATAAAAAGGGCACTGGGTATCTGTTGATCGACTTGCGTTGAATGATAAATAGCCCGCGTGAGCGGTGGGATATCAATAATTTCAATATCATGTTTTTTAGCGAGTTCTCGCATATAGAGGGCGAGTTCTTCGGTGCCTTTAGTGATGACGTAAGGCGCATCCGCTAAGTCAGGATTGTATTTTAATGCCACGGCATAGTGAGTAGGATTAACCAAGAGAACATCCGCTTTTGGAATGGTGGTATCTGCCCGAGAGCGAGCCATTCGTTGCTGTATTTGGCGGATTTTAGCTTTAATCTCTGGCTTACCTTCTTGCTGGGTATGCTCGTCTTTGACCTCTTGGCGTGACATACGTAATTCTTTGCTGTTATGCCAATATTGGTAAGGCACATCAATAAAGGCGATCACGAGCAGCCCAGTACCAAGATAAAACATGCCTTGCGACAGTAGATTGATGCCATCACGAACCGCTTCATCAATAGGGCGTTGATTGTAGCTAAGTAGTTCTTGTAAGTGACCATTCAAGAAAACCAACATAATTCCGATCAGTAACACAATTTTTAGGCATGACTTGAGTAACTCAACAAGAGATTGAGCGGAAAATATTCTTCCGACACCGGCAAGAGGATCGATTCGACTGTACTTAAAATTAGCATTTCCAAAATTAAATATCGGCCCCCCAGGTAAGGCTCCTGCAACTGCGGCCAACAGAGCAACCATGATGAATAGTGGGCCTAAGATGCTTAGCATTTCGACTAGGCTGGCGCCAAGATGGCGCATCATGATGTCAGGTTGATCTAACTCTGCCCGCGTGAGCAGCATATTGTATTTAGCTAATCCACTGACTCTCGTCGCAAACCAATCCGCATTACTGGTCAGCATGGCAGAGCAACCAACGACCAGTGCTGCGGAGGCAAGATCTTTAGAGCGTGGAACTTGGCCTTCTTCTCTCGCTTTACGCTTTTTCTGCGGTGTAGCTTCTTCTGTTTTATCTTGTTGGGGCGTTTTACTCATGAGATCCCTCCGATAAATTGGTACATGGCAGTTAATGCGTCTAAGCACAGATTACTGTAACGAGTTGGAATGCCGCTTAACGAAAGGAAGACGCAAATCAAGCCCATCAACAAGGTCATGGGAAACCCGAGCGAGAAGATGTTTAATGACGGCGCAGCGCGGCTTAATACACCAAAAGTGATGTTAACCATTAACATGGCGAGTACTGCGGGTATGGCGAGCATCAGCGATGCAGCAAATAGCCAGCCCATTCGACTAACCAATCCCATTAGCGGTAAGTCAAAAATCCCATTTCCAATTGGCCATAAACGAAAGCTATCAACAATGATGTTGAGCCCGACTAAATGACCGTCAAGAGCCAGAAAAATCAAGGTACCAAAGATTTGTAACCATTCACTGAGAATGGGGTTGGTGTCGCCATTAGCGGGATCGTTCATCACCGCCATCGCTAGACCCATCTGCATCGACATAATAGTGCCAAGCATGGTCATCACATGGATTAAAATGGTTAAAAATAGCGCGAGGATGAATCCAATCAGTAGTTGCTCTATGGCTAAAAATAATGATCCAAGCGAGAGCGCATCGACAGCAGGAACGGGTGGCAGCATAGGTGCAATAAGCGCTGCAATACTTAAGGCAAGAAAAATTCTTACTGTTGCAGGTACATAAGAATTACCTAACAAGGGCATTATCATAAATGCCCCCATGATCCGGCAGAATGGCCACCAAAGGCTGCCGATTAACATGCTGAGTTCGGTTGAGGTGAGGGAAAGCATATCAACCGATAATATGAGGAATATTCATAAACAGCCTGTCAAATAAATCACTTAGCTGTTGTATGAGCCAATGGCCTGAAAACAGAACCATAAGTAGAGTAATGATAAGCCTTGGCAGAAAACTCAAGGTTTGTTCATTGACCTGTGTCGCAGCCTGAAATACCGCAACGATTAAGCCTAAAATGAGTCCCGGTGTCACCAACACAGAAACCATGATGATGACGAGAAACATTGAGTCAGCAAAGAGCGAGGTCAGTTCATTGATGTCCATCTAGCTACCCAAAACTTGCGGTTAAGGTGCTTACCGTCATAGCCCAACCATCGACTAATACAAAAACCATCAGTTTAAATGGGAGAGAAATAATTAACGGTGACAACATCATCATCCCCATAGACATGAGGACACTTGCGACAACCAAGTCGATAACTAAGAAAGGTAAGAAAAGTAAGAAGCCAATTTGGAAAGCTGTTTTGAGTTCACTCAGTACAAATGCGGGCATAAGGACAAAAAAGGGGACTTCCTCTGCTGCTTTCATGTGTGTGGGTTCGTTAGCTATTTTCAGCATTTGCTCAAGATCAGTTTCTCTTGTCTGCGCCAGCATAAATCGAGTTAAAGGGATTTTGGCTATTGAGACAGCCTCCATCAATTCGATCTTACCTTGGTCATAGGGCAAATAAGCTTCCTTATAAATTTTGTCTCCCACTGGGCGCATGATAAAGATAGTGAGTACTAATGCTATCCCAACAAGCACTCGGTTAGGGGGACTTTGTTGTAGTCCGAGAGCTTGTCGGAGAATTGCTAATACAATGATAATACGAGTAAAACTGGTTAGCATCATCAGCATGATGGGCAGGAAACTAATGGCCGTCATGAGCGCTAAAATTTCGAGTTTAATGTTAACTGCTTGACTGTCTTGAGCGCTATCCAGTGTGAATAAGGTCAGTCCTTCCGATGCGAGGGCTTGGGGAGCAAACAATAGAATCGCCAGTAACAATACCCGAACTATCATTCGTTACTTGTCCCATCGAGAGTAATGCTCTCTATTTCCAGCAAACGTACGCCATATCTGCCAGCCACTTCTACGACTTCGCCTCTTCCTAATAGTGCACCATTTACTCTGATATCCAGCGGCTCACCTACCATACGGTCGAGTGCGATAACATCACCTTCTCCCATACGATTTAGTTCGCCTAAAGACATTTCAGCACTGGCCAGTTCGAGAGTAACTTGAACAGGAAGTTGTTGAAAAAAATTATTATTTTTCAATTTACGGTTATGGGTGTCCGGCTTTGAAAATGCTCTCTCAGAGAAAATATCGTCCTCTAATAGAAAATCATCATCCGATAAAATAGATTGTTCAGCCAATGTCATGCTCCTCATGCTGATAAATATCTTGGGTCAATTTCGCTACCATCTGTCCTTCATGACTATGCACAGAGGCATGAAATAGCGGTGTGTTTCCGATTGATAACAAGGTTTTTGGATAGAGATTAATAGGTAAAATATCCCCAGTTTTTAATTGGCTGAGTGATTGCACCGGGATGCTATGTTGCCCTAATGTCAGCTGCATTTTTATGGGGAGACTTTTTAGCCAGACGGCTAGTTTTGCGGGTAAATCCGCAGATACTTCAGATTTCTTAGGCTGTTCGGCCAGATGCCCCAGTAAATGCTCAGTTAAGCAAAAGAGCATTGGAGGGGTTAGTGGGCCATTGGTAAAATTGAACGACCATACTGCCGATACTGCGAGTGGCATATGGCCTTTTATGAGCTCAACTTCAAGATTATTGGTTTCGATCGTGCTATTAGGTAGCTCCTCCACTACGGAAAGTAGCAACTTTTTGGCTAACCTAAATTCAGATTGGCTGGGGTTTCTCAAAGGAGAACTTAATGGTGTTGAGGTATTACCGTAATAATTACTTGCCAATTGATCGAGCGTGCAGCGATCAATTCTCCAATAACCGAGGGTATTTTGATGATGTTTTAATACAAACCATGAATAGCAATGTTCTGGAACGACAGGTGTTCTAGATTCTGTTAACGTTGACCCCGAAACAGCGGGATGACCCTGTCTTAGTAGCGGAGATAGGATATTATTTATGGCATCGATAAGTGGACGATGTAGCTTTTCTAGCTGTTGCAATAATCGCGTTCTCGCTAGCTTTTCTTGAACTAGCATAATAGGTCTAATTATTTCATTGGAATTTGATTTTATAAGCCTAGCTTTCGCCGTCGTCTTCATTGTTCTTCCTATTAAACGTGTTTTTACTACTAGAATGCTGCTTGGCTACCTCCGTGATTCAGTTGGCGCATAAAAAACATACACAAACAGAGTGCCTAAATATTTATTTCTTTATCGTTAAGGATTAATGAATTTCTTAAAACAGTTAAGCGTTGAACTTTAGGTTCGACTCTGTTTTAAACGACGAGGATGATAAGTTAATAAGGCTTAAGTATTCAATAATAATTATAAGAAATGCTGAAATATATGTGAATAGAATTGTAGGGTAAAGTTGGTTGTGAACAAAATGTTTGTTTTGAGATTGTGTAAGAAGATATTAATGCTTTAGGTTTTGCATTTTCGCGTCAATAAAAAGGCGGTTAGATATTATTTTGACATTTGTCGATATTTTGGCGGGCAATATTTATGTCAGCATTTACATATTGATTATTAATGATGATATTGTGTTGCAAATCTGTTTGTCTTTGATTTTCATTGTTTTTTGTGCGCTATGGTTTGTGATTTATTTAATATTAAACATTGGCGGTTAAATTTTTTCACTATTTTAAAAGTATCGATGGTGCATTTTTATCATTGTCATATATTATTTTACAAATATATTTGGTATAAGTCAGTCCTAAGTTATATGCATCACTTTTTTGCGGTTTTTCTTTTAGACCTTTCATGGTTGATAGCAATTGATTCATATAATTCGGTGATACCTTAAACTTTGTTGCTGGTCACATTTCTTATCGATGATTGCACTAGAACACGTTTTAACCTTATTTAGTTGAGGGCATATCCTTAGCCATTGTCAATGTGGATACTCATTGTGTGTAGTTCTCTATCGCTGGCTTTGATATTACATGCGGAAATATATCTTCCGCATTCAGCTTCCGCATTTGTTTTTACTGTTCTTAATGGCTTGAGTTATTTATTGCTCATTCATCTAGATGGATAAGTAAGTAGTAATAGATTTTATATACACTCAAACACAAAGACTTATAGGTCTAAATTAAGGTGTTATTTAATGTACTGTAAACGAAAGGGAGTTAGTGAGTGGGTGGCCTAAGTATACGGATTGAAGGGTTAAACATATCTGCGGAACTTGCATGCAAAATAACACATGAGGATTTTTATCTGTGGAGTGATGCAATGGAATTACCTTGGCTCACTATCGTTAACTTATCGGATTGTAGTCCTTGTGATGTGAAGTCCTATCTTGCCCGTTTTCCTGGCCGTAATATCGTCGCCTTATTAGCACCAGAGCAAGGTGAGTTGGCAGCCGCAGCAATGCGAGCTGGCGTACAGGATTATCTATTAATTCCCGTAGAAACTGAGCAGTTACTTGCCTCCATTCAACGATTACACCGTTTAGAGTTACCTGATTCTAGTTTGGTTGTCGCGGCTTCTGTTAGTCGACAATTGTTGATGTTGGCCCATCGCGCCGCAACCACTGAGGCCAGTGTTTTATTATTGGGTGAAAGTGGTACTGGTAAAGAACCGCTTGCTCGTTATATTCATCGCCACTCCTCCCGTTCACATAAGCCTTTCGTTGCGATTAACTGCGCTGCCATCCCTGAAAGTATTCTAGAGTCCGTTCTCTTTGGGCATGTCAAAGGTGCCTTCACTGGTGCCATTTGTGATAAGGCAGGAAAATTTGAGCAGGCCAATGGCGGTACTTTATTACTCGATGAAATTGGTGAAATGCCCTTGCCGTTACAGGCGAAGTTACTTCGGGTGCTACAGGAGCGTGAAGTCGAAAGACTTGGTGGCCAGCATGTTATACCACTGGATATCAGAGTCATTGCCTCTACCAATCGCGACTTAAGACAAGCCGTGGAGTTTGGACATTTTAGGGAGGACTTGTTCTATCGATTAGATGTTTTACCTCTGAAAATTAAGCCTTTAAGAGAACGAAAGGCTGACATCCTGCCTCTAGCTGAACATTTCTTAAATTTATATGGCCAATCTGATTGCTCAAGTCGCTGTTATTTCAGTGAGCACGCAAGACAAGTGCTCGTTAACTATGATTGGCCCGGAAATGTAAGAGAGCTAGAAAATTGTATTCAACGTGCATTAGTGATGCGTAGAGGTCAGGCGATTCAAGTTGCGGAACTCGGGTTAAACATTCAAGAAGAGATGCTTGAGTTGGAGCCTTTAGGCGCCTCAGATGGGCTTAAAGCGTCAAAACAACAGGCAGAGTTTCAATATATTATTGATGTACTTAAACGTTTTAATGGACAACGCACGTTAAGTGCAGAGGCGCTAGGGATGACGACTAGAGCCTTAAGATATCGCCTCGTACAAATGCGGGAAGCGGGTATAGATATCGAAATGTTATTAGAGCAAGCGGGTCGAGCAGCTTAGAGCAATCAAAAAGTAATAGGAATGGAATATGTCTAGTGGAGCGATTGTTAGCTCAAATATGTTAATGGAAACCTTAAACATTCATCGTGAAGTGGCTAAAGGGGCGATCAACATCACTTCAAATCCTGCCGATAATGGTATGGCTTATGGGTCATTCACTGACTTGATTAAGAGTAAAGTTTCTGCCGTTAACCAAGATCAGAACCAATCCTCTATGGCGATGGCGGCTGTCGATAGTGGAAAAAGCGATGATCTCGTCGGTGCTATGGTGGCTTCGCAAAAGGCCAGTTTGTCCTTTGCGACTATGCTCCAAATTCGTAATCGTCTTGTGCAAGCATTTGACGATGTAATGAAGATGCCTATTTAAGGAATTGTGTGAATGTCTACCACTTTTGTTCAATCAGGTCAGGATATTACCGGGACTGAATCTTCGTCAGGATTCATTGCTGGCATGACCCAAAAATGGCATCGTTTTAACCGTGGTGATCGTCAAGTTATCGCCTTAGCTTTACTTGCGGTGGTTGTCGCCAGTGTCATAGTGTTGATGTTATGGACTGCTACTGCAGGGTATCGACCTTTATATGGCAGCCAAGAAAATGTCGATACCTCTCAAGTGTTAAATGTCTTGGATGCAGAAGGCATTGATTATCGCCTCGAGGCAAATACTGGGGCAGTCCTCGTTGCAGAAGAGCAAGTCGGTAATGCGCGTATGCTTTTGGCCGCAAAAGGGGTAAAAGCGAAAGTACCTTCGGGTATGGAGGCACTCGACAATACCGCGCTCGGTACGAGCCAATTTATGGAACAAGCTAAGTATCGCCATAGTTTAGAAGGTGAATTAGCTCGCACTATCATGTCGTTAAAGTCGGTCCGTGCCGCAAGAGTTCATTTGGCGATACCTAAACAAACTTTGTTTATCCGTCAGGAGCCTGAACTGCCGACGGCTTCCGTCATGCTGCAGCTAGACCCGAATACTCGACTCTCTGAAACACAAGTTGAGGCTATTGTTAATTTGGTTGCTGGCAGTGTGACTGGACTAACGGCCAGTAATATCAAAGTTGTCGATCAAGATGGTCGATATTTAAGTGAGAACATTTCAGGCAATCAAGACCTTAGCCAGTCTAGAAACAAGCAGTTACAGTACACGCGTGAACTTGAGAATAGCTTAGTGGCTAATGCCGCCTCTATGCTCGAGCCTGTGCTTGGTCAAGATAATTTCCAAGTGCGGGTGACTGCAAAAGTAAACTTCAATCAGGTGGAAGAAACTAAGGAGTCACTCGATCCGCAAAATGTCGTGACTCAAGAGCGTACGAGTGTCGATGATTCAAGTAATAGTATTGCCGCGGGAATTCCCGGAGCTTTAAGTAATAAGCCACCCCAAGCAGGCAAAGAGGCGACGAATGATAAGACCCGTAATTTGAAGCAGGAAGAAAGTCGTCAATATGACGTTGGTCGTTCTGTGCGTCATGTTCGTTATCAACAAATGCAGCTCGAAAACCTCTCAGTTTCAGTGCTTATTAATAGTGCTACGGGTCAAGGAGCATTTAATGAAGAGGCTCAACTGGTTAAGTTTGGCAATATGGTTAAGGATGCTATCGGCTTTTCGGCGGCGAGAGGTGATAGTTTTACCATTAATGCCTTTGAGTTTACCCCAACCGTCGCTGCCGAATTTACGCCGTCACCTTGGTGGCAATCAGAAAATTATCAAGCCTATTTACGCTACATCATAGGCGGTATCCTTGGCTTTGGACTTATTTTGTTCGTATTAAGGCCGCTGGTTAAGCACTTGACCCGAACCGCTCAAATTACCGCGCCTAGAATTGAGCCCGTTGCATTAAGTGCCGCTTCCGCTGCTGCACTCGATGGGCATTCCGCCGATACTTTACCAAATCAAGCACATCAGTTACCGAGTGCCGACTGGCTAGGCAGTCAAGGTTTACCCGAGCCCGGCTCACCTTTGACCGTTAAAATGGAGCATTTAGCCTTGCTCGCAAACAAAGAACCCGCGCGTGTTGCAGAAGTGATAGCTCATTGGATAGGCGATAAAGACGGTGAATAATTCAATCGAAATTAAGATGGACAATTACGCCCAAGCGGCCATGTTATTACTGAGTATGGGAGAAGAAGGTGCTGCCATGGTCATGGCGCATTTGGATCGTAACGATGTGCAACACTTAAGCCATAAAATGGCGCGGTTATCGAGTATTACCCAGCAAGAAGCCGAGGCAGTACTCAGCCGTTTTTTCCAACGCTATAAAGAACAATCGGGTATCGCCAGAGCCTCACGGTCCTATTTGCAAAAGACGCTCGATATCGCTTTGGGAGACAGAGTCTCTAAAAGTCTTATCGATAGTATTTATGGTGATGAGATTAAAGTGCTCGTTAAGCGTCTCGAATGGGTTGACCCACAATTACTTGCCCGTGAAATCACCCATGAGCACTGCCAGTTGCAAGCGGTATTGTTGGGATTATTACCACCAGAAAGTGCCGCTAAAATCTTAAAAATGTTGCCCACTGATAGCCAAGATGAGGTGCTCGTTCGTATCGCGCAACTTGGCGAATTGGATCGTAACGTTGTTGAGGAACTGCGAGAACTGGTTGAGCGTTGTATGTTGATGGCAATGGAGAAAAGTCACACGCAAGTGGCGGGTGTCAAACAGGTTGCCGATATCCTCAATCGCTTCGAAGGTGACAGAGAACAACTGATGGAAATGATCAAACTCCATGATAAGCAGATGGCGATCGATGTCACCGATAATATGTTTGACTTCATTATTCTTGGGCGACAAAAGCAAGAAACGTTGCAGACCTTATTAGGACAAGTACCTTCTGAAACCTTATCGTTAGCATTAAAAGGCATTGATTTTGAATTAAAAGATGCCTTGCTCAATGCCTTGCCTAAACGTATGTCGTCAGCGATTGAAACACAAATAGAAGCGTTAGGTGGTGTACCTGTTAGCCGAGCGAGTGGGGCGCGTAAAGAGATAATGGAACTGGCGAAGCAATTAATGCAAGAAGGTGAAATTGAATTGCAGCTATTTGAAGAACAGGTCGTTGTTTAATGGAAAACAAGCATTCTCGTTGGCGTCTAAATACCAATCTCGCTCGTCGTTATCGTTTTCCCGCATTACACGATGCGGTTGAATCAAATTCCGATGCGGGCAGTGATTTTCAAAGTTATCAACAAGCATTCGATGAGGGTTATGACGAAGGTGTTATTCAAGGTAAGAGTGCGGGTTATGAGGCTGGCATAGAAGAAGGGCGCATTGCTGGACATGCAGCTGGTTTTCATCAAGGTCGGTTAGATGGGCAGTCAGCGGGTAGAGCATCCATCGATGAGCAGCTCAACAGTTTACTCGTACCGCTAGGTGCCTTGAGAGAACTACTCGAAGACGGTCATGCAAAGCAGGTTCGTGAACAGCAAAATTTGATCCTTGAGTTAGTACGCCGAGTGTCACAACAAGTGATCCGCTGCGAGCTAACCCTGCAGCCACAACAAATACTTAAACTCGTTGAAGAAACCTTGAGTGCGTTGCCCGATGATCAAGCGGATATCAAAATCCATTTAGAGCCGAGTGCCGTGACTAAATTAAAAGAGCTCTCGGAAGATAAAATCCGTGGCTGGAATCTCATCGCTGATAGCAGTATTTCAGCGGGCAGTTGTCGAATTGTGAGTGATAAATCCGATGCAGATGCTTCAGTCGAGACACGACTCGATGCTTGCATGAAGCAGGTTGAAACCAAGTTGAATGAGGCTGAGATTGGAGTCTGATGTATTTCATGACGATTGGCCTCAGGTTCCAGTTGCAAGGGTTTATGGACGTCTCATTCGAGTCAATGGTCTATTGCTTGAGGCTGTTGGCTGTCAGCTTGGCATGGGGGATCGTTGCCAGATTGAAGGGCGAAATGGTCGTTTAATTGAGGCTGAAGTCGTTGGCTTTCATCGGGACGTATTGTGCCTTATGCCGATTGAGCCTACACAGGGCTTGATGCCAGGTGCCAGAGTGCTGCCTATTACGGATGAGCAAACAATTGCTATTGGTGATGGTTTGCTTGGCAGGGTGCTTGATGGACTTGGACAGCCACTCGACTTACTGGGCGATTTAACCGGTGTTTCACAAGTCCCGCAATCTCACACGAGTTACAACCCTTTGCTGCGCCAGCCTATTCGGCAGCCGCTAGATGTCGGTATTCGCGCTATCAATAGTTTGTTGCCCATTGGTAGAGGCCAGCGACTCGGGCTCTTTGCGGGCTCTGGTGTGGGTAAGAGTGTGTTATTAGGCATGATGACTCGTTTTACTGAAGCAGATGTCGTGGTGGTTGGCTTAATTGGTGAGCGTGGCCGTGAGGTCAGGGAGTTTATTGAAGAAACACTCGGTGAAGAAGGGCGTAAACGGGCTGTGATTATTGCAGCCCCTGCAGATACCACACCGCTGATGCGATTACGTGCAATGCGGTTATCCCACTCCATTGCCTGTGCTTTTAGGGATCAGGGCAAGCAAGTACTGTTATTAGTAGATTCATTGACTCGTTATGCTCAGGCACAGCGTGAAATCGCCTTGAGTTTAGGTGAGCCTCCAGCAACCAAAGGCTATCCGCCATCGGCATTTGCACAGTTACCTAGACTGGTGGAAATGGCGGGCAATGGTGAACATCCGACGGGAACGCTAACCGCGTTTTATACCGTATTGGCCGAGGGCGATGATCAGCAGGATCCTGTTGCAGATGCAGCGAGAGCTATTTTAGATGGCCATATAGTGCTAAGTCGTAAATTGGCCGAGCAAGGACATTTCCCTGCGATTGATCTTAATGCGTCTGTGAGCCGCTTAGCCATGCACATAGCGACCTCTAGCAGTATTGAACAGAGTCAGATCTTTAGACATCTTTTGAGTCGTTACAATGAGGTCAGAGACTTATTACCTTTAGGTGGGTACCAAGCGGGCCAAGATCCTGAAATGGATCTTGCTGTGCGAGTGTATCCAGAAATGGCACGATTTTTACGCCAGACTACACACAGTAAAGTCAATTTGGCTGAAAGTTTAGTGCAATTGGAACAGTTGATGGGAGTTATGGGATATGAGCCAGCGTCATCTCTCTAAGTTACGTGTTCAAGCTGAAAAGAAATTAGCGCAGCTAGGGCAAAAACGCGATGATTCCAGCCTAAGCGTTCAACTAAATCAACAACAAAATCAAGCCTTAGCCCAAATGATATTGACTTATCGTGGTGCGAAAGAGGGCTCAAATGTTTTGCTCTGGCAAAATTCCGCAAGTATGGCGCAAGTGTTAGAGCCTATGCGGGTGAAGTTAGCTCAAAAGGAGGTTTTTCTACAACAGGAACAACTGCGCATTGATCGCCTATGGCGTAAGCAATTAGGGCGTCAGCAAGGTTTGAAGTGGCTTGAAAAACAAACACATATACAAGAACAAGCACAAGTGGCACGTCGTGAACAGGCTGTTGTTGATGATATGGCGGGTTTCTATTACAAGAATAAAGGCCAATAAGCGCTGTGTCATTACAGCTGAGAGCCACCTTTTAAACTATGTCCCATTAGCGAGGGCTTTGGTAACTCTCAATAATTCAGTTTGATTAGCGTTTGGCACCGTAATCAATTTCATGGTGTTGGCCATCTTGATTCAGGATACGGTTAATCGTCTCTTGCTGTATTACTAGCAATCTGCCGTTGGTTTCATTGGCTGTTTGGCTATCTTTCACTAACAGCTGCAAGTTGTCCCATGACATTTTTATTTGCGGTCTTAGGTGATCAGGTAGCGCCGTGATTAAGCGTCTCATGCCACTATTGTCACTATTAAAACCTAGTGTCGCGAGATTTTCGCTTCGCTGTTTGGCTCTCAAAGCTAACTTGTTACACAGTGCAGTTTGACGCTCGTTATGGGCTAAGAGCGCATCATTATCCCTGCGTTGCATTAATTCACGTTGGTGCTTAAGCATTGATTTTAATTGACTATATCCCTCAAGATCTTGACGAATATCGCGAATTAAACTTTGAACAAGTTCGCGCTTATTTACTTGACTATTATCCATGCTGTATCAATATCTTATCTGCAATTTTATCTAAGCTCAGCTCAAAGCTGCCATTACTTAAAGCCTGACGTATAGCAGCAACTTTATCTGTGTCAACGTCGGAGATGGTATGTAACTCTTTCTGGGTTTGTTCTAACAATTGCCAGTCGTGACTAATATCTTGTCGTGTTGGCGTTGATAGATTTTCTGATTCAACGGGCTTTCTGGGCGTATTAGCGCTCTTACTCGTGCTGAACTCAGTGCTCAAGGCACTACTAATTTTATTAATTTCCATAGATGTTCATCGTCATAAATGGCTAGATATTAGATATAGGCGACCTAAATAGGATAAATCTAAAATAAATTTTTAAATTTATCCTCAGGTGACCTGAATGTTAAAAACGGGTTTCAACTCTCCCCTTAGCTATGGGGTAGGCGGTAATGATTTTCCCTGAACTACTATTCCTCACTCTAATGGCATCACCTTGTTTACCCGCATCCATAGCAATCCCAATCATATTGGCATAAAAGGTGGCACTGACTGCTTCAATAATCACTTCATCTCCTATGCTCACGAGTTCTGGTGCACTTAAATTGCTTGCTCTTATGGGTTTGTTTTTGATTATTTTTCTGGCAACCGCTTGCCCTAAAATGTGTTTTTCATCAGTAATAATGTCTTGATCTGACGCAGTTAAGGGCAGCATTTGCCATTGTAGATTTTCTGATGTGACAACTTCATCTCTCTTAAGCGTTTTGTTGGCAACAGGAATGTAGGCGCTGAGAGCAACCTTGGCCCGAACATAGAGTGACCAGCCTTCAGAGGCACAGCTTATTTTTCGTTGGATCCGACCGAATGGGAGCCCTTTAGCAGCCTCGACTTGGAGCGCCGTGCTACACGTTTTTAGCTTGGCTGTGCTGGAAGGAATGTGCAGTGTGATTTTTTTGCTGACTTTTTTGATCTCTTGCGATTGTTGCCACTTAGCTATCTCTGCGGCTACGGAGTTTGTCATTTGCTGAGATATTTGTTCTGTCGCCGTGATCTTCCCTTTCGCGTGCACATTGAGCGGAAGTAACCCTATGCTCAGTAAGAAAGTGAGGGAAAAGAACTTTCCGTATATCAATAGCAATTTCATTTAACCAACTGTTTTATATGAATAAGTATATTGGCATGCTAATTGTAAGCTGCTCGACCATCTAAATTAATTACGCATACAGTACTAGGAGTTGAGATGGCTATCAACCTTGATAAAGCATTAGGAATACATCCTCAGACACTCGATTTTAGAGTGGAGAGAAGCAAGGTATTAGCGAGTAATTTAATCAATGCCGAAACTCCGGGGTACAAAGCGAGAGATTTGGATTTCAAAGCGGCCATGAAGCAAGTTGAAGCAGGCATGCAGATGAATCAAGAGTACAACCTCGCTTATCGCATGCCTTATCAAAATTCTGCCGATGATAATACCGTGGAACTCGGTAAGGAACAGGCAAGATATTCACAGAATGCGATGGATTATCAAACGAGTTTGACATTTTTAAACATGAAAATAGCCGGTCTAAAGTCTGCTATTGAAGGTCGTTAGGAGCCTGTATGTCATTTGGCGATATTTATCAAATAGCGGGTGCTGGCATGAATGCTCAGACCATACGTTTAAATACAGTCGCGAGTAACTTAGCTAACGCTGGAACTGCCGCCGAAAACCCTGAGTCGGCCTATCGAGCATTAAAACCCGTATTTGCGACTATTTACGATGCGACTCAACAAGGTGCGATTGGTGCTTCGATTGAAGTGAGTGACATAGTCCAAGCGGATGCCCCATTGGATATGCGTTATGAGCCGAATCATCCCTTTGCCAATGAACAAGGCTATGTTGCTTACTCTAATGTGAACACGATTGAAGAAATGGCTGACATGATGGCGGCAAGTCGTTCATTTGAAACCAGTGTTGAAATCATGAATCGTGCGCGTTCTATGCAGCAAGGTTTATTGCAACTAGGGAATAAATAGCAATGGAATTGGCTCGCTCTGGTAACAACTCGATTCAGAATCCTGCAGGTGCATTAGCGGCACCAGGGAATGATGCTGCGTCATTAAAGAATGAATTTATGACCTTAATGATCGCGCAAATCAAGAATCAAGATCCCACTAAACCGCTTAACAGTGCTGAGTATATCTCTCAATTAGCGCAGTTTTCGCAGGTCGAAAGCTTAGAGGGAATGCGGAAGAATCAATCAAGCCAAATGGTCATGATGGAAAATTTGGGCATAGTACAGTCGGCATCTTTGATTGGTAAGAATGCCATGGTGCCTGTGTCTGAGTTTCAGCTCGATGGTGAAGCGGTTGAAGGCAAAGTGTATTTAGAGAATGCAGCTGAAGGCTTAGATCTTGAAATTATCGATGCACAAGGTCAGGTCGTTAGCACTATTCAACTCGGTGCTCAGGATGTTGGCGATGTTCGGTTCTCTATTGATCCTGCTGAGCTGGGGTTGTCTGCAGGCCAATATGAAATCAAAGCTAAGGCGACACTAGGTGAAAATAGTTTAGTTGCGCCAACGTATATTAAGGCACCGATTGAGAGAATCCATTTCTCCAGTGCATCCGGCATGATGATGGCTGAAATGGGCCATGGTGTTGGTGTTGTTTCTGTGCTCAATATTTCTGAAGTTTCGTAAATTATTTTTATAGGATATTAAGATGTCATTTAACATAGCTTTAAGTGGTTTACAGGCGACAACTCAAGACCTCAACACTATCAGTAATAACATTGCTAACGCATCAACGAGTGGTTTTCGCGGTGGCCGTAGTGAATTTGCATCAATTTATAATGGTGGTCAGGCGGGTGGCGTTGGCGTGATGTCAACGAGCCAAAACTTCTCTAAAGGTGGCAGCTTAACTTATACCGGGCGTCAGCTTGATATGGGGATCCAAGGCGAAGGCTTTTTTGTTCTCAAGGGGAATGATGGCGGCGCCATGTATGCTAGAGCTGGGATGTTCCATAAGGACAATCAAGGCTTTATAACCGATCCAGTCGGTAATCGTTTACAGGGATATTCTGTGAATGCGACGGGAAGATTGCAAACAGGTAATGCGGGTGATTTACAGGTACAAACGGCTTCTTTAGCGGCCAAAGCCACAACGAATGTCAGCATGGTTTCAAATCTCGATGCGAGAGTCGATGTTATTCCTCCAGCTGTCCCAGCCGTGCCATTTGATCCTAAAAATATTGATAGTTATCACTCTATTGGTACCACCAGTGTCTACGACTCTTTGGGTACAGAGCATGTGGTGACTCAGTATTATGTAAAAACAGCGCCGAATGAATGGACGGTTAATTACACCTTGGATGGGACTCTTCTGCCAGACCAAACAACATTAAAATTTGATTCAAAAGGCATTTTAGATCCAACTACGACAAAGGATACCTTCGACCTTACATTGGGTAATGGGGCATCACCGCTTAAATTTGATATCAATTTTGATAAAAGCACTCAGTATGCCGCCAAATATAACAACTCCAGCTTATCTCAAGACGGTTACACCTCGGGTGAATTGAAAGGTGTGCGTCTGGATGACAATGGCATGTTGTATGGCACTTATACTAACGGCCAAGATCAATTACAGGGTCAGGTCGTCCTCGCAAACTTTAGTAATCCCAATGGTTTATCTGCCGTGAGTAACAATGCTTGGGTGGCTACAAATACCGCTGGGCAAGCGATTATGGGGGCGCCATCTACAGGCACTATGGGCACTGTAACGGGGGGGTATTTAGAGGGCTCGAATGTGGATACGACCGCTGAAATGGTTAACCTCATGTCGGCACAACGTAATTATCAATCTAACGCCAAAGTTCTCGATGTGAACTCGACTATGCAACAAGCATTACTTAATGCCATTTAAGAAGAGACACTGATATGGAGAAGATGCTTTATACCGCCGCCAGTGGTGCAGTTCGTATTCTTGAGGCGCAAAGTATTCGCGCGAATAACTTGGCTAACGCTGAAACCGCAGGGTTTAAAGCCGATCTTGAGCGCGTGAATGCCGTGCCTTTAGCTGCCCAAGGCAATAGTTTGAATACAAGAGTCATGGCACAGACTGAGAGTAGTGGTTTTAGCCAGCAAAGTGGGGTGATCAATCCTACGGGCCGTTCATTGGATTTAGCGATCCGCGATCGTGGCTTGTTCAGTGTGGCTGTTGACGGTGTTGAAGCATACACCCGTTCAGGTGCAATTGAGACCAATGCCGAGGGGCAACTGACTATCGATGGCCGACCTGTATTAGGCGTTGATGGGCTGATAGCGTTGCCTGAGCATAAAGATGTCTTTGTGGGTGAAGACGGCACAGTCAGTGTTTTACCCTCTGAAGGCGGGATCATTGAGGAAGTGGGCCGATTAAAGCTAGTGAATCCTGACTTTGCCTTAATGCAAAAGGGGCAAGATGGGTTGCTCTATCGTCGTGATGGCCAAGCAGTGCCACAAGATGAAGGTGTGTTAGTGGATAGTGGCTTCCTTGAGTCGAGTAACGTGCAGGCCGTGTCAGAGCTTATTGCATCTATGGATTTGAGTCGTCAATTTGAGATTCAAGTTAAGTTAATGAAAAGTGCAGAAAAGCTAGCCGAGGCTGGTAATCGTCTGCTGGGCAATGTTTAAGGATTATTGGTATGCAATCAGCGTTATGGGTAAGTAAAACCGGCCTAACAGCACAAGATACGAAAATGACTGCGATTGCCAACAACTTGGCAAACGTGAATACCACTGGTTTTAAGCGTGACCGTGTTGCGTTTAATGATCTGTTTTATCAGGTTCAACGTCAGCCAGGTGGACAGGTTGATGCACTGAATAATCTGCCATCGGGTCTGCAATTAGGTGCAGGAACGAGAGTCGTTGGTACTCAAAAAATATTCACTACTGGGGATATGCAAAATACCAGTCAGCAGTTGGATTTAGCGATCGAAGGTCATGGTTTTTTCCAAGTAGAAGAGCCAAATGGCGATCTTGCTTATACCCGTGACGGTCAGTTTTATCGCAGTAGTGAAGGCATGATGGTCACGTCACAAGGTTTACCTTTAGTGCCCAATATCGTGATCCCTGAAGATGCGCTAACCGTTACCATTGCTAACGATGGTGTTGTCACAGCGAAAATGGCGGGTGAAGCTGAACCTCAAGATTTAGGTCAAATCACGCTTGTTAACTTTACTAATCCAGCAGGGTTAGAAGCTCGAGGTGACAACCTTTACCGTGAAACGGCGGCATCGGGTGTGGCGGTTGAAGGTGTGGCGGGTGATCAAGCTTTAGGTGCTTTAAGACAGGGTGCGCTAGAGGGCGCAAACGTCAACGTGGTGGAAGAAATGGTCGAAATGATTTCCACGCAGAGAGCATATGAGATGAATGCCAAAGTTGTGTCAGCCTCAGACGATATGCTCAAGTTCCTCAATCAATCGGTTTAGAGAGGCAATCATGCGTTGGTTATGGTTTTTATGGCTTGCACTGTTATCGGGTTGTATGTCGCATATTCCAGATAAGGAGACTAAACCTGGCACTAAAGAGTGGGCACCGCCTGAGATTGACTACAGCCTGCCAGATGCAAAGGATGGCAGTCTTTATCGTCCCGGTTTCATGTTGACACTTTTTAAGGATAAACGTGCTTTCCGTGAGGGCGATATTTTAACCGTCGCGTTAGATGAAAAAACCTATTCGAGTAAGAAAGCGGATACCAAGACCAACAAAGAACAAGATATGGGTATGGGACTTGCGGGCAATATTGGTGATAAAACGGCCAATGCTGACGGTAAAACCTCTTTTTCGAGAGGGTTTAATGGTGCAGGCTCAAGTACACAGCAAAACCAGTTATCAGGTTCAATCACTGTAACTGTTTCTAAGGTTTTACCTAATGGTACCTTGTTGATACGTGGTGAAAAATGGCTGCGATTGAATCAGGGCGATGAGTATTTACGCTTACTTGGCATTATACGTGCTGATGATATAGGTAATGACAATACGATATCGTCGCAACGTATTGCCGATGCCCGAATTATCTATGGTGGTCAAGGTGCCATTGCCGACAGTAATGCTATGGGATGGGCTTCTCGCTATTTCAATAGTCCATGGTTCCCGCTCTAGCAAAGGATATTTTGATGCTACGTTGTTTATTATTGTTACTTTTGGCTACTGGTACACTGCAAGCGGAAGAGCAAAGCCGCTACTTGATGGATATTGTCGATGTGCAAGGTCTGCGTGATAACCAACTCGTGGGTTATGGCTTAGTCGTCGGATTAAATGGAACGGGTGACCGCTCTCAAGTTAAATTTACCAGTCAATCTGTCGTCAATATGCTTAAACAGTTTGGTGTACAGATTGATGATAAAACCGATCCTAAGTTAAAGAACGTCGCCGCTGTTGCTGTGCATGCGACTATTACTTCTCTGGCGAGCCCAGGACAATCCTTAGATGTGACGGTTTCATCCCTTGGTGATGCAAAAAGTCTTCAGGGCGGAACCTTATTAATGACGCCTCTTAGGGCTGTCGATGGTGAGGTTTACGCGGTAGCGCAGGGCAACTTAGTGGTTGGCGGTATTTCTGCCGCCGGTCGTAATGGATCATCTGTGACTGTGAATGTGCCAACTGTTGGCACTATCCCCAATGGTGCCTTACTTGAGGCACCAATCAAAAGTAACTTTAGTGATAATGAAGACATCATATTAAACCTTAAGGATCCTAACTTTAAAACCGCCCGAAATATCGAACGGGCTGTGAATGAACTATTTGGCCCCGATGTTGCACGTGCGCAAGATCATGCCAAGGTTCTGATACACGCGCCTAAGTCGAATCGAGAGCGTGTGACTTTTATGTCAATGCTTGAAGAACTCAAGATTGACCAAGGCCGACGTTCACCTCGAATCGTGTTTAATAGTCGTACTGGCACTGTGGTATTAGGGGGAGATGTTGTGGTTCGTAAAGCCGCTGTGAGCCATGGCAATCTGACAGTGACTATTGTTGAACGGGAAAACGTGAGCCAGCCTAATGGCGCTTATCTTGGTAATGCCGCAGGGGAAACCGTGGTGACTAATGATAGCCAAGTATTAGTCGAGCAAGGTAACAAACGTATGTTTGTTTGGCCCGAGGGCACGGCAATTGAAGAAATCGTGCGTGCCGTAAATAGCTTAGGTGCGACACCAATGGACTTGATGGCAATTTTAGAAGCTTTGGCGGAAGCGGGCTCTTTAGAAGCTGATTTGGTGGTGATTTAATGAAAGTTGAAAATACGGGCGGTTACTTAAATAAGCTGAATGCCGATGATTTGATTAAGGCGAATGGCGAGCAAGGTGCACTTAAATTAGTCAGTCAACAATTTGAGGCGCAGTTCTTGCAAACGGTACTTAAGCAAATGCGCTCAGCCACCGACGCTATGGCCGATGAAGATAATCCTTTAACTTCCAAAAGCAATAATGGCCTTTATCAAGATTTACATGATGCGGAATTGGCAAGTCGTTTAAGCCAAGTCAATGGTATGGGCTTGGCTGACGTGATGACTAAGCAGCTATCACGTTCATTTCAGTCTGAGAAAGATCCGGTCGCCTTTGATCCTCAACAGATGACAACAACAGCGATGCAGCCTGCACTTATTATGCGGCCCGTTGTGAAGGATTTTAAATGAGCATGTTGAACATTGGTAAGTCTGGCTTATTGGCAAGCATGGCCGCATTGAATGCAACCTCAAATAACGTTGCTAATGCTATGGTTGCAGGCTATTCACGTCAGCAGGTGATGTTAAGTTCGGTTGGTGGCGGTGCTTATGGCTCCGGCGCGGGCGTGTTTGTTGATGGTGTTAGACGGATCTCTGATCAATACGAAGTCGCGCAGTTATGGCAAACAACGAGTGCTGTTGGTTTTTCTAAAGTGCAAAGTAGTTATTTGCGTCAGGCTGAACAAGTATTTGGTGCCGAAGGGAATAATATCTCAAAAGGCCTAGATCAATTATTCGCCGCCCTTAATTCATCTATGGAACAACCTAATCTCATTGCCTATCGACAAGGTGTACTTAATGAGGCTAAGGCCGTTGCCCAAAGAGTGAATGCAATCAACGACAATATTGATTCGCAACGTAATCAGATCAATGGACAGCTTGGTTCATCCGTAAAAGAGATCAACTCACAACTAAATATTATTGCCAGTTTCAACCGCGACATTCAGGCGGCGAGTGTGACAGGAACGATTCCCCCTGCACTGCAAGATAGTCGAGATGCTGCGATTGATGACTTAGCGGCGATTTTAGATATTCGGGTTGTTGAAGATAGCCAAGGCATGGTCAATATCTCGCTGGCCCGAGGTGAGCCGCTATTGACGGGAAATACTGCTGCTAAGTTAACGAGTAATCCCGATCCTACTAATCCTAAGAACGATTTGGTGACTATCCAATTTGGTGCTAGCCAGTTTAATGTTGATGAAACCGCTGGTGGCAGTTTAGGTGCCTTGCTTACGTACCGTGATGTACAGCTCGCGGATTCGCAACAGTACATAGATGAGTTAGCGGTCATGTTAGCGACCGAGTTTAATTCTATTCTTGCTTCTGGCACTGACTTAAATGGTGCGACACCGTCACAGGATTTATTTACTTATCAAGCTAATAACCCAGGAGGAAGCTTATCTCTAACGGCCGGTTTTACGCCTGATAAACTTGCCTTTGGTAAAGATGGCACCCAAGGCGATAACGCAAATTTAAAAGCTTTAGTACAGCTAGCGAATAAAGAGCTGAGTTTTACTAGCCTTGGCAGTAATACAAGCTTAGCGGAATCCTTTTCCAGTAAGGTTGGCCAGTTAGGTTCTGCTTCTCGCCAAGCGATTTCATTTGCTAAAACCAGTGTAGATTTGCAAAAAGATGCGCAGTCCCAATGGGCGAGTACCAGTGGTGTAAATCCCGATGAAGAAGGGATTAATTTGATCATCTATCAGCAGTCATATATGGCGAATGCGAAGGTGATTTCCACCGCAGATCAACTGTTTCAAACTATGCTTAGTAGCTTTTAAGGACTTTATTCATGCGTGTAACAATGCAAAATTTATACACTAACAATTTAAACAGTTTGCAGAACACGACCTATGATGTGGCACGTTTGAATCAAATGCTCTCTAAAGGTGTCTCAATACTATCGCCTTCGGATGATCCTATTGGTGTTGTTCGGGTAATGGATAACCAACGCGATTTAGCACTAGTACAGCAATACATTAAAAATATCGATTCCTTAAGTACCAATATGAGCCGTGCTGAAACCTATTTATCCAGCATGGTTGAGACGCAGCAGCGGATGAAGGAAATCAGTATTGCGACTAATAGTTCGAATCTCTCTAAAGAGGATAGAGCATCCTATGCTTCTGAAATGGAAGAACTCTTAAAGGGGTTAGTGGATAATATTAACGCCACCGATGAGTCGGGTAATTATCTCTTTTCCGGTAATGCGATTGAGAAAGCTGCGGTAGTTAAGGATGCGGCTGGGCGATACGTCTACCAAGGTGATGCTAGCGAGAGAACGGTACAAACGTCTAACTCTTCATGGACTACGGCTAATGTCACCGCCGAAAAAGTCTTGTTCTCCAATGCTGGTCAAGATATTTTAAATCAAGCAATGGACTATATTAACGTATTAAATGATCCAAGCTTATCACCAAGCGATCCTGCTTTTAGTGCAGCCGCGAGTGGAATACAAACAGCGTTAAGTGAAACCTTAGATAGCATAGGTGCGGCTATTACCGATTTTGGTGGCAAACAAAATAATCTCGCTTTAGTTAAAAGCTCCCATGAAGAAATGGTGTTGTTTAGTAAACAAGTGATAGGTGAAACGCAGGAACTCGATTATGCCGCAGCCACTGCCGAGTTCAATGTCAAATTAACCGCATTAAAAATTACCCAGCAAACTTTTGTACAGATAAGCCAGCTGTCCCTTTTCAATCATATGTAGGTAATGAGTTAAATGATCAAAGGGATAGGTGAGTCACTTAGTCAGTTACGTCAAAGTCAGACGGTAACGTCTCATTATGTTGCTCCGATATCAGGTGCGCCCCGCAGTGCACCGAAAGCGAGGCCCATACCTAAGCATAGATTGGAAGCCTACGGACGTTGGGCCAAGGTGACTCAAGAGCAACATAATATTAGTGCATCACAAGTGGTGTTACAGAGCTTGATTTCTGCCAAGAGTATCCTAGGTCAACTGAACAAACAGCTACAAACCTGCTTGTTCAGTAAACACACAGTTGTTGAAGATGCATTACATAAAGCGGAGGAGTGTCGAAGACAATTAATCGAGATTAGGCCTTATTACCAAGGAAAGCGTTTACTCGATCATCACTTGAATTTGATTTCAGCATCCCAGCCTGCGGCATTACATTTTTTTAGGTACCGACGAGTCGATCTCACATCACCTAAGAACCGCGATGAGCGGATTACGCTTTTTACAGAGAAGCAAACATTGCATTTGCTTTTGCCTGCCAATAAAAATCGCTTAGAGCTACAAGATATCATAGAGCCTGTTTTAGCTTCGATTGGGATAAGTATCGACCGCTTATCGACCAATGACACAGTGTTTACAGCACCGCATGAGACTTGGAGGAAGCTCAATGGGGGGATTTTAATGGTCGGCGAAGGGCAAAGGTTGCCCGCGGGTGAGCCGAGGAATATACCATTAGAAGAGAAATTTAGTTGGCAGGATCCCCGTGAATGGAATTTTACGGATACTGAAAAGTTAAAAATGACATTGGCTAAAGTGTCAAAGGTAGATAAAAAAGTCACAGTGCAAATTGATGATATTAAAGCATCCCACCGCTTACTGCTGGTGAAGGTTAAGCAATTGACCGCATCTAGTCAGCCCAAATTTGAACTCCAGCATTTGCATAAATTTATGCAACCCTATCCTTTTGCCTATCAAGTAACATCTTTGATGGCGCAGGGAAATACGAACCGCGAACAGGTTAGCGCTCTGCTGCTCTAATTTTTGAAGCAAACCCTAAGTGTGATTATTTAATTTTTGAAAATAAGCTATTTGGCTTCAGTGATGAGCTTTTCATGTCGCCTTAATGAGTTATGCCTGGATTCAGGCCTAACCAAAACAATCGTTATTTTCTGGAGAACTACTATGTTAGGTGTTCATACTAATTACGCTTCAATCGTTGCGCAGGGTGCTGTAAATAAAAGCAATAACCTTTTAACTAATGCTATGGAGCGTTTGTCGACTGGTTTACGTATTAATAGTGCATCTGATGATGCTGCTGGTCTGCAAATTGCTAACCGCATGAGCGCTAACGTAAAAGGTATGGAAACGGCTTCACGCAATATTTCTGATGCGACCTCTATGCTACAAACCGCTGATGGTGCGTTAGAAGAATTAACGACCATTGCTAATCGCCAGAAAGAATTGGCTACTCAAGCCTCTAACGGCGTTAACTCTGCGGCTGATTTAACGGCATTAAATGATGAGTTCACGCAATTGAACGCCGAAATAACGCGTATTGTAGAAAATACTACTTATGCCGGTAATAAATTATTCGATACTGGTGTATTGACCTCTGGTACGGGCGTGAAATTTCAAATTGGCGCCGGAACAACGGAAACAATGGATGTTAAATTAGGCGCAATTCCTAAAACTGTCGCAGGTACTTTAACAGGTGGTACCGCCAATGCTGCGATTGCCCTTGTGGATACCTTCTTAGCCGCTGTGGGTACTGAGCGTTCTACCTTAGGTGCCAACATTAACCGTCTTGGCCATACTGCCGCTAACTTAGCGAGCGTTACCGAAAACACTAAAGCCGCTGCAGGCCGTATTATGGATGCCGACTTTGCGGTTGAATCTGCCAATATGACCCGCAATCAATTATTAGTTCAAGCAGGTACAACGGTACTGTCTTCAGCTAACCAAAATACGGGTTTAGTGATGGGCTTACTGCGCTAATGTTATTCAATTAGTCAGTGTTAGTTTTAATGCCAGTAAGCTTAGCTTGCTGGCATTTTTTTATGGTGTGCATGCCATTTCAGTCTAGTTTTTACAGTGCTATACACTCTATTTTTTAAATATCGATTTTAGTTGTGGGCTTGTGTAGTCGCTTTAGTTAGTTATGCCTGAACTCAGGTCTAACCCAAATGCTCGTTATTTAATGGAGAACTACATATGTTAGGTGTTCACACTAATTACGCTTCAATCGTTGCTCAAGGTGCTGTTAACAAAAGCAATAACCTATTGACTAATGCAATGGAGCGTTTATCGACAGGTTTACGTATCAATAGCGCATCTGATGATGCTGCTGGTTTGCAAATTGCTAACCGCATGAGCGCTAACGTTAAAGGTATGGAAACCGCTTCACGTAATATTTCTGATGCGACCTCTATGCTACAAACTGCTGATGGTGCGTTAGAAGAATTAACGACCATTGCTAATCGCCAGAAAGAACTCGCCACTCAAGCGGCAAACGGTGTGAACTCTGCTGATGATTTAACGGCTCTGAATGATGAGTTTACTCAATTAAACACCGAAATTACCCGTATTCTCGATAATACAACTTATGCCGGTAATAACTTATTCACCAAGTTGGAGGCTGGTGTTACCTTCCAAATTGGTGCCGGAACGGGTGAAAAATTGGTTGTTACAACAACAGCCATAGATGATGCTGCGCTGGCGGCTGGTGATTTAACTACTGGCGCGAATGCGGCAATTGCCCTTGTTGATACTTTCATCGCAGCAGTCGGTACAGAACGTTCTACACTAGGCGCCAACATTAACCGTCTTGGACATACTGCAGCTAACCTTGCCAGTGTGACTGAAAATACCAAAGCTGCCGCTGGACGTATTATGGATGCCGATTTCGCGGTTGAATCTGCCAATATGACCCGCAATCAATTATTAGTTCAAGCGGGTACAACGGTACTGTCTTCTGCTAACCAAAATACAGGTTTAGTGATGGGGCTACTGCGTTAATTACGCCGAGTTGAGTTAGTTTTAAGTGCCAGTAAGCTTAGCTTGCTGGCATTTTTTATGGCGTTTTGTGGATGCCATTTAAGTCTGTTTTTATAGAGGTGATCCCATCTATTTTTAAATAAGTTTTAGTTTTGCGCTGTTGCTGTCGCCTTACTTAGTTATGGAGCTATACCGGGATTCAGGCATAGCCAAGATAACTGTTTTTTCTAGGAGAGCTGATATGTTAGGTGTTCACACTAATTACGCGTCAATTGTTGCACAAGGTGCTGTTAATAAAAGCAATAATCTATTAACTAATGCTATGGAGCGTTTGTCGACGGGTTTACGTATCAATAGCGCATCTGATGATGCAGCGGGTTTGCAAATTGCTAACCGCATGAGTGCTAACGTAAAGGGCATGGAAACGGCTTCACGCAATATTTCTGATGCGACCTCTATGCTGCAAACCGCTGATGGTGCGTTAGAAGAATTAACGACTATTGCTAACCGCCAGAAAGAATTGGCGACTCAAGCATCAAACGGCGTTAACTCTACAGCAGATTTAAAAGCGTTGGATGATGAATTTAAGCAATTAAATGCAGAAATTACCCGGATTGTAGAAAATACAACCTATGCGGGTAATAACTTATTTAAAGATGCTACTGATGGTGTACTCGTCAAAGGTGTGACCTTTCAGATTGGCTCGGATGGAGCAGAGCAAATGTCAGTTACCTTAGGTGCTATTGATAAGACAGTTACTGGTGATTTGTTGACTTCTGCAGCCGCCAATACGGCTATCGGGGCTGTTGATACCTTCTTGGCGAAAGTGGGGACAGAACGTTCAACCTTAGGTGCCAACATTAACCGTCTTGGCCATACTGCGGCTAACCTTGCCAGCGTAACTGAAAATACTAAAGCCGCTGCCGGCCGTATTATGGATGCCGATTTCGCGGTTGAATCTGCCAATATGACACGTAATCAATTATTAGTTCAGGCGGGTACAACGGTACTGTCTTCAGCTAACCAGAACACGGGTTTAGTCATGGGTCTATTGCGTTAATGCTATTGGGCAAGTGATGTTATTGGTCACGGCTAAAATGCCAGTTAGTTGCGCTGACTGGCATTTTTATTTTAGCCACGGTTTATGTATTGGTCGGTAGTCGCTAAACCCGAGATTGAAACCTATAAGGTTCATGTTTTAGTGGGTAATTTTCGATAACACAAAGTGGAAGATGGTTTTCCTGTTTAAGTGTTCATGCGGAAGTATTTAGCTGTGTTTGGGCCAGTTAATTATTTAATTTTCTTTAAAAACAGTGACTTGTTTTTGGCATGCGTTTTGCTCTAGAACGAGTGGAGGTAGTCATGATTTCAGGTATGAATGCAGCACAATTTGCTCAGCAACTGATTGGCGCAGACCGCGCAGGTAAAGATACGCTTTACAAAGGCAAGCTAACTGCCAGCAAAACACAGTTAGATGCCTATACATTGCTCGAAAATAATATGAAGAAGATGGCCACTAAGCTGAGTGAAATGGGTGGCGATGCAGCTAAAGGCAAAATTGCTACGGTTACGGGCGAGAATGCGACCGCGACAGTTAAATCTGATGCGCCTAAGGGCAACTATGATTTGAGTGTGCATAAACTTGCGCAAGCGCATCAACTGACTAAAGCCTATTCCTCTGAAAGTGAATTGTTGCCAACGTCGGGCATTATCAGTATTCAAGTCGGTAGTGATCCGACTAAGCGTATGGAAATTGATTTGGCAACGGTTAATGGCGGTGCGGCTATTTCTGTGTCTCAGTTACGCGATGTGATCAATAAACAAGTGGGTAATCCTGGTGTACAAGCGTCATTAGTGCGCACAGGTAACCAAATCGAATTTATGCTGTCTTCAAAGGAATCGGGTGTCGCGAATCAAGTGAAGGTAGAGTTTAACGGTGCCGATTGGGGCATGACAGAACGTCGTGCAGCACAAGATGCGGAACTCACATTAAACGGTATCAGTATTACCAGCAGTAGTAACTATCTAGAAAATGTTGTTGATGGTGTCAGCCTCGAATTAGTCAAGGTGCATGCGGCTGGTGAAAGCAGCATGATTAAAGTCACAGACGATTTTGAAGCGAATAAGAAAGCGGTTAAGGATTTTGTCGATTCATTTAATTCTTTAATGACGCAAATTAATCAATTAACTCGTTCTATGGGCGTTAAGACCTCTGACTCTGGCTCTTCCGATAAAGATAAGGAAGACAAAACCACTGCAGTGAGTGAAGCGCAAATTGGTGTGTTGAAGGGGGATACCTCTATTCGCCTTCTCCAGTCTAAATTACGTGATTCTGTATTTGCAACGGCTGCTAACGGCATGCGTTTGTCTGATATCGGGATTGAGATTGGACGAGACGGAAAACTAAAAATTGATGATGCTAAGCTGACCGATAGCTTTAAAAGTGATCCAGAAAAAGTACAAGCCATGTTTACTGGTCCTGACAGTTATATCAAAAGCATAGAAAAGACCCTAAAACCTTTTACACAGTTCAATGGCTATATCGATCAAAAGCAGGAAGCGCTAAATAAGCAGATTAAAAGTGTGAATGACAGTATGGCGCGCCATGATTATCAAATGAATCAAAAGTATCAGATTTATTTAACCCAGTTTACGGCAATGGAATCCACCATTAATCAGTTTAATTCCGCAAGTCAGTTGTTTTCATAGGAAGCAGTAAAAAATGTTAAATGAGTACGATCCATTTAATGCCTACAAGCAAACCGCTTTAGATGCACAAGTAGCGGCAGCAACAACCCATGACATGGTGCGTATGTTACTTGATGGTTTATTGGAAGAACTAGAGCGGACCGCTGGCCATATGGAATACCAAAGGTTTGAGGCGAAAGGAATGAGTATCCATAAGTGCCTTAATATCGTGCATGGCTTGGACTCTATGCTTGACCTTGAAAATGGTGGTGAGGTTGCCGTGAGTTTACATCGTCTCTATGACTTTTGTAGCCGTCAGCTTGTCAGCGCCAGTGTCGAAAACAGTGCTGAAGCGCTAGTTCCAGTGACTCAGGTGATTACGAATGTCAGAGAAGGATGGACAAATCTCAATTAAGCAGTGGGCGCGTTTTGCGAATGCTTTACGCCAATATGCAGATGCTCAGGATTGGGAAAGCGTCCGAAAAGTGAACATCGCTTTGATCAAAGCACTGCAACAGGCTGGTGAGGCTCATGATATTGAGCAGAAATTAGCACGTGCAGAATTAAAGCGGGTTCATTCCCAAGTGCTACAAGAGTTGATCTTGGCTCGTGATGAATTAGCTGCTGAAATGGGCCGCTTTAAGGCGCAACAACCAGGTTTAGCCGCCTATCAATTAACACAAGTAAGTGGAGCTTTGGATGATATCTGATCTTCTTTCAACTCGTCCTGTTGGCACAAATACCAGCTTGACGACTAAAGTGGCAAGTGCAGTTGATCAAGATAAATCAGAGTCATTTACCTTGTTGGGGTTGCCAGTCGGATTGTCTGCAGCACCTCTCCCGTTAGAGGGAGCTCTGTGGACTCAGAATGCCGAACATACTTTAGAAAGAGATGTTGATACTCTTTCAAATCAATATTTTAATAGCAATTTATCTGACTCAGTATCTTTTGTTCCTGTTGTACCAGTATTGTCTCAGCCACTGTTAAATACTGAGATCAACTCAGCGCCTATTATTCAAGATGGCTTAGCCGCCACGCCTCAGGCTAGTCTCGTTTCACCGACTGCTGTCGCGCCGTTTGTTCCTGTGATTTTTCCTGCGGAAACTGTTAAAGCGGATCCGATAGGTCGAACTCCTGCGTCTTTAATTGGGCTCTCAGCCACAGAGCAACGAGGAATCCTATTTAGCTCAGGGATGACCTCATCTATGGCTCTTACAGGAAGTCGTACTCAGCCTGTGGGCATGAGTGGCGAATCCTTGAAAATGAGCGGCGTATTTACGCAGGATTCAACGCTGGCAACTTTCTCTGGGGATTTTGAGCATTTGAAATCTGACTCGTCAGTGTTTCAGCGTGTGTTGGCAGAACTTAGGGGGCATGAAGTTAAAGATATAAATGCGATAGGATCTCAGCAGGTTGCGGGTACGCAGGCTGCAAGTGCTACTCAATGGGGCCCTGTATCTCTCACTCCCATGGCTTCTTTAGCGCAGCACTCTCAGGAGATCCTTACTCCCTTAAGAGAGCATCTTCGTTTCCAAGTCGATCAACACATTAAGAAAGCCGAATTAAGGTTAGATCCGCCAGAACTCGGCAAGATTGAGCTCAATATTCGTTTAGAGGGCGATCGTTTACAGGTGCAAATGCATGCAGTAAATCCGGCAATTCGAGATGCATTACTCAATGGTTTAGATCGTTTGAGAGTGGATTTGGCAATGGATCATGGCGGTCAAATTGATGTCGATATTGGCCAAGGAGAATCGCAACAGCATCAACAGGAAACTGCATTATTCTCCTCGTCGATAGCGGCTGAAACTACAACGGATAATGTAGTCGATGTGATGGCGAGAGAGAAATCCCAATTAGATTTATTGGCTTAGGTGCCGGAGTCGTTTCATGGCAATTTTAAAATCTCGTTTAGTAAAGGTAATTTTAGCGTTACTTGTGCTCATTAGTTCGACCGCAGGTGCATTTTGGATTGGGACAAGTAGTGGAGATTGGAAGCTCGCAGAGCTTTTTGCATCGGAACCCGAAGTCGAACCTGTACCTGTGGCAAAGTTTTACCCCTTAGAAAAGTTTGTCATATCGATTCCTGGGGATAAGTATCCCCATTACATGCTGCTTGAAATGTCATTAAAAAGCCGTAATCCCAATATGAAAACGGTGTTGCTGGAGTCAGATCCACTTATACGAAACGCTATGATGAAGATGTTCTCACGTAAAACATTTGAGCAGTTGAACCACTTAGATCAGCTTGACAGTTTACAATCAGAGGCGTTGATATTGATGGTTAAAGTGCTGTCAGATAACCAATTACCGTCAGATATTGATGAAGTACTCTTTACTCGCATGGTGATCCAGTAAGAGGCCTTATCATGACAGCAGCAGGCCAACTCGCATATCAACAAACCTGTGATTATCCAGTCGAAGAGCGTCAATCTGAACAACAGATTATTCGACAATACTTGCCATTAATCAAACGTATAGTCTCGCAGATGCGCAGTCACTGCGGCGTGATGTTATCCCTCGAGGATATGGAGCAAATTGGCATGATGGCCTTGCTTGAGTCATCACGTCGGTATCCTGGCGAGCTGGATAATGGATTTATTTCCTTCGCAGGGCAACGTATTCGCGGTGCCATACTCGACGAGTTGAGGCGGCAGGATTGGCGCCCTAGGCCTGTTAGACAGCAGGCCCATGAGCTTAATGATGTAGTTAGACGTTTGAGTCGAGAGATGGGACGTGAACCAAGCGATCTTGAAGTGGCCAGTGCGCTTGGGCTTAGCGCGGAGGATTATCGGGAACGTTTATACTCGACGCAAGCAGAGTCGATGAAAAGCTTAGATGAGTTGCTATTGGGCGGTGATCATCCAGTAGATAGAAGCAATGATGTTGAGCGGTTAATGCTGAAGCAAACTTTGATCAAAGTTATTTCAAAATTAAATGAAAGAGAACAGCTAATTCTGTCGCTTTACTATCATCATGAGCTGAATTTAAAAGAGATAGCTATGGCATTGGGATTGACTGAAACGCGTATTTGCCAGCTGCATAAATCAGCTATTTCACAGTTAAAAACAATATTGCAGCGCTAAAGTTTAAAAGTGAGAAGATCGTAATGAGTAAACTAGTTGGGCTGTTAATCATTTTAGCTTCTGTGTTTGGTGGATATGTTTGGGCGGGTGGAGCTTTGTCTGCATTGTGGCAGCCTGCTGAAATTTTAATCATTATGGGGGCCGGAGTTGGAGCGCTTATTATTGCTAACCCACAATCAGTATTAAAAGAAATGCTTGAGCAGTTAAAAGAATTATTTAATAAGGGCAAAGAAGATCCTGAATTATATCCTCAGTTATTTCCTTTGATGGGCACTTTAATGGCTCAGATCCAATCTCAAGGCTTAAAAGTGCTCGATGAACATTTAGAAAATCCTCATCAGAGCTCTATTTTTCTAATGTACCCAGCCGTGCTCAATCACCCAAATGTTTTACAGTTTTTAATTGATAACTTACGAGTGCAGTCTATTGGGAAAATATCTCCCCATGACTTAGAGCATATCCTAGAAGAAGAAATTCATCGTATAGAAGAGGACAGATTACGGCCATCGGAAGCTTTTAGTAAGGTGGGAGAGGCTATGCCTGGCTTTGGTATTTTAGCTGCTGTACTCGGTATTATCATTACTATGTCTAATATTGATGGCCCAATTACTATGATTGGTGTCAAAGTTGCCGCGGCATTAGTCGGTACATTTATTGGTATTTTCGCGTGTTATTGTTTCTTTGACCCAATGTCAAAGGCATTAGAACATCTAGTTGATCGCAAATCGGCACAGCTTCGGTGCATAGCCGCTATTTTAGTGACCTTTTCAAAAGGTAAACCACCAATGATGGCTATTGATGCGGGACGGAAACAAATACAAAGTGAAAATCGTCCTTCATTTATCGAGTTAGAACGTTGGATGGAAGGGCAGAGAAGCTAATGCTCCATAAAAATGAGCCGATTATTATCAAGCGGCGAAAGCGAGGAAAGCGTAATCATGGGCATGGTGGTGCGTGGAAAGTCGCTTTTGCCGATTTCACGCTTGCCATGATGGCGCTCTTTATGGTGCTGTGGATCATGCAAATCGCTGATCAAAAAGAGCGAACCATGATAGTGCAGTATTTACGTGGAGATATGAATCCCACTGGTCCAATGAATCCATTTGAGCTAAGTCAGTCATCTTCAATTATTGATTTAGAAGGTAATATGTCTATTGCCCCTCCAATCATACCTTCCAATTCTATGCCTAGAGGTTCAGAGTCAGAAGGATTAGATGAAGGTGCGCTCATCCCCGGGCAATTTGATACTCAGGCGCAATTAACTGTGCTCGCCAGAGAATTGAATCGAGTCGTGCAAAGCTCAAGTATGGCTGAAAATATTGCCGTGACGATTGTGCCTCAAGGCATACGCATCTTAATTCACGATAATGTGAATCAATTTATGTTTACGCGGGGCAGTGCACAGATGCAGCCCTATTTTGAAGAATTACTTTTATCTTTAGGGCCTATTTTAAAAAATATAACTAATAGCATGGTTATTTCTGGTCATACGGATTCAACGCCTTATGCGGGCAGTTTATTTACCAATTGGGAATTATCGAGTGAAAGAGCACTATTAGCACGAAGAGTGCTTGAGCGTGGCGGTGTTAAACGCGATCAGGTTATTCAGGTGACGGGTATGGCTGATCAGGTTCCTTACATCACTTCGGATACTGCTGCGGCGGCTAATCGTCGGATTGAGGCGCTTATTTTAACCTCCTCTGCTGAACAGTTATTAAGAGGCATGATTGGCGCTCCGATCGATACAGTCCCAAGTGGCGTTACAATCAACGAAATTAAGCGCCAAGCAAACACTCGCTAGTGTTAATACCCGCTCTCATTTGTTAGGGATGACTATGAATCTGTATGAAGAGTTTGTACATTCTGAGGATGAAGTTGAAGCGACCCCTGAGTATCAGATTATTGAATTTGATAATCGTCGAACTCATCAAAGATTTAGCCTGAGACGAAATAAAAGAGCGCCACTCGCATTTGCATGCGATGGCCTGACAGTAAATTTATCAACAACTCGCTGGTTTGTTATTACGCCGATTGGAACTGCAAATATAAAAGATATTAGCATTGGCGGTGTTGGGATTTTGTGCAATGAACCACTGCCAGTAGGGAGGAGATTCTATATTGAACTTGAGCAAACACGAGTCTTATGTGAGGTAACTCGAGAACACACGATTAAAGGTCGATTGAAGTTCTTAGGCGCTCGCTGGATTTATCGTGATAAAGCTGAAGTCCAGAACTTGATTGATGCAATTAGACTACGGGCGAAAATATAGGATATGCAATGGCTGCATCTTTTCATCGAAACGGCTCGGATAAATTACAGAAGGTCTTTCTGTATCTTATTCTGCTGAATTGGCTATTGCTTATTATTGTTGCACTCAATATGAATACATTACGCTTTAGCCATGGTGTTATGATTTCAATTATGATTTTTATCTATAATTATTTTCTGGCTCATTTATGTTTTATTCGTGCTGCCAGAGCGCAAGATGCTTATCTCATTTACCCAGTGGTTATTGGCGCACTCAGCTCCTTTTTCCTCGTTGTTTATTTCTTCTTTTTACTCTAAATCCCCTGCCTATAAAAATGAGTTGCGACTCATTCTTATAGGCTTTTGTTGAGCATTCTTGCATCTAGCTCACATGCTTTTTGGGTCGCTCGCTTGGGAGCGATAACTTGGCCTTGTTTAGAATATTCATGCAGCTGGGTAGGTTTTGCCCGCGGTAATTGCGACAAGCCCAAAAGGGGCCGAATCGCCCATCCTTTAACAGCATATCGCCACCACAGAGGCTACAAAGTGGTGCTATATGACCACAGTTCTCATTCAAACATACCTTAAAGCCAGCAAAGCGTGTGCGGGTCATTGGGCTATCACAGAGCTCACAACCTTCTTCCTTGTGATCGCAAAGGGGAAAATGTGAACAGGAATAAAACGATTTAAATTTTCCCGTTCTAGGCTTAAGCGTTCCCGTGCTACAACGCACGCATTTTATGTCTTCAAATAACCTTTGTACTAAAGAGGTGCTGAACTCATCTTGTTCAATTGCGTAGCCTTTTGTAAGCAGTTCGGTGACGAATGCGCTCACATCTGTCATATCGGCAATCACATAGGCGCGGTGTTTTGCCCGCGTTAACGCGACATAAAACAGTCGACGTTCTTCTGCAAATTCAAACGCTTCCGTTTTTGGTAAAAATGCATCTAGTATCGGAGGAGTGACTTTCATTGAAGGGAAGCCATGCATTCCCGTCTTCATCCCCATGATCACCACATAATCGGCTTCTTTTCCTTTCGAAGCATGAAAAGATTGGCACTCAATCTTCAAGTTGGGATATTTAGCTTTAAGTTGGTTAACTTGGGTGTTATCGGGTAACTGAAACCAAAAACGTGCCAGTAAATAGACGCTTGCTACGCTGTTAAGTTTGTCACTTCTAGCGCTTATCCTTGCACTAATGGCCGTTAATGCTTGTTCCAGTGCATTTGGGCTTGGTTCATTTAGGCTTGACTGCTCGTTTTCTCCGCGGCGTAATATTGAGACTGCAGGGGAGGCGACCTGCATGAGGGAGCGAATGTCCTTCCTCAATTGCGTGGGATTCTGGGTGACAAACTGAGTGGCGACTTGCCCAATACTACTGTTAAACCTAAAAGTCAGATCCAAATAGCTTTGGGCTGTTGGGCCAAAATATTGGCTAAATTGCGTGGTTAAACTTACATCTGCACCGCTAAAACGGTAAATTGCCTGCCAGTCATCCCCGACACAAAATAAAGACGCCAGCGCTTTAGAATGAGGGGCACAGGAATCCCTCAAGGCACGCACTAAGCGGGCACGTGGTTCTGAAATATCTTGGAACTCATCCACCATAATAAAACGCCACGGGCTAATAAATTGCCCGCGTTGTAAATACGTCAACGCTTTGCCTATCATGTCCTCAAAATCAATGTCGCCATTTATTGCTAAATGCTGCTCATAGCGCGTGAGTATAGGCTCAAGCAGTTCGAATGCCTTGCGGGTCTGCTGAGCATCGGCGGCGCGAGCAAATACACCCTCAAGCCCATGTTCATCAAGGCAAGCCGCTTTATACAGCCCTATCAGCTGACTAAACATTTTTGCCAATTCGGTCACGCGGCCAAGTTCATGTAGGGTTGCTAGTATGGCTTCATCGGGTAAGGGCGCATATTGTACTTTAAAGACCTGTAAAGCTTGCTCAAGCTTACTGATTAACAACCCTTTTTTATGTTGGTAATAAAATAGCTCAACACACTTAGTGCCATGCTGTTGATGTAGCTGGCGTTTCCATGCCATCGATTCCAAGTATTTCTGGTTATTGATATAAGGAGCGGTATGCTGGTGTTCATCAATACCATAGTATTCAAGATAAATTTGGTATTCAGGCAGATAGAAATCGGATTGATACTGACGAAAATCAATACTGCGCACATCATGCTCATACTTAGCTTCATAGACATATTCGATGCCATTGCTAAATAGCCAGTTGGCAATGTAGAGCTCACCAAAGCTTTTGACTCGCTCACCTTTAAGACTGCGAATATCGTTATCATTCAAGTATTGAAAATACTCGCCTTCCATATCGAACTCGAATGGGCTTTTTTCAACATAATAGAAACGACTGAAGTACTCGAAAAGTTGTTTACGGTAAGCCTCATTTTCAATCAAAGTCTCAAGGGTATTGTGCACCCACAGCTCTTTGGCTTTGTCATCCTCCGCCCAAGGGGACAAGCTGGGTTTAGCGCGCTCAACGTCGGCAATAATTTTTGAGCCTAAACTGTGGAAGGTGCTCGCCTTGATATCATCCGTACCAAGCCTGTTTTTAATCCGCTCATCCATCTCGTCAGCCGCTTTACGGCCATAGGCTAATAGCAATATTTCATCGGCTTTTGCTTGACTACTCTTAAGCAAATATCCTGCTCGACCAACCATCACACTGGTCTTTCCCGTGCCTGCGCCTGCCAATAACAAGTTATTGTTATCATCGATAATACAAGCTCGGCGCTGTTTTTCGGTTAAGGGATTAGATTCTACATGCTCAAAATAGTCAGCAAATTTAACGAGCTGAGACTGAATGTAATCTTCACGCAGCTGCTTTATATCGGCGCGAGTCCAGCGGTGGATTTGCTTAAGCCTCGCTAACACTGTGTGTAAATGTGCAGACAATGGCAGGTTTTCACACCAAGGGAACCAGCGCTGGTATTCGCGCGCGACTCTGGCTTGTATCATTTCTAAACGTGATTCACGTAAATAAGTGTGTGTCAGTGTCTTATCCACTTTCGCCATTAACTCAGCAACGCGCGGCCCATTGGCATTTGCCCAATACTGTGCGATTTGATTGCTAAATTGATGCTGTGCAAAATAGCTGAGAAACGGCAGTTGATAGGCTTTGCCTAATACCGTGAAACCGAGTAGATAACCTAGTGGACTTAAGGTAAAAAATGGTGGGGAATCGAGCTGTTGCCAGGTAAAACATTCGTCAGCTTCTACTTTGTTAGCGCTGCGAGAGTGAGCAAAAAAGCCGCCTTTAGTGCGATTAATGCTAATACCACTCGTGGTGAGTTTTACCGCATCAGCTTTGCCAATAAAGAAACGGCCAAACCAACTGTGTTTGATATCTTGTTCAGAGTGATTCAATGACAATGTAAAACCTACGGCTAAAAAGTTTTAGAATTAACAGACTGATTTTTAAATGTATTATAACTTAAAAAACGATGGCTTGTGTCAAGGTTGTGCTATGGGCTGTATGGATTATTTATTAATTTTTGGTCGCTAGATGGAGCAAAACTTAGGTATTCGTTAACTAGGTCTTAGTTTGAAGTGAGATGAATGATAAACCAAGCATGATTTTGACTGTGTGTAACTATGTATTAGAAAGGCGTGTATCAGAAAGCAAAAAAGCCTGAATCTCTTCAGGCCTTTTCTTTTTCAATACAACAGTTTAATCCTTGCGGATTAATTCATGCCGTATTTTTTCAATTTTTTACGCAGAGTACCACGGTTGATACCTAGCATGTTTGCTGCGCGGGTTTGGTTGCCACGAGTGTGTTGCATGATGATGTCAAGCAGAGGCGCTTCAACTTCGCTTAGCACCATTTCATAAACTTCTTGTGCTTCCTGACCGTCCAACTGTGCGAAGAAGTTAGTTACGGCACGCTTAACGGCGTCACGTAATAACTGGGGCTTGATAGTGCCGTTTGCGGTTTCGATTTTGCCAACGGTAAGCTGGTGAACTTCTGTGTTAGTTGTCTGATCAAACATTCTATTCTGCTCTTTATTAATTCTGTACTAATTCATCAAAATAACATTCCACGAGGGAATACTGTTCTGCAGCGGTTTCCAGCCGATTAAAGTCAGCCCTAAATTGGCGCTGAGCTTCTTGGTCTAGGTACCATCCCATATGTTTTCTGGCGAAGCGGATACCCTTGTATTCACCATATAAGTCATACAGTTTGGTGAGGTGTTCCAGCATCACTTGACGCTGTTCGGCAACCTCAATGGGCGCTAGCTTATTACCCGTTTCCAAGTAGTGCTGGATTTCTCTGAAAATCCAAGGCCGTCCTTGAGCACCCCGTCCTATCATCAAGGCATCGGCACCGGTGTATTCCAGCACAAAGCGGGCTTTCTCCGGACTGTCGATGTCCCCATTGGCGACAACAGGAATCGAGACATTCTGTTTGATTGCTTTGATCGTGTCGTACTCGGCGTTGCCTCTGTACATACATTGTCTCGTGCGGCCGTGAACGGCGAGCGAGGCTATGCCACAATCCTCTGCAATCTGGGCGATTTGAACACCATTCTTGTGCTCTGGCTCCCAGCCGGTGCGAATCTTTAACGTGACAGGCACGTTCACTGCGGCGACCACGGCTTGTAAAATCTCTTTTACCAGCGGTGGATTTTGCATTAGCGCCGAGCCTGCCAGCTTTTTATTCACTTTTTTCGCCGGGCAACCCATGTTGATATCAATGATGTGAGCACCTTGTTCGACATTGAACAAGGCGGCTTGCGCCATTAAATCAGGATCAGCCCCTGCAATTTGCACTGAGCGGATGCCTTCCTCGCCAGAATGCGTCATGCGCTGGCGGCTTTTATCTGTATCCCAAACCTCGGGATTGGATGAAAGCATCTCGGAAACCGCTAAGGCTGCGCCATAACGAAGACAAAGATTGCGGAAGGCTTGATCGGTGACACCTGCCATTGGTGCCACGATCAGCTGATTGTTCAGTTGATAGGGTCCAATCTGCATTTTATGTTTCACCTTAGCTCTTCAAAGGGGCGCTATAGTAGCCCTTTTTGTTGGCCGTGAAAAGGTCAATAAATGACCTAGAGGTAATTTTTTTTCTTGACTTTTAATCGACGAGAAGTCAGAGGCCAAATTGTTGGAAGCCAGCGGTGGCGCATGTTGCGCCACCCTTTAGCGCTATTTACGCTTACCTGTCAAGCGGCTCCAATCTTCTTTGTGAGCCGCTGCGTCCATATCGAACCATTGGCTATAAAAGTCAGAGATTTCTTGGGCTTGTTCTTTGAGGAGACCGGAAAGGGCAAGTTTGCCACCGGTTTTTACGCGTTCTGCGATCAAAGGCGCTAATTCTCGCAGAGGGCCTGCAAGAATGTTAGCGACCAGTACGTCGGCTTTGAGATCGGCGGGTTGGTCTTCTGGTAAGTACAACGCCAGCTTGTCAGCGACATCATTGCGCTCGGCGTTGGCACGTGAGGCGTCTATGGCTTGATAGTCGATATCGATACCTGTGACTTTTTTCGCGCCCAGTTTCAGTGCGGCTACGGCTAAGATGCCTGAACCACAGCCAAAATCGATCACTTCTTCATCGCTTAAATCTAAGCTGTCTAGCCACTCTAAACACAGTGCTGTCGTGGGATGAGTGCCAGTACCGAAGGCAAGACCCGGATCTAAGATCACATTAACCGCGGTTGGATCAGGGATTTCGCGCCAGCTTGGGCAGATCCATAAACGTGTGCCGAATTGGATGGGGTGGAAGTTATCCATCCATTCGCGTACCCAGTCTTTATCTTCAATTTGTTCGACTTTATGGCTGAAGTTCTCACCGAGGAAAGGCAAGGTTTTCAGCATGGCGATGGTTGGTGTCAGATCGGTTTCTGCATCGAATAAGGCCACTACCACGGTATCGCGCCACAGTGGGGTTTCGCCTAATTTAGGTTCAAAAATAGGGGTATCTTTACCGTCTTCGAAGGTGATAGAGACTGAACCTTCTTCCATGAGCAAGTCGCTGATGGTTTCAGCGTCATCGCTATTGGTGTTTATACGGAGTTGGATCCAAGGCATGGGGGCATCCTGTGACTGAGTGTTCATAAACTAAGGGTTCAAAATATCGCGGTATTGTATACCCAAACTATCCCAAAATGCAGGATGTAGGGGGAATTTAAAGCGCTTTAGGTAAGGTCGTTTGGTTATCACTAGGCTTTAGGTTCGACGACTGGCTATCCTGGTATTACGCTTTTGTCTATACAGACAAGGGGTTAGCTGGCGGGTATAGATTGGTGTTAAAAAACGAATTGTCAGTTTCATTATTTGATATAACACTATGAAAAGTATTGGTTAATTGGTTTTACCTTTGTTTGGTTTTGATACGTTTTTTGTGATCATCTTCTAAGAGTTTAACTCCGTCAGGTGAGTTGGCTCACGCTTTAAATCTGTGACACTCAAGCCTGATTTGAGTTGCTGCTATGGTGTAGTTTGCCAAGAGGTGCCAACGATAAACGACATAGGTTAATTCAAGATGACAAGCATAACTCGAGTTCACAATAGGGTGAGTACACCGCTAGGTCATCCTTGGTCGGCTAAGGCTGATAGGCTGCAGAGTGCGACAGGGATTATGCTTGGCAGCTTTTTACTATTACACATGCATTTTGAATCGAGTATTTTGCTGGGTAAAGAGGCTTTTTATCGGGTCGTTCAGTTGCTTGAAGGTGGAATGTTTAGCAGCACAGGACATGGCTTTCCTATAGTCACTAAAGTGTTTTCAGTGTTTATGCTATTGGTGGTGATAGTACATGCCGCGGTGGCGCTACGGCGTTTTCCGGCGCAGCTAGGGCAATGGCGAGCCCTGCGTTCGCACATGGGGAATATCAAGCATAAGGATACCCATGCGTGGTTTTGGCAACTGATCACTGGCTTTATCTTATTTTTCCTCGTTCCTGTTCACCTCTTCACTATGATTTTGAATCCTGAAATTGGCCCGCATTTATCGGCTGAGCGGGTTTATCACGATAACGCTTGGTTGCTGTATGCGTTGTTACTTCCCGCTGTAGTGGTACACGCCATGATTGGTCTCTATCGCGTAGCGGTAAAGTGGGGCTTAACCACTCAGCGCTCAGGCCTGCGAAAAATCGCTAAGGTGCTGATTATTTACTTGCTATGCCTTGGTACTGCGAGCCTTGTGTCCTATCTTTTTATCGGTAGCGAGCTCGGTATTCCTGTGCAGCCCTTCGTACCTGAGTAGGCTTTAAGCCAGCAGCAGGATTTTGTTTCACTGCTATTATTAAGCATTAGGTTAATTATTCAGCACTCAATTGATCTGGCTCACGTTTTCGTGTGGATGTGTGAGCGATATTAGTTTGCGATAAGACTTAATGAGATTGGCTCGATAAGGTCAACGGCGTGAGGCGATAGGATGGCGATCAAATTAAATATTAAAAAATGGAGTGCTTGGCTGGATTTAAGCCAGAGTTTGTCAGGGGTAATACTCGCAGTCTTTTTGTGGACCCACTTAGTGTTAGTGTCATCGATTTTATTGGGTGCGGATGCCATGAGTTGGGTGGCACGCACTATGGAGCTGAGTTTTCTGTCCGCTGATGGACACGGTTATCCTTGGGTAGTGACTTGTATTGCCATTGGTATTGCCATTTTGGCGTTAGTGCACGTGTTAGTGGCATTGCAAAAATTACCCATGAGCCTGCGTCAGCAAAGGGCTCTGCGCCAACAAATGCAAGTGATCAACCACAGCGATACTCGCTTGTGGCGTTGGCAAGCCATTACCGGTGTCGTGATTTTACTGCTGTTGCCTGTGCATTTGTGGCTTATTGGCTCGTCTCCCGAAACGATTGGCCCTCAGGGAAGCGCCGATCGTATTTGGAATCAAGGTGTCTGGATGGTTTATCTGCCTTTGCTGCTCACTGTGGAGTTACATGCAGCAATTGGCATTTACCGTGTGGCTTTGAAATGGGGCGCGGCGCGGGATCTCAACAACCGCAGTCGATTACGTAAGATCAAGACCATAGTGAGCATGCTATTTGTCTCTGTTGGTGTTGCCTCACTTTTGGCATTTTTACCCTACGCGAGTTAATTCCGCTTTTAATCAATGATTAAGTTAATCAGTGAATAGAATGTCGAACATAAAAAAACAGCACAAAACAATAGACCCTATTAAGGAGCAGGCGTGAAACTGATTTATACCGATTCATTGGTGGTAGGAGCTGGGCTCGCGGGCTTAAGGGTCGCTATCGCTTCGAAAGAGCGTGGGCTTGACACTTTAGTTTTGTCACTCATTCCTGCAAAACGTTCCCACTCTGCTGCCGCTCAAGGGGGTATGCAGGCGAGTTTAGGCAATGCCGTTAAGGGAATGGGCGATGATGAGGATGTGCATTTTCAAGATACGGTAAAAGGTTCCGACTGGGGCTGCGATCAAGATGTCGCACGGATGTTTGCCCATTGTGCACCTAAGGCAGTACGTGAGCTGGCCAATTGGGGCGTGCCTTGGTCTCGGGTGACTGCTGGCCCGAGGGAAGTGATAGTCAATGCACAAAAAGTCACGCTACATGAGGCGCAGGAAGCCCATGGATTAATTAATGCGCGGGACTTTGGCGGGACTAAAAAATGGCGCACTTGTTATACCGCCGACGGTACAGGTCATTCGCTGTTATACGCTATGGATAACAAAGCGATTTCCATGGATATTCCCGTCCATGAACGTATCGAAGCCTTGGCACTTATTCACGATGGTAAGCGTTGTCATGGCGTGATTGCTCGTTGTTTGATTACGGGTGAACTTAGAGCATATGTGGCTAAGTCCACTACGATAGCCACTGGTGGTTATGGCCGAATTTATGAAGTGTCGACCAATGCGATTATCTGCGAAGGTATTGGCCAAGCGTTGGCATTGGAAACGGGCGTGGCAAGGCTTGGCAATATGGAGGCGGTACAATTCCATCCCACTGCCATTGTTCCCGTGGGCATTTTAACAACGGAAGGGTGCCGTGGTGATGGCGGCTTATTGCGCGATAAAGACGGTTATCGCTTTATGCCTGACTATGAGCCCGATAAAAAGGAGTTGGCATCGCGGGATGTCGTATCGCGTCGCATGACTGAACATATACGTAAAGGTAAGGGCGTCGATAGCCCTTATGGCCCCCACCTGTGGCTAGATATTACCCTTTTAGGTCGCAAGCATATTGAAACGAATCTTAGGGAAGTGCAGGAAATTTGTGAGAATTTCCTTGGCATCGATCCCGCTAAGGATTGGATCCCTGTTCGCCCAACTCAGCATTATTCTATGGGCGGTATTCGGACTAATGCCACAGGTGAAAGTCCGCAGCTTAAAGGCTTATTTAGCGTAGGTGAGGCGGCTTGTTGGGACATGCACGGCTTTAACCGTTTAGGCGGTAATTCGTTGGCCGAAACCGTGGTTGGCGGCATGATTATTGGTAAATATGTCGCCGATTTTTGTGAGAACAATAGCCTTGAGATCGACACTCAGCTTGCTGAACGGTTTATGCAGCAGGTGCAGAGTGAAATCGATATGCTGGTCGAGGGTGATGGTCACGAGAGCGCCTTTGAGCTCAAGCGCGAAATGCAGCGCATCATGATGGATTATGTGGGGATTTTCCGTAATGGCCCCGAGCTTGAAAAAGCGGTTGCCGAGCTAAAAGTGTTGCTCGAGCGTTCGCGTAAACTCGGACTTAAGTGTAAAAAGCGTCACGCCAATCCCGAGTTAGTTGAAGCCCTGCGGGTCAAGCGTATGCTAAAAGTGGCGCTAACCGTAGCCTGCGGGGCCGCAGCGCGAACAGAGAGTCGTGGTGCCCATGCTCGCGAGGATTATCCGCAGCGAAATGATCGAGACTGGCTGAATCGCACCCTGGCCAGCTGGCCGGATCCCGAGGCACTCGAACCTGTGCTTAACTACGAAGCACTCGATGTGATGAAGATGGAACTCCCGCCGGGTTATCGTGGTTATGGCATCAACAACGCCATAGTGCATCCCGATACCGAAAAGCGTGAACAGCAAATTGCCGAGATTTTAGCTGAGCTAGGTGATGATGCTGACCGTTATCAAAGGCAGCGGGCTCTTATGCCCTTTGAATTACCCGAGAGCTTACAACCCAATAATGAACGTTTAAGTGATACTTTAAAAAGTCCATCTGCCAATGCGTTAGGAGAAAAATCATAATGAGCCAAGGTCGCCAGTTAACCTTTAATATCTTTCGTTATGATCCGCAGGAGCCAAACGATAAGCCGAAAATGGTGCGTTATCAGCTTACCGAAACGCCGGGGATGACGGTATTTATCGCCCTTAATAAACTCAGGGAAGAACAAGACACTTCATTGCAGTTCGACTTTGTTTGTCGTGCTGGCATCTGTGGTAGCTGCGCTATGGTGATCAACGGTTTCCCGACGCTAGCTTGCCGCACCTTAACGGCCAAATACCCTAAGGGCGAAATCACCTTAATGCCGCTGCCAGGTTTTGAGTTGATTGGTGATCTCTCGGTTAATACTGGTAAGTTTATGCGGGAACTGGCCGAACGCTTAAAGCTGTGGTTACACCCTAAGGCCAATGATATAAGCGTGCATCGGCTTGAAGATCCTATGGACCCAGATGAAGCTGCGCGTTTATATGAGCTAGAGCGCTGCGTTGAATGTGGCGTGTGTGTTTCTGCCTGTGCGACTAAACAAATGCGTGAAACTTTTGTCGGCGCTGTGGGCATGATGAAAATAGCTCGTTTTGAGATGGATAGCCGTGACGCTCGTACTGCCGAGGATTTTTACCATGTGATTGGCAATCAGGATGGCGTATTTGGTTGTATGACTTTACTCGGCTGCCAAGACAACTGTCCTAAGGATTTGCCACACATGCAGCAAATTGCGTATTTACGCCGTAAGATGGCCATGACTTTGATTTGATGTGTGATAAATGATGAAAAGCGCCAACGTGTTTGGCGCTTTTTTGTTGATTAGCAGGCGTAGCTTTTGTGAATGTCAGCTCGACTGATTAAGTCTGCGGTTTGAGCGACGAATGCTTGAAAGTGCGTACTCACCATATGTTCATCCAGTGCAGCTTGGGATTGCCAAATTTCGTACATCCAGAAGATATTTTCATCATCTAATGAGTGATGCAGTTTGTATTCGATGCAGCCAGCTTCGGTATGAGTGTCTGTCACGAGTTGCTTGAGTATCTTAAATAGCGTATCGCTTTGGCCTTGATTCGCTATGATTTGAGCAAATACTGTTATTTTCATTGGTTAAAACCTTCTAAAACAATTTTACCGATCGCTTTGCCAGACTCTATCTGAGCGTGAGCTTTGATTAAGTTTTGGGCATTAATGGTGCCGTAGTGTTCACCGAACGTACTCTGTAACTCACCTGTATCGATAAGGGCGCTTAAGCGGTTGAGTAAGTGATGTTGCGCAATCATATCCTCGGTCTGATATAGGCTGCGGGTAAACATCAGTTCCCAGTGTAAGGATAAGCTTTTACGCTTAAGTTTCATCACATCTAATGGCCCCTTAGGATCATCGATTAATGCTAGTTTTCCTTGTGGCTTAAGCACTTGTACTATTTCATCAAAATGTTGATCGGTTTGGGTTAAGCTAATCACATGGGTCACATCAGTAATGCCAATATTCGCAAGTTCCTGTGAAAGTGGCTTGGTGTGGTCGATAACAGCATCGGCACCAAGTTTGTGCACCCAAGCGGCGGATTCTGGACGAGATGCAGTGCCTATCACTTCTGCACCTGTGAGTTTTACTGCAAGCTGAGTGATGATTGAACCCACACCGCCGGCCGCACCGATAATTAAAATACGGGCGTCAGTTGCCGAACCATCTTGGGGTAAAGCTAAACGGTCGAATAAAATCTCCCATGCCGTAATCCCCGTTAAAGGTAATGCCGCGGCTTGGGTATAGGTTAAACTTTTAGGTTTATGGCCGACAATTCGCTCATCAACCAATTGATATTCTGCGTAACTTCCGCTGCGACTGATATCGCCCGCATACCACACTTCATCGCCAACGTTGAAAAGACTGACTTTCTCACCAACTGCTTTGACGACACCGACCGCATCCCAGCCGATAATTTTGTATTCGCCTGCAGGTGCAGAGCTAGATGCACGGATTTTTGTATCAACCGGATTGACAGAAATGGCTTTGATTTCCACTAAAAGGTCAAAACCTGTCGCAGTTGGCTCGGCTAGCGTGATGTTTTCTAATGCATTTGGCGCTGTGATTGCACTTGCTGTCTGGTAACCAATGGCTTTCATGTTTATTCCTCTGGGTGTACTTGCTGGAGTCGACTTATTTGAGTGTACTTGTATCGTGTAGCCATTGTGTGGAATATTAGCCAAGAGATAAACAGGATAAAGTTTGTAATTTTTTCAAAGGATTTTTGATAATCATGCTAATTAATGATTTAGCTTTGTTCGTGCGAGTCGCTGATTGCGGCAATATATCTGCCGCAGCAGCCGAGATGGATATCTCCGCCGCTTCTGCCAGCGCGGCAATAAAACGGCTTGAAAAACAGCTCGATACTAGCTTATTTATCCGCACGACACGCAGCTTACGTTTGACTGTGCAAGGTGAACGTTATCTTATTCATTGCCGACGTGCGCTAAGCGATTTAGCGCTTGGCGAACAAGCTATCGCCAGTGATAAAGGTAAAATATCCGGCACCTTAAGCCTGTCGGTTTCTTCAGACTTTGGCCGTAATCTTTTTGTGCCTTGGCTCGACGAGTTTTTGCTCGATTTCCCTCAACTGCAAGTTCGCTTGCACCTTGGCGACAATATCAGCAGTTTTTATCACGATAAAATTGATGTCGCCGTGCGCTATGGAAAACCGCAGGATTCTAACCAAGTGGCTTTCCCTATCTGCAGTGTTGATCGTGTCTTGTGCGCCTCACCTGAATATCTCGCTAAGTTTGGTGTGCTTAATTCATTAGAACAATTAGTTGAGCATAATTGCTTGTTTTATAAGTTGGATGATCGCACCCACGATCAATGGCTATTTAGGCGTGATGGTCAAGAATTCAAAGTGCGTGTCACGGGCAATCGTAGTGCTAATGATGCCGAGATTGCCCGCCGTTGGGCTGTGGCTGGCAAAGGGTTGGTCTTTAAGTCGAGTCTAGATCTGGCCGATGACTTAATCTCAGGGCGATTAGTTCGTTTGTTGCCTGAGTATCAGGGGGAGCCAGTCGATTTGTACTTAGTGTGCCCAGGACGTGAACATGTCACGCCTGTCGTGCTCTTACTACGGGAAATGCTCCGGCAGCGAACACAGGCTTTGAGTAAAAACTTGAGTAAAATATTAGCAGTGAAAAAATCTTAGATAACAAAAAAGCCGCATAATGCGGCTTTTAGTTTAGAGACTCACTGAGATTTAAGACTTAGTGCGTTTCATGGCGGTAAAGAACTCTTCGTTAGTCTTGGTCATCGCCAATTTATCGATTAAGAATTCCATTGCGCTGACTTCATCCATAGGATTGAGGATCTTACGCAGGATCCACATTTTTTGCAGTTCTTCTTGAGTCGTGAGTTTTTCTTCACGACGGGTACCGCTGCGGTTGAAGTCAATGGCTGGGAACACGCGCTTTTCTGCCGCTTTACGTGACAAATGTAGCTCCTGGTTACCTGTACCTTTAAATTCTTCGTAGATCACTTCGTCCATCTTAGAACCCGTATCAACCAAGGCTGTGGCGATAATGGTCAAGCTGCCGCCGTGTTCGATGTTACGTGCCGCACCGAAGAAGCGTTTTGGACGGTGCAGGGCGTTGGCATCTACACCACCAGTTAACACTTTGCCCGATGATGGGATAACAGTGTTATAAGCACGGGCTAAACGGGTAATCGAATCGAGTAAGATAACGACGTCTTTCTTGTGCTCAACCAAACGTTTTGCTTTTTCAATCACCATTTCGGCAACTTGAACGTGACGGCTGGCTGGTTCATCGAAGGTTGATGCGATAACTTCGCCTTTAACGAGGCGTTGCATCTCAGTTACTTCTTCTGGGCGTTCGTCGATCAGTAATACCATCAACACCACTTCTGGGTTGTTGTAGCTGATGCTTTGAGCAATACCTTGGAGTAATAGCGTTTTACCGGCTTTTGGTGGTGCAACGATCAAACCACGTTGACCTTTACCAATTGGTGAGCATAAATCCAGAATACGCGCGGTAATATCTTCAGTTGAGCCGTTGCCGCGCTCCATACGCATACGTTCTTCTGCGTGGAGTGGGGTTAAGTTTTCAAAGAGGATTTTATTACGGGAGTTTTCTGGTTTATCGAAGTTAACTTCGTTGACTTTCAATAGAGCAAAATAACGCTCGCCTTCTTTTGGTGGGCGAATTTTACCAAAAATGGTATCACCCGTTCGCATGTTGAAGCGGCGAATTTGGCTTGGTGAGACATAGATGTCATCTGGACCAGCTAAATAAGAACCGTCTGAGCTGCGTAAGAAGCCGAAACCGTCTTGGAGTATTTCTAATACCCCACCACCGAAAATGTCTTCTCCACTTTTTGCGTGGGCTTTAAGGATTGAGAAAATAATGTCCTGCTTGCGAGCGCGGGCCATATTTTCGAGCTTCATATTTTCAGCTAGCGAGACTAGGTCAGAAATCGGCGTGTCTTTTAATTCAGTTAAGTTCATTTTGGGGGTCTTGTGTTACGCGACAAAGCTTACCGCGATCAATCAGTAAGGATGTAATTCAGGATAGTGATTGACGAGCGAGAAGAGGTTATTAGAAAGAATCTGGTTATTAAAGTAGCACTAACAAAGCGGGGCGTCCAGAAATTTAGGGAAATTCCGGCACAATTAATTTATAGCTTGTGCCGGAGGTCACTCATTACGACGTCAAATTAGATTTGAGCGTCGATAAACTCTTTCAATTGCGTTTTTGAGAGTGCGCCAACTTTAGTCGCGGCTAATTCGCCGTTCTTGAATAGCAGTAAAGTTGGGATGCCACGAACGCCATATTTCGCTGGAGAAACATTGTTTTGGTCAACGTTTAATTTAGCGATAGTCAAGCGACCAGCATATTCTTCAGACACATCGTCTAAAATTGGAGCGATCATTTTACAAGGACCACACCACTCGGCCCAGAAGTCTACCAATACTGGCAAATCAGACTTTAATACGTCGTTTTCGAAGCTGTCGTCACTCAGGTATATAATTTTATCGCTCATGATGTTCTCCAGTTTGGGTGCCATTGCTGGTTTGTTAATGGCTTACCATGTATATTGGGGCTGAAAAATAGCTTTTCAAGTTACCTTTTTACAATGTGGCTATTTCAAACGATCGAGTATCTTATTGCAACCTCAACAGGTAAGCTTGCGCTATGAGCGAAACACATCTATCTACCCAAAGGTTTGCCGACCTACCTCTACATCCTGAGGTTAAACAGGCCCTTGCCGAGAACGGCTTCGAATTTTGTACGCCGATTCAGGCGTTATCACTGCCTGTATTACTCCAATCAAAAGATATCGCAGGCCAAGCACAAACGGGCACTGGTAAGACAATGGCCTTTTTGGTCGCCACGTTTAATCATTTATTATCGACTCCCATACCTGAAGGTCGACTGATTAATCAGCCCCGCGCCATCATTATGGCCCCGACTCGCGAACTGGCGATTCAGATTGCCAAAGATGCGATTTTACTCGCCAAGCACACACACTTAAAGGTGGGTATTGTTTATGGCGGTGAAAGTTACGATGTGCAGCGTAAAGTATTAGATCAAGGTGTTGATATCTTGATTGGTACAACGGGTCGAATTATCGACTACGTTCGCCAAGGTATTATTGGCTTGAATTCAATTCAGGCTGTGGTACTTGATGAAGCCGATCGTATGTTTGATCTTGGTTTTATTAAAGATATTCGCTTTTTATTTAGACGTATGCCTGAGGCAAATCAACGTCTTAATATGTTATTTTCGGCAACCTTGTCCATGAAAGTACAAGAGCTGGCTTATGATCATATGAATGAGCCCGTTAAAGTCGAAATCGCCCCCGAAGAAAAAACCTCCAAAAACATCAAAGAAGAAATCTTCTATCCTTCCCAAGAAGAGAAGATGCGTTTGCTGTTGACCTTGATTGAAGAAGATTGGCCAGAAAAAGCCATCGTTTTCTCCAACACTAAGCACAGCTGTGAAACGCTTTGGTCTTGGCTTGAAGGTGACGGACATCGTGTGGGTTTATTAACGGGTGATGTGCCACAGAAAAAGCGTATTCGTATCCTTGAGCAATTTACCAGTGGTCAATTAGATATATTGGTTGCTACCGATGTTGCGGCTCGCGGTTTACATATTTCTGACGTTTCACATGTGTATAACTATGATTTACCTGATGATTGCGAAGACTATGTTCACCGAATCGGTCGTACGGGTCGTGCGGGCAACAAAGGCATGTCGATAAGCTTTGCCTGTGAAGAGTACGCATTGAACTTGCCTGCAATCGAAAGCTACATCAATCATTCGATTCCAGTAAGTAATTACGACAGTGAAGCTTTACTGGCCGATATTCCTACACCAGCGAAGATCCACCGTAAACACCCTAGCGGCACTCGAAACTTGCGTGATCGTTCAGGGGCAAGCCGCCCAGGTGCTCAACGCAGTGGTGCTCGCCCTCCTCGTCATGATAGGACACGTAGACATTCGTAAATGCCAACACCCGCTTATGCCGCTATAACATTAGGCTCAAATAGTTTTAATATGCTGATCGCCAAAACCCGTGGTGGTCAGCCGCATATTATTGCGAAATATAAACGCAAGGTGAGGCTCGCCGAAGGCATAGGCAACGATGGCAAATTAAGCCCCGATGTCATGCAGCGCGGCCTCGACTGTTTGAGTATGTTTGCCCAGATGTTGGTGCAACATAAGATTGAAGCAAACCATGTTGCTGTGATTGCAACTGCAACTCTTCGCAGTATTAGCAATGCTGATGAGTTTAATCAGCGTGCATTGCCACTCTTAGGTCATCCGATCGAAATTATCTCTGGTATGCGTGAAGCAGAGCTCATCTATCAAGGTATGGTGGCGACCACTTGTGGTCAAGGCCGTCGCTTGGTTATTGATATCGGTGGGGCGAGTACAGAGTTTATCATTGGCGATGGGCATCAAGTGCTGTTCAAAACCAGTTTGCCCTTTGGTAGCGTGACTTATAATCGCCAATTTTTCAGCAGTTTGCCGCTGCAGCAGTTAGATTTCGATGATGCTAAGCAGCAAGTGCTAACCGCATTAGCTGAGCATAGACAAACCCTACGTGATCTTGGTTGGCATTGTGTCGTTGGTGCCTCCGGGGCTGTACAGTCCGTGGTAGAAGTGTTACTACACCGAGGGTTATCTGAAACTATCACACTCGATGTGCTTACTCAGTTGAAGGCTGAGATCCTCGCTCAAGAAGATATTAGCTTAATGGGGATTGTTGGGCTTTGCAGTGAGCGAGCACCGACTTTTGCTGCGGGTGTCGCTATTTTATTGGCTTTGTTTGAGTTGCTGGGGATCGAGCATTTAGCCTTATCTGGCGGCGCATTACGTGAAGGTGTTTTAGTGATGTTAGCCCAGCGGATTATTGACGAAGTCAGCTAATGTTTTATTGAAACATGATAAAAATCAAAGGCCGCTATGCGGCCTTTATTGTTTGTACTGTGTCGATTATTTCAATAAATCGGCGAGATCTTTTTCTAAGGAAACCGTTGGACGCTCTACGATGCGGCCAACTTCTTTACCTTGCTGCAGTACAATAAAGGTCGGTATACGGGTAAAGTCGTATTTTGCGGCTAAGCCTTCGGGATCTTTTTTCGTTCGGTCGACACCAATATAGGTCACTTTAATATTGGGATTAGCGACTTCTTCCATAATACGGATAAAGCGCGGCGTTTCCCGGTGACAATCTGGGCACCAAGTACCAATGATCACTACAATTTCTGTAGGTTCAGTGATGCTTTTAAGCGGGGTGATTGCAGTGGTATCGACTTGATAGGTTTTATACCCTTCGGCAAACTCATTGAGATCTGTGACTAAATGTTGTGCTTCTACTATGCCAGTTAAAATCACTTCTTGTTTCTCCTCACTGCAGGTCGCAATTAAACCCTGTTGTTGTTCTTCAAATCCACAGCCACCATTGGCTAGTACCTGACAACTAAAAAATAAGGCGGTAGTGGCTAGGAATGCCTTAACGTTATTGTGCATGATGCGCCCTCGAAATCGAAGAGAAAGAATGAAATTCGATTCAAACATTATTCTGGATGCGATTAAAGCGATTAAAGCGATTAATTGATTTGCTGCAAGCAAGATCACGCATTGCTAATATCTATACCCAAGCAACCTGAAGATACGAGTTTCAGAGCGCCTAGGGTGCTTCAATTCAAGGCGCATCAATGACAGAATGTCGGCCACCTTTTGAATTGATGCAACACTGAAGTGGAGTGCCCTAGGCGCTCCGTCCCGGCGGGTTGTAACGCACTTTATGCGGTGTTGGTTATTTTTAACTTAGCCCGCTAGGTCTGCAAATAGCCGCCTTGCCTAAAGTGCGTTAAATTCCCGCTGAATCCTGCATCTTCAGGTGGTTTGGGTATGTAAGCTTAACGATCACAAAATTGCTTAGTTTGTGGAGTTAAGGCATTGAAAAAGTTCATCCCCGAATCGTGATTCGGGGACAGAACACATTGAGATGATGAGGTAAATTACTTGATTACTGAGCCAGAATTTTTTCTAAAATAGGCTTGTTAGCCTCGGGGAAGTCATAACTAATTAAATCGGCTTTAGTGACCCAAGCGATAAGCTGACCTTCAAGGCCTTGAGCTGTGCCGTTAAATTCTGTGACTGAATGGATATCGAGTAGCACTTGTTTATCGGGATAGTCGAAACTCAACGCCATAAATGGCTGACTATCGGTGACATCGAGTGCAACTTCCTCTTTGAGTTCACGGATCAATGCCTGAGTGACAGTTTCGCCTGTCTCAACCTTACCACCAGGAAATTCCCATTTTCCACCTTGATGTAAATGATCTGGGCGTTTTGCCAACAGAATTTCACCGGCCGAGTTAGTAATAATGCCGACGGCAACATGGATGCGTTTAGTCATAATATTTATCGATTAATGAGTGGGTAAAAGTAAGTGCATTAAAGGCTTGAGCTGAGTTATTCGTGTGTAAACCCAAAATTACTCTTTAAAAAAATCGCCTTCATCGAGATCAAATTCATCAAATGCTTCTGGATCAAACTCGGCTTTGACTGGGATGACGTGTTTTTCTGACGCCCAATCGCCGAGGTCGATCAACTTACAGCGCTCGCTGCAAAAAGGTTTAAATGCAGATTGTGGCACCCACTCGACAGGGGCTTTGCAAATAGGGCAGTTAACGGTCAATGGCATAATTGTTCTCTTGGTTAACGGCGATAAAGCGGCCGCCAATACGAATGTCTTTCAGGCCATTAGTGTAAAGGCTTCATGCACAGGTAGCCAGTAAGAAATCAATTGAACGGTCGGAGTGGCGTTGTTGTTCAAACTGCACAAAATGGATAGCGAAACGGTTTTTATGGCCGCTAATCGTAGGATAACACCCGTGGGAAGCATCGACTTTAACCCTTACCAAAGCAAGTGCTTGGGCACTGTCACCTTGATAAAAGCCTGCGTGGGCAACGGCATTGTCGTAATGGGACGTGCTACGAGTGAGTTGGAGTAATAGTGTGATGGGGGTGAGCAAAGGTTCGAAATGCGCTATCCAAGAGCGATAATCGTGCTGTTTTTCTTCCCAAGGTTTAGATAGCCAATAATGCAGTTGCGGTAGGTCGAAGTTACAGCAAGCACCTGGCATGCCGAAGCGTTGTCGTAGTGCGGAAATAAATTTGTCTTGTTTTAATTGGCTGCCGAAGCGTTCAGGCTTTTGTAAGGGTTCACGGGCTTGGGTGAGGGCGTTGATATAGATATTGATTTGCTGGTGGTCGACGTGATCTAATTCTTGCCATTTGCTGAGTTGCAGCAAGTGCCGCTCAATATCTTTTAATACTTCATTGCGATAATCGCAGCGTTCAGACAATTCACAGAGGGAAAACAGCGGATAAAAACATCTATGTTGGTGGTCATTGCTTAGGTTACTTTGCAGCTGTTTATCGAGGTATTCGAGCCGCAAGTAGCTGCGAATTTTCTCGTTTAGGGGCTGTTCGTAAACTAATTCAGTCATGGGCGTTATGAGTACCAGATAGTTGTAAATAGCGTTGGTGCAATGCTAGCACCTCTCGTTTTAAGGTTGATATCTCTCCCTGATTATCAATAATGTCGTCGGCTTGGGCGAGTTTTTCGCTGCGGCTCAATTGGCTGTTAATGATGTTATTTACTTGAGATGCATCAACATTGTCCCTTTTTGTGGTGCGGCTGATTTGTAACTCAGGCGAAATATCCACCACTAAAGTCCGATTGACTAACCTATCTAACCCGTTCTCAAATAGCAAGGGCACGACCATAATTACATAGGCCGAGGTTGCTTTTTCTACCTGCGCTAGCATTTCTTGGCGGATCATGGGGTGCAATAGCTGGTTTAACCATTCACGTTCTTCAGGGTGGCTAAATATCCGTTGCCGCAGTTTGGCGCGATCGAGTTCACCCTCAGGCGTTAACATCTCAATGCCAAAATGGCTAACGATGGCCTCAAGTCCTTTTGAACCCTGAGCGACAACGTCGCGGGCAATAATATCGGCGTCGACTAAGGTAATGCCTTCTGCGGCGAATAAATTGGCAACAGTCGTTTTACCGCTACCTATGCCACCAGTAAGACCAACGATAAACTTTGACATAACATACTCCGGATAACTCAGTGCTTAGTTTGCGAGCTTTTACAGTGTTGATAGGTACCAATCAACAATCTGTTGTCCAAATAGCAAGGCTATCCAGCCTGCGGCAGCAATATAAGGCCCAAATGGGATGGGATTACCTTGCTTGAGGCGTTTACTGACAATCATAGTGATGCCGACCACTGCTCCGACTAAGGACGAAAGTAAAATGACCAGCGGCAGCATTTGCCAGCCGAGCCAAGCACCGAAAACGGCGAGCAGTTTAAAGTCCCCATAGCCCATGCCTTCCTTGCCAGTGAGGATCTTAAATAGCCAAAAAATGGACCACAAGCTTAAATAGCCTGCTGCCGCACCGATAATGGCATCGGTTGGGCTCGCAAAGGTATGATTTAGATTGATGATCAAGCCGAGCCAAAGTAACGGTAACGTCATTTGGTCAGGCAGCAGCATCTCATCAAGATCGATACCAGTAAGGGCGACAAGTATAAATGTCAGTATGCTCGCAAAGACAAATTGCCAGCTTGGACCAAAGTGCCACGCTAAAGTCGCGATAAGTAGCCCTGTGACGAATTCAATTATTGGGTAGCGGGCGGAAATTGGTGTGTGACAAGCGGCGCATTTTCCCTTGAGCATTAACCAGCCGAATACAGGTAAATTATGCCAAGGTTTAATCGCCGTTTTGCACTTAGGGCAAGCAGAGCCCGGCACCACGAGATTATATTTTTCGGGGAAGCTATCTATAGGTGTATTGAGTTTATCAATACCGATTTTTGTGACTATCTCAGCGTGGTATTCCTGCAAATACTGATTACATTCTTGCTGCCATTCCCGTTTCATCATCACAGGAAATCTGTGGATCACTACGTTTAAAAAACTGCCTATGGTGGCGGCAAAAATAAAGCTTAGCGTAATAAAGAGCCAAGGACTCTGATCAAAAGAGTGGCTCAAAAGAGAGATAAATTCTGACATTTAGTTTTCTTATTTTATTTGAATCGAATGAATTAACTGACGATTTTACCCATTTGGAAGATAGGAAGATACATAGCGACAATTAACCCGCCGACCACAGTACCTATGACTACCATCATAATAGGTTCAATTAGGCTTGATAAACCATCAACCGCATCGTCTACCTGCATTTCATATATGGTTGAGACTTTATTGAGCATGTTATCCAGCGAGCCGGATTCTTCGCCTATCATCACCATCTGCACTAGCATATCGGGGAAAAGCCCTGTGGTTTGCATCGCGACATTCATTTGCATCCCCGCCATTACCTCTTGGCGAATATTCAATATGGCTTTGCGATAAACTGCATTACCCGATGCGCCAGCGGCGGATTCTAAGCCATCAATTAACGGCACACCTGCAGCAAATGTGGTAGCTAAGGTGCGGGCGAAACGAGCCATAGCCCCTTTGTGTAAAATCGGTCCAATGGCAGGGATTTTTAGCACGGCTTCGTCTACTCTATCTCGCACCATTTGCGAGTTTCGATGTGCGCGGACAAACAAAAATACGCCGCCGACAATAGCGGCTAAAAAGATATACCAAGAGGATTGTAAGCCGCGGGAAATATGCAGTACCAGTTGCGTAAAGGCGGGCAGTTCTGCACCAAAGCCCTTAAAAATATCTTCAAACTGCGGCACCACAAAAAGAAGTAATAAAGCTGTAACTAAAATAGCAACGATTACAACCGCAGCAGGGTAAAACATAGCCTTCTTAATTTTTGATTTGAGTGCTTCTGATTTTTCTCTGTAGGTTGCGACGCGATCGAAAACCAAGTCTAGTGAACCTGAATGCTCACCCGCGGCGACTAAGTCAACATATAGTTCGTCGAAGTAACGTCTATGAGGGCGCATGGCATCGGATAAGGGAATACCCGATTGAATTTCGGTTAAAATAGTACCCAGTAATTCCCGCATTTTAGCTTTTTCATGGCCACGGCCGAGTAGTTCAAATGTCGTTACCAAAGGAACGCCTGCCGCCAACATAGTCGCGACTTGACGTGTCATCATGGCAATATCCATAGGGGTGATGTTGGCTTCACCTAATTTAAATAGTGGGGATGACTGCTTACGAACGCTCTTAGGGTTTACTCCTTGGGATTTAAGCTGGCTACGAATTTCGGCTGCGGTTGCACCTCTAAGCTCTCCTGCTGTTTTTTTGCCGTCGCGATTTACGCCTTTCCATTCGAAGGTATAGATTTTGGGCTGGCTTTTTTGCTCGTTTTTTTTGCCGCGAGACTTTCTTACTGTTGTTGCCGTAGCCATAAATAATCTCTGTTAGGTTGTAAACGCGAGACGCTTTTTGCAGTGCTCTACGCTTAAAAACTCGTTACGCGATTGACTTCTGCAATGCTGGTAACTCCATGAATTACTTTTAATAATCCTGACTGACGTAAATCACGCATCCCTTGCGCTTTAGCTTGGGAGGCGATTTGTAAGGAGTTACCGCCTTCCATGATAGTACGCGCTATTTCATCGGACATCTTCATCACTTCGTAAATACCAACCCGGCCTTTGTAGCCGCCGGAGCAATGCTCGCAGCCCACAGGTTTAAAGGTAGTAAAGCCTTGGGTAATTTGTGCTTGGGCAAAACCTAAACGTAATAGTTCGTGCTCAGGTATGATTTCAGCCTGCTTACATTCGGGGCAAAGTCGACGCGCTAAACGCTGGGCAATAATCAGGTTAACTGAGCTGGCGATGTTATAACCGGGCACGCCCATATTGATTAAACGGGTCAAGGTTTCGGCGGCCGAGTTAGTGTGTAGGGTCGATAACACTAAGTGACCTGTTTGTGCCGCTTTAATGGCAATTTCGGCGGTTTCAAGATCGCGAATTTCACCTACCATCACCACATCGGGATCTTGGCGTAGGAATGAACGTAAAGCGGAGGCGAAAGTGAGGCCGGCTTTTAAGTTAATGTGAACTTGGTTTACACCCTCAAGGTTTATTTCTACCGGATCTTCGGCAGTAGAAATATTACGCTCTTCAGTATTGAGAATATTTAACCCAGTATAGAGTGAGACGGTTTTACCTGAGCCCGTTGGACCAGTCACTAAAATCATCCCTTGGGGTTTTGCCAACATCTCAAGATAGAGTTTTTCTTGGTCAGGCTCGTAGCCAAGTTTTTCAATGCCCAATTGTGCGGAGGATGAATCCAAGATCCGCATTACAATTTTTTCGCCCCACAGGGTCGGCAAAGTGCTTACCCGAAAGTCGATGGACTTAGTGCGGGAAAGTTTCATCTTGATTCGGCCGTCTTGTGGCACGCGGCGTTCGGCGATATCAAGTTTCGACATTACCTTTAGCCGCGCCGATAAACGATTTGCAAGGCTTATAGGGGGTTCGGAAACTTCGTGTAAAATACCGTCGATGCGAAAACGAATTCGGTAGCGCTTCTCATAGGGTTCAAAGTGTAAATCCGAGGCACCTTTACGGATAGCATCGGTTAGAATTTTATTGATATAGATAACAATAGGTGCATCATCGCTACTCTCACCTGCTGACTCTTCATTGCGTCTGTCGGTATCTGTTATTTCAATATTGGCTAGAGCTGCTTCATCCATACCGCCTAAATCTAGGCCGCTAATATCTACTTCGAGAATTTTTTCTAGTGCTTTGGCGAGTTTATCTTCTTCAACTAGAATTGCTTCGGCGTGGAGGCCTGCACTAAATTGGAAATCTTCGAGGGCGGCAATATTGGTCGGGTCGGATGTGCCGATATAGAGGCGATTTCCCCGTTTAAACAGCGGTAAGCAGCGGTGCTTCTCAATCAGCTTTTTATTGAGGAAATCCTCAGGAATGGAAGCAAGATCAAATTCATTGAGATCGAGGAGTGGCGTGCCATATTCCTCATAGCACAGCTCAGCAATAGCACGAGCTGAAACCAGTTTACTTTGTACTAAAGTGCTAACTAATGCTTGCTTATTTTGACGGGATTTTGTGATGGCGTTAGCCATCTGCTCTTCATTTAGCAGACCCTTACGGATAAATAAGGTGGATAATCCTAAATGAAGGCCTGATGTAGGCATTTATCTTTATTCTCGTAATTTTAAGTAAAAAAATAAGAGGCCAAAATTAGCCCCTTATATACTTAAGGTGATTATGGGGCTACAACAGTTAAGCCTGCTCCTTCTTGGCACTGTGCATCATCAGCACCAGCCCCACTTGAAGCCGCGATATATGAAACTGGTCCTTCAGCTGGTATTGTTGCAGTAACAATACATGTGCCATCATCGTAAGCTAATGAACTATCTGTATCTTGGACTACGGTGCCCGTTAACTGGGTTACAGCAGTCACATCAGCTGCTAAAGAGGTGCAGCCAATGCCAGTTTGAACACAAGCCACCCCTTTTTGTGCAAAGCCAGCAACTCCTTTCATCGCTGCACCACCGTGAGATGTCGCTATGTAATCTTTATATGCAGGTAATGCGATCGCAGCCAGAATACCGATAATGGCGACAACGATCATCAGTTCGATCAGAGTAAAACCCTGAGCTTTTTTATTTAATGCTTTGTTTAAATTCATGGCCTTCATTTTTCTCTCCAGCTAACTATTTAGTGACTTACTGTGGTTGAATAGAGTGTTTAACCTAACCGCTGTTTTACTCTATAAATTGTTTTATCTCATCAAACTTTATTACTCATTTATGTCAATAAAATCATTTATATGATCTATGTAACATTAACAGTACACCGATGATCTTGAATGACCCATGTGTAATGACTCATGCTGATTTATCCAAGCTAGCTTTGCTAAATTAGCACTAAGTTAATGCTGGGTTAGCGCTTGTTTGAATAAATTGTTTCGGCAACCGCACCTTAGGCTAACGTTTTCAAAAATATGCCTCTCAAAAAACGTGAACTAGGCAATTTTAAAAAGAATCCCAGTGCTGACCTTAGGTGAGGTTGACCAAACGGCCATCTCGCCTTGGTAAAAGTTAGTACAAAGTTAGGTAAAAGGAAACAAAAATTAAGTATAAAGTACTAATAAAGTGTTGTTTTTGTATAAAAGTCTAACTTATCGACATGTTAGGTTATAACAACTTTTTGACAATATCAGTTTAGCTGGCGTGTCTTTCGATGTTGTCAAATTGGTGACATGAAATGGTGACGGGGTGGGGGAATCGTGAGGGTGAATGCTGAGTATGATAGTGCTGGCACGATTTCACATTTGGTTTGGAGGAGTCCTACAAAAAAATGCATTTCGCCTTAATATTTTATGAGTGGAATGTGCTTACGGTACTTTGCGAGAACATTCCACTACCAGCTAACATCCAGCGGTTTTAAGCTTTTAATCTGAGTGATAAATCTAAGGCGCGAACATGCTTAGTGAGTGCGCCAACTGAGATATAGTCCACCCCTGTTTTGGCGAATTCGGCTAAGGTATCTAAGGTGACATTACCAGAGACTTCGAGCTTAGCGCCGGCGCCTTTAGCTTTATATTGATTGTTCATTTCAACTGCTTCGACCATCTTAGTGATGTCGAAGTTATCTAACATTATGATATCTGTGCCAGAGTCGAGTGCTAAGGCGAGCTCTTCGAGTGACTCAACTTCGACTTCAACGGGTTTATTCGGGTACAAACTGCGGGCGGTATCTACGGCTTGGCGAATACCGCCACAGGCCATAATGTGGTTTTCTTTAATCAAAAAAGCATCATATAAACCAATGCGATGGTTTTTTCCGCCGCCGCAGGTGACGGCATATTTTTGTGCCGTGCGTAGGCCTGGAATCGTCTTGCGAGTATCCAACAAGCGAGTGTGAGTCCCCGCCAGTTTATCGACATAATGTTTGGTTAAGGTGGCAACACCAGAAAGTGTTTGAATAAAGTTCATTGCCGTGCGTTCGCCAGTGAGAATAGCGCGCGCAGGACCTGATAATTCACATAATAGCTGGTTGGGTAATACTAGATCGCCATCATCCACATGCCAATGCAGTGCGACTTCGCCACCGAGTTGGTTAAAAACCTGCTCTGCCCATGCTTTACCACAAAAAACGCCTTCTTCACGGGTGATTAAAGTGGCTTCAGCGTACTTATCGGCGGGGATCAACATTGCTGTGATGTCGCCATAAGCGATGGCTTTGGTTTGATCGTTGATTTCGGTGCCACCTAAGTCTTCACTGAGGGCTGATTTTACTGATTGGCGGATATCGTTTTCTAACATAAGCGGAGTCCTTGCATTACGGCCTACTTGCATTTTAGGTTAAGATTACCACGGCCTTAGGTCTCACGGAACAGGTTGGAAGATTGAGCAAAAGGAGTAAGCTGCAGCCTTATTTAAATTGAGAGTGGATGGTTTGCTCCATGATCTCAATGTTAAAAGATAGCTCAGTCAGTAAGTTCCGTGCGCAGGGTTTCTTCTTTGCTTGGAGGAATACTGTTAGAGTAAGCAGTATATGTGGCATAGAGGATAAGCTCATCATGCGGTTTGATTCGGGTTGGTGTGATAGTGCGAGGCGTTGTGAGTCGCCACATTTTAATCAACGTCCCTTGAATGAAGTGAGTTTGTTAGTGATCCACAATATTAGTCTGCCCGCAGGCTGCTTTGGATTACCTTACATTGATCAATTATTTCAAGGGTGTTTAGATACTAATGCCGATTCCAGCTTTGCACCGTTGCAGGGCTTGCAAGTGTCGGCGCACTTTTTGATCCGCCGCAATGGCGAGCGTGTCCAATATGTAAGCTGTAATGACAGGGCTTGGCATGCTGGGGTGTCTCGTTATGGTGAGAGAGAGAATTGTAATGATTTTTCCATTGGTATTGAACTGGAAGGCACAGATACTGAGCCTTACACTCCTGAGCAATATCAGTCACTCATCGAGTTAACACAAGCCCTACTGGTAGAATATCCATTGCTGAGTATTGAACGGATTGTGGGTCATTGTGATATTGCGCCAATGCGGAAAACGGACCCAGGGCAAAGTTTTGATTGGGAAGGATATTTAGGCAAGTTAAAGGAATATACTCAGGCGTTGCGCTCTTAGTTAATCACTTAACTTTTTGGATTTTAGACGTATTCCATATAAACCTAGACTATTTATGGACAAATTATAGAGGTACAGCCCATGGCATTATTTTCACTCTTGGTCGCCATTTTAGTGGAGCGACTTAAATTTCTTCCTTCATCATGGCAATTTGATCGTTTACTGCAATCCTATCAGACAACATTTTTTGGTGATAAAGCGTCACTGACAAGCGTGATTATGGCATTGGCGTTAGTGCTACCAGCCTTGTTGGTATATGTTTTATCTTGGTTAGTGGCGGGAATGTTTTGGGGCTTATTAAGTTTAGCCCTATGGATTGTTGTGGCAGTGGTTTGTTTTAACCATCAGAAGCAGCGTGATATTTTCAAAAAATATATGCAAGCGGCTTGTCGCTCAGACGTCCAAGCTTGTTACCATTATGCCGCCGAACTCGATTGTAGCGAGTGTTTAGATGCTGTATCCGAGAAAGACCTTGGTGCCAAAGTGGGTCAAAGTGTTGCTTGGATTAACTATCGTTATTATGGTGCCGTGGCGCTGTTTTTCATTTTTTTAGGTCCAGTCGGTGCGGTACTGTATTGCACGGTACGTTTTTATGCCGAAGAGAATGCCCGTAAATCCCTAGAGCTACCCTTAGTCAACGAAGTGATTACGATACTGGATTGGTTACCGAGCCGGATTTTCGCCTTTGGTTATGCCTTAAGTGGTCAATTTAGTGAAGGTTTAGCGGCGTGGCGCCGTAATGGATTGACTTTAAATGTGAGCGCTCGCACTGTGGTTGCTGAAACGGCATTAGCGGCACAACCTTTACCTGAGGTCGCAAGTGCACCTATATGTGTACAATCAACCTTAGCATTATTAGTGCTCAGTAAACGTAACTTTACACTTATTGTTGCAATACTTTCATTACTGACCATTTTCGGATTGGTGAGTTAAAAGAAGGATGCTTTGCAGCGAGAATCGAGAACGCTTCGCTGCTAGGGCGTCGCTGTGCTCCTTCTAGTCTAGAACCTAGAATTTATCCGCTGCGCTTTTGGCAGCGCCTAGTGGGGCGAAGTCCGTGCTTTTGTCAAATGGTCTGACCCCATAAACATTTTTTTCCGCTATGCTCTCTCTTCGTGAGTGCTTTTGATCGAGATCGCTTTTAAGGAGTGATCTTCAATCTGGACATCAAAACGCTGATTTGATAAAGTGCGCTCACTCAAAAAAATTGGTAAGACCAATTTACAACGGAGCTGAGCGCCTGATGGCCTATAGTAAAATTAATCAGCCAAAAATTTCTGACGTGATCATGGCGCAATTAGAGCAAATGATCTTAGAGGGGAGTTTACAGCCCGGTCAGAAGTTACCGCCTGAACGCGAACTGGCGATCCAGTTTGAAGTGTCTCGACCTTCTTTGCGTGAAGCTATTCAAAAGCTTGAGGCAAAAGGACTGTTAATGCGCCGCCAAGGCGGTGGTACTTATGTCAAAGAACAACTCTGGCAGACCCTTGCCGATCCTATTGTTGAACTGATGAATTCAGATCCAGAGAGTCAGTACGACTTACTGGAGTTCCGCCATGCCACCGAAGGCATGATGGCCTATTTTGCGGCCCTTCGTGGTACCGACGCCGATATGCAAAATATCAAGCGTATGATTCTCGAGGTGGAAGCCGCCACCGATATCGAACAAAAAGCTGCTGCGATTGTGCGTTTTTATCGTGCTGTGGCGGAAGCGTCACATAACGTGGCTATGTTACACCTCGTTCTTAGTTTAACCCCTGTGCTGCATCAAAATGTGGCGCAAAACCTGGAGCTTTTAAGCCGCCGCGAAGAAGCTTCTACTATGGCTAACGATCACAGACGGGCATTGCTCGCTGCCATCGTTCGTCGTGATCCCGACGCCGCCAGAGAAGCCTCGAATGAACACTTAAGTTACATCGAAGAGGTGATGTTATCTGTGCGGGAAGAAGATAGCCGGTTGCAGCGAAGCTTGCGCCGTTTAAAGAGTGGCGCTTAAGTTCTGTGATTTAGCTGCCAGCTAAATCGGAATATGCCGCAAACACCATTCATTATCATGTATATAGAGAAGGACAGTGTCATGTCTGAAGATATGCTACAAGACGTAGATCCGTTAGAGACTCAGGAATGGGTTGATGCCCTGCAAGCCGTGTTGGAACAGGAAGGCCCAGAGCGCGCGCATTTTTTATTAGAAAAGCTGATCGATAAAGCGCGTCGTAATGGCACTCACTTGCCTTATAACGCCACAACGGCTTACCTGAACACTATCCCTGCGGGTCAAGAGCCGCACATGCCTGGCAACCAAGAGATGGAACGTCGCATTCGCGCCATCATCCGTTGGAACGCTTTAGCTATGGTGCTTCGTGGTTCTAAGAAAGATTTAGAATTAGGCGGCCATATTTCAAGCTTCGCCTCAAGTGCGACTATTTATGACGTATGTTTTAACCACTTCTTCCGTGCCCCCAATGAAAAAGACGGTGGCGATTTAGTGTATTTCCAAGGCCATATCGCCCCTGGTATTTATGCGCGTTCATTCTTAGAAGGTCGCTTAAGCGAAGACCAACTGGCTAACTTCCGCCAAGAAGTGGATGGCAAGGGTCTGTCTTCATACCCACATCCAAAACTGATGCCGGATTACTGGCAATTCCCAACGGTTTCTATGGGCTTAGGTCCTATCCAAGCGATTTATCAGGCGCGTTTCCTGAAATATCTGACTGACCGTGGTCTGAAAGATTGTTCAGCACAAACCGTTTACTGTTTCTTAGGTGACGGTGAGTGTGACGAGCCAGAAGCCTTAGGTGCGATTGGTTTAGCGGCCCGTGAAGAATTAGATAACTTAGTCTTCATCGTTAACTGTAACTTACAGCGTCTTGATGGCCCTGTACGTGGTAACGGTAAGATAATCCAAGAACTTGAAGGCGAATTCCGCGGCGCAGGCTGGGAAGTGGTTAAAGTGATTTGGGGTCGTTACTGGGATCCATTATTGGCCCGTGACACTAGCGGTAAGTTACTGCAGTTAATGGAAGAAACCGTTGACGGTGAATACCAAAACTGTAAAGCCAAAGGTGGCGCTTATACTCGCGAACACTTCTTTGGTAAGTATCCTGAAACGGCCGAAATGGTTGCTAATATGTCAGATGATGACATTTGGCGTTTAAACCGTGGCGGTCATGATCCAGTGAAAGTGTACGCTGCCTTAGATCACGCACAAAAAACCAAAGGTCGCCCAACGGTGATTTTAGCTAAGACTGTAAAAGGTTATGGCTTAGGTGATGCGGGTGAAGGTAAAAACATCGCTCACAACGTGAAGAAAATGGGTATTGAGTCTATCCGTTACTTCCGCGATCGTTTCAATATTCCGATCCCAGATGACCAGTTAGAAGATCTGCCTTTCTATCACCCAGGTCCAGATTCTGAAGAAGTGAAGTACATGATGAGCCGTCGTGAAGCGCTGCATGGTAGCGTGCCACAACGTCGTCAAAAGTTCACCGAAGAGATGGAAGTGCCGTCACTGAAGATTTTCGATTCGATTTTACAGGGCTCTAACGGCCGTGAAATTTCATCGACTATGGCATTCGTTCGTGTTCTGACAGCTCTGCTGAAAGACAAGAAAATTGGCAAAAATATTGTGCCAATTATTCCTGACGAAGCTCGTACTTTCGGTATGGAAGGTTTGTTCCGTCAAGTGGGTATTTATGCTCACGAAGGCCAAAAATATATTCCGCAGGATTCTGACCAAGTTGCTTACTACCGTGAAGATAAAACCGGCCAAGTATTGCAAGAAGGGATTAACGAACTCGGCGCTATGTCTTCATGGGTATCAGCAGCGACGAGCTACTCAGTCAACGATACACCTATGATCCCGTTCTACATCTACTACTCAATGTTCGGTTTCCAACGTATTGGCGACATGGCTTGGGCTGCGGGTGATATGCGTGCTCGTGGTTTCTTAGTCGGTGGCACTTCAGGTCGTACAACGCTTAACGGCGAAGGTTTACAGCATCAAGATGGTCACAGCCACGTATTGGCGAACACTATCCCTAACTGTATTACTTACGATCCAACATACGGTTACGAAATCGCCGTTGTGGTACAAGATGGTATCCGTCGTATGTACGGCGAAAATCAAGAAGATATCTTCTACTACTTGACCACAATGAACGAAAACTATGAGCAACCAGCCATGCCAGAAGGCGCGGAAGTGGGCATAGTGAAAGGTATCTATAAGTTAGAAACGGTTGCGGGCTCAGGTAAAGGCAAAGTTCAGTTAATGAGCTGTGGCACTATCCTTGAACAAACCCGTAAAGCGGCGCAAGCACTGGCGAAAGACTTCGGTATTACTGCCGACGTATTCAGTGTGACCAGCTTTAACGAATTGACTCGTGATGGTCAAGCCGCTGAGCGTTGGAACATGCTGCACCCAACCGAAACGCCAAAACAAGCCTATATCAGCCAAGTGATTTCAAGTGATGCACCTGCAATCGTCGCGACTGACTATATGAAGATTTACGGCGAACAGTTACGTGCTTATATTCCTACCGATTACAAAGTGTTAGGTACTGACGGTTTCGGTCGTTCAGACAGCCGCGAGAATCTGCGTCACCACTTCGAAGTGGATGCTAAGTTCATCGTTATTGCGGCACTGAAATCACTGGTTGATCGCAAAGAGCTGCCTGTCGATGTGTTAGCAAAAGCCATTAAAGAATATGGTATCGACGCTGACAAGATCAATCCACAGTACGCGTAAGAGGCAATGAAAATGGCTGAATTAAAAGAAGTTTTTGTTCCTGATATCGGCGGCGATGAAGTGCAAGTGATCGAAATTTGTGTGGCTGTGGGTGATACCTTAGCTGCAGAAGAATCGATTCTTACCGTCGAAAGCGACAAGGCGACTATGGATATTCCAGCGCCTTTCGCCGGTGTTTTAGCCGAATTGAAAGTGGCTGTGGGCGATAAAGTATCTGAAGGTACTTTGATTGCTATGATGCAAGCGGCGGGCGCGGCAGCAGCCGCTCCGGCTCCAGTTGCAGCACCCGCTCAGGCGGCACCAGCATCTGCACCAGTTCAAGCGGCTCCTGCCCCTGTGGCTGCTGCTCCTGCGACGGGCGCAACCAAAGTGGTTGAAGTGACAGTACCAGATATCGGTGGCGACACTGATGTATCGGTTATCGAAGTCCTGGTTGCTGTCGGTGACAAGATTGAAGTTGATAGCGGTTTAATTACCCTAGAAACAGACAAAGCGACGATGGACGTGCCATCACCTTTCGCGGGTGTGGTTAAAGACGTTAAAGTTGCGGTTGGCGATAAAGTGTCGCAAGGCTCTTTAGTCATCATGCTTGAAGTGGGCGGCGCTGCACCTGCTGTGGCTCCAAGCGTTAGCGCGCCAGCTGCAACTGTGGCTCAGGCGGCTCCTGCCGCTACGGTAGCGCCAGTGGCTGCTGCACCAGCGGCAAGTGTGGTTGCGGTAAAAGAAATTCAAGTGCCGGATATTGGCGATGCCAGCAATGTCGATGTGATCGAAGTGCTCGTCTCTGTCGGTGATGAAATCACTGCCGACCAAGGTTTGATTACGCTTGAAACTGACAAAGCCACCATGGAAGTGCCTGCGCCATTCGCCGGTAAACTGCTGTCTTTGACTGTTAAAGTGGGTGACAAGGTTTCTCAAGGTAGCGTCATTGCGACGATTGAGACGACTTCTGTTGCAACAGCAAGTGCTCCAGCACCTGCTGCACAAGCGGCGGCTCCTGCTCCAGTGAGCGCGGCGCCCGTTGCTGCACCTGCAAGCCGTCCACCAGTACCACATCACCCAAGCGCAGGTACACCTGTGTCTACCGGTGCGGTACATGCGTCTCCTGCTGTACGCCGTTTAGCCCGTGAGTTTGGTGTCGACTTGACCCAAGTGACAGGTTCTGGCCGTAAAGGTCGCATTATGAAAGAAGACGTGCAGGCGTATGTGAAATACGAACTGTCGCGTCCGAAAGCGACTGCTGCAACTTCTGTTGGTTCAGGTAACGGCGGTGGTCTGCAAGTGATTGCAGCACCTAAAGTTGATTTCAGTAAGTTTGGTGAAGTGGAAGAGATTCCATTAAGCCGTATCCAGAAGATTTCTGGCCCTAACTTACACCGCAACTGGGTAACTATCCCTCACGTGACTCAGTTCGATGAAGCTGATATCACTGAAATGGAAGAGTTCCGCAAGCAGCAAAACGATGTAGCGGCGAAGAAAAAAGCCGATTACAAGATCACGCCTTTAGTGTTTATGCTGAAAGCTGTGGCTAAAACGTTGCAACAGTTCCCCGTGTTCAACTCGAGCTTAAGCTCTGATGGTGAATCACTGATCCAGAAGAAGTATTTCCATATCGGTGTGGCGGTGGATACGCCAAACGGTTTGGTTGTGCCAGTCGTACGTGACGTGGATAAGAAAGGCATTATCGAGTTATCTCGTGAACTGGCTGATATCTCTATCCGTGCCCGTGATGGCAAGCTGAAATCTGCTGATATGCAAGGTAGCTGTTTCACCATTTCAAGTTTAGGTGGTATTGGCGGTACGGCGTTTACGCCTATCGTGAACTACCCAGACGTGGCGATTTTAGGTGTGTCTAAATCTGAAATTAAGCCTAAGTGGAATGGTAAAGAGTTCGAACCTAAATTGATGTTGCCGCTGTCACTGTCATACGATCACCGCGTGATCGATGGTGCCATGGCTGCACGTTTTAGTGTGACGCTGTCAGGAATTCTGTCCGATATTCGTACTTTGGTTCTGTAAGCATATAAGGCTGCTCATCTTGAGCAGCCTTTTGTTTATTGTGATCAGTATCAAACACAGGTTAAAATGCGCCCACCTTACGCGCTGGCGCATTTTCGGTTGGCAGGATAGCTCCTCCAACGGATTGAATGAGAATTAGAGGAAAACATGAGTAACGAAATCAAAACTCAGGTAGTGGTATTAGGTGCAGGTCCTGCAGGTTATTCTGCGGCTTTCCGTGCTGCTGACTTAGGTCTGGAAACCATCATAGTTGAACGTTTTAGCACTTTAGGTGGCGTGTGTCTTAACGTGGGTTGTATCCCATCTAAAGCCTTACTGCACGTTGCTAAAGTTATCGAAGAAGCCAAAGCGGTTGCCGCTCACGGTGTGGTCTTCGGCGAGCCAACTATCGATTTAGATAAGTTACGTGGCTTTAAAGAAAAAGTCATTGGCCAATTAACTGGCGGATTGGGCGGCATGTCCAAAATGCGTAAAGTTAACGTGGTTAACGGTTTTGGTAAATTCACTGGCCCTAACACGCTAGAAGTGACTGCTGAAGATGGCACTGTGACTAAAGTGACTTTCGAGCAAGCGATCATTGCTGCGGGTTCTCGCCCAATCAAACTGCCATTTATTCCGCATGAAGATCCACGTATTTGGGATTCGACTGACGCATTAGAACTGAAAGAAGTTCCAGGCAAGTTGTTAGTGATGGGCGGCGGTATTATCGGTCTAGAAATGGGTACTGTGTACGCATCTTTAGGCAGCCAAATCGACGTGGTTGAGATGTTCGACCAAGTGATCCCTGCGGCTGATAAAGATGTGGTTCGCGTATTTACTAAGCAAATCAAGAAGAAGTTCAACCTGATCCTTGAAACTAAAGTCACAGCGGTCGAAGCCCGTGAAGACGGTATTTATGTTTCTATGGAAGGTAAGAGCGCGCCAACTGAAGCTGTTCGTTACGATGCCGTATTAGTGGCTATTGGCCGTGCACCTAATGGCAAGTCGTTAGATGCTGAAAAAGCAGGTGTTAACGTTGATGAGCGTGGCTTTATCAAGGTTGATAAGCAACTGCGTACTAACGTACCGCACATTTATGCTATCGGCGACATCGTTGGTCAACCAATGTTGGCTCACAAAGGCGTGCACGAAGGCCATGTAGCGGCTGAAGTTATCGCTGGCATGAAGCACTACTTCGATCCAAAAGTCATCCCATCAATTGCTTACACTGACCCTGAAGTAGCTTGGGTTGGTTTGACTGAGAAAGAAGCGAAAGAGCAAGGTATTGCTTACGAAACCGCAACTTTCCCATGGGCTGCAAGTGGTCGTGCGATTGCGTCAGATTGTTCTGAAGGTATGACTAAGCTGATTTTCGACAAAGACACTCATCGCGTGATCGGTGGTGCTATTGTGGGTGTTAACGGCGGCGAGCTGTTGGGCGAAATCGGTCTAGCGATTGAAATGGGTTGTGATGCTGAAGATTTAGCATTAACCATTCACGCTCACCCAACACTGCACGAATCAGTAGGCTTAGCGGCTGAAATGTACGAAGGTTCTATTACTGATTTGCCAAACCCAAAAGCAAAGAAAAAGTAATTTAGCTGTCGATTAAAAAAGCGCTCACTTGAGCGCTTTTTTATTGCCTGTATTTTTTTGTAACTTTTATGTAAACAAGCGGATGAATTGAAGGGATTGAGCTGCTACAGTACAGTTATGGTATGCGGTAAGTTGTCACATGCAAACAAAAATAATTAGAACAATTCTGACATGTTTCATCCTTTCACTGATTAGCGTCCATTCGGCTTGGGCGGGCGGCTTTGTGCAGCGTGTTTTTACCGATAGAGACGGTTTAGCTGTCACCAGCATCCGAGGTTTAGCCTTAGATGACTACGGTTTTGTATGGGCAGCGACTGAGCAGGGCTTGTATCGGGTCAGTAATTCTAAGGTGCGGCGCATTGATAAAATTGGCACGGAATCACGGCTTGCGGATGACTTTTTAACGACAGTGGTGAACATCGACCGAGACAAGTTATTGGTCAGCACCAATGCCGCGATTTACCTTTACGATATAGTACAAAATCAATTTACCGCGTTTGGCTCTCCCTATCTATTCCCGCAGTTTCCAGGTGGTGCGCTGATATCGGCAGCCCGCAAGAATAGCAAAACATGGCGATTATTAATTGATAATGGTCAGATCTATGAGTTTTCCCCTTCAAAGTCTGAACTGCGCCTTATTACTCAATTAGCTGTTAATCGTGACCTTCCTTGGCGCAAGTTATTGCTTATGCCCAATGGACACATGTTGGTTGCGGGGCAGTTGCAACTAGAGCTCCTCGACAACAAGGGCGCACGGCTGTTCCAATACCCTTGGACCGAATCTATGGGCAGTATTCTCGATATGTTGGAGGATACTCAACATAGGATCTGGATTGCGACAGGGCGTGGCGTTTATCAATTAGATCAAATCGCTCATCAAATTACACCTGTGCCAGAATTACCCGATTGGAGCACAGCGATCATTGAAGATGCTAAAGGGTATTTGTGGTTTGCCAGTCGTATTGGCTTGTTAAAATGGTCGCCTGAGACGCGGTTGATTGAGAATTATCAGCAAGAGTTGAAGGCTGAGGCCAACATGGAAACGCTGAAAGCCATGTTGTTTGATGATGCAGGCTTGATGTGGGTTGGAGGCTCTGGTGATGGATTGGCATTGTTAGCGTCACCGCCTGATTTTATTCTTGATACTTATTCGGCAGATGAACCCTATCAGCTGAGCGATGCCATGACTTGGTCTGTACATGCCAGTGATGAAGGGGTTTGGCTCGGTTCTTCTAGTTTAGATTTTGTTGCTAAGGGCAGTAAAAAAGCGGTTAACATTCCGATTGAGGGGTTTAATCCCCACGAAAGTATTTATGATATTAGTGAGTTTGAGGACCATTATTTACTGATCTCAACAACCAGTGGTCTTTTTGTTATTGATAAAGAGACCTTGCAAGGAAGCAGTTTTTCTAAATGGACTCACGGTCAGGATGACTTTAAAAATAAGCTCATATATAAAACTTATCGGGATCCCAAACTGAAAGGACGCGTCTGGATTGCGACTACCACGGGACTCTATTTTTGGGAAATGGGACTCTATGAGCCCCAGCCATTTGATATTGATAAGTCATCGAACGAATTTGATGGCCCCAAGCGGCCAGTGATCCGCACGATTTATCGTACCTCTGACGGTCGTCTTTGGGTTGGCGGTAAAAAAGTCTTTGGTTACATAGACAGTCAAAACGAGTTTCATGATCAACGGCACTTATTTAATGCTTTTGCGGCGCAACCAACGATTAGCCATATTGAAGAAATGTCCCCGGGAATTATCTGGTTTGGTTCCTATGAAAAAGGTTTGTTTGAATATAATCAGCAGGCGGAATCGTTAGTTTCACTGACTTCCGAATGGCAATTAAATTGTAGTTCAGTGTTTTTTATTCAAAAGACCCCTAAGTCAAATCTTGTGGGTTGTGCTGATTCTTTGATTCGTCAGGATATTCAAACTGGCAATATCGCCATGTTTAATCAACTCGATGGTTTGATTTCCGATGAAATGAACGAGGGCGCTTATTTTTATTCGCCAAAAACAGGCTTTTACTTAGGAACACCTGAAGGTGTGATGCGACTCGATGTCAATAGGCTGGTCAATCGTATAACCGATGACCATGTGATGCTTGAATCTGTCTCTGTGTACTATAACAACACGACAGAGGTATCTTTGTTGCCGCGTAACCTGATGACCATCAAACCCGATGCGAATATGGTGAGTTTTCAAATCACTAACTTAGATTACCTCGATGATTCGCCAATCCAATTTAAATACCGATTACGCTATCAGGATGAAGATAGCCATTATGTTTTGTTGCAGGGGGAATCTCAGATCAACCTCGCAGGATTAGCGGCGGGTGGCTATGTGTTAGATATTTTGAGTCAAGTTAATGGGATATGGTCAGATAAGCCGTTCTCTTATCCTTTTTATGTTGAGCAGCATTGGTGGTTATCCCAAGGTTTTAAAGGTATTTTGCTGCTGTTATTTTCAATTATTGCTTTAAGTCTTGCTTGGTATCGACAACGACAGATCAATACCTTTAAGCAGATGAATCTGGCATTAACGGAGAGTGAAGACAGGTTAAGGCAGTCTTTGCGCGGCAGTGACTCAGATCTCTGGGAGTGGCATAAAAATACTCAGGCATTTCACCTTGATAATCGCGGTTCGGTGCTTGGTACGCATGCCAATGAGATTGTGGTGAGCTTAGAGGATTTGCCAGTGCACCCGCAGGATAGGGAGAAAGCTCTCGCTCAGTGGGACAACATGATGGCGGGTGAGATTGACCGATTTGAAGCCGAATATCGCTATCAGCGTAAGGACGGTAATTGGGGATGGCTGAGGGTTAGAGGTCGGCCAGTTGCTCGCAATAAGCACTCAAATGAAATTGAACGGGTCGCGGGTATTTATAGCGATATTACTGTGCAACGCCAGCTAGAAGATGAAATTAATTTATTGGCGAAAGCGTTTGGCAATACCTCTGAAGGTGTGTTGATTTTAGATGTCGAAGGCGGTATTCGCGTTGCGAATTACGCTGCGCAACAAATTATTGGTATAGATTCTGACGACTTAGTCGGGCAACCATTTGCACAATTCGTACAGATGAATGACGGATTAGCATCGGAAATCAAGCAACTTCTCCGTGATAGTCAGTCTTGGACTGGAGAGCGGGAGTTAATCCGCGCCAATCAGCAACTTTGTCCTGTGTGGCTAAACGTGTCGGTGATGCAAAGCATTAACGGGAAAGTAACCCACTATGTGGTGGTATTTTCTGATATTACGGAGCGTAAACGTACTGAAGCCGATTTACGCCGTTTGGCTAATTACGATGTGCTTACTGGGTTGCCAAATCGCTCCTTATTTTCTAGCCGTCTATTACAGTCGATTCAAGCTGCGCAACAAACAGGTGAGAAACTGGCGCTACTGTTTTTAGATCTCGATAGATTTAAGCATGTTAATGATTCCTATGGTCATAGCATGGGCGATGCACTGCTGGTCGAAGCATCAAGCCGACTGCAATCTTGTATTTCCAGCGAGCATTTACTCTGTCGTTTTGGTGGCGATGAATTTGTGATTTTACTCCGCAATGCAAACAGCATTGACGATATTAACCATGTCGCCGAGCGCCTGTTGGAGCAAATTGTCGCGCCTTTTAAGTTATATGGTCGGGAATTTTATATTTCGACCAGCATAGGCATCAGTATTTGGCCCGACGATGCGGTGCAGCCTGAGGCTTTTATCAAGAATGCCGATCTTGCTATGTACCATGCCAAAGAAGAAGGGCGAGGGAATTTTCAATATTATTCCTCGGAGCGTAATGCTCAAGCCCTCTATCATTTACGGCTTGAGGCCGATTTACGCAAAGCGATAGAGCGGCAAGAGTTCGAGCTTTATTACCAGCCGCAAATTGATATTTTGCGTAACGATAAGCTCATAGGCATGGAGGCATTAATTCGCTGGAAACATCCGCAAGACGGATTTATTCGCCCCGATATTTTCATTAAAGTTGCTGAGGCTTGCGGTTTAATTGTTGATATTGACCGCTGGGTATTAAGACAAGCCTGTGTGCAGGGGGCCAATTGGACTAAGCGCTATGGCTCGGGCTTTAAGTTGTCGGTTAATATTTCGGCGGTGCATTTTAGGCAGCCAGATTTTATTGAAGATATCCAAAGAATTTTGCAAGAAACCCAAATGCCAACAGCATCTTTAGGATTAGAAATCACCGAAGGCGTATTGATGAAGGAGTTGCATGTCGCTAAAGACCATCTTACTCGATTGAAATCTTTGGGGATCGAGGTTGCCATCGATGACTTTGGTACTGGGTATTCTTCACTGGCTTATTTGCGTAATTTTGAGGTCAATACTCTAAAAATTGATCGCTCCTTTTTGATTGATATCGCCACTAATACCGCAGATCAGGCGATTGTGAGCAGTATTATTGAATTAGCCCGTAACCTTAAATTAAATGTGGTTGCTGAAGGGATTGAGACGGTTGAGCAGTTAGAGCAAGTATTTAGCCGTGGCTGTTATATTATTCAAGGGTATTATTTTGCTAAACCTATGTGCGTTGATGATTTTGAGCGCTATTTAGAGACAGATAACAAAATCGTCTCTATTGATCATTAAGCTAGAAACATAGTCTATTATTGGCTCGCGAATACTTAATATTTGTACAGCTGATGGGGAATCGTCTTCAGTGGTGATGGATATTTTGTTTAGCGGTTTATTCAATTAAACTTCATCTGTTTGTATAAAGAGTACACAAACTTATCACTAGTCGGTCCAGATAAAATATGACTGACGGTTAAATCGATAAGTTTGTTAATATAACTCGGATTTTTATCCCATAAAAAGTAGCCTCACATGATGCGTCAATTACTCGCTTCTATTATTTTGTGTTTGTGTGTTACCCCGTCTTTGGCTGCAGAGCGCCTTAAAATTGGTGTCGTACTCAGTGGTGGTGGTGCTAAAGGCGCCGCTCACGTGGGCGTGCTCAAAATATTAGAAGAACATAACATCCCCGTTGATTACATCGCGGGCACCAGCATAGGCGCCTATGTCGCTGGCATGTATTCACTGGGTTACAGTGCGAGTGAAGTGGAAGCTATCATGATGGGGGTCAACTGGGACAGTGGCTACTCGGACACCATACCGCGCAATATTTTGAGTTACAGGGATAAACAGTTACGCGACCGTTACAATATTCCGTTAAACATTGGCTATAACGAAGGCCAAGTGAGGGCGCCAAGTGGTCTGCTACGTGGACAGACTATGTCACAACTTTTACGTCAGTCGACAGATCTGGTACAGCAATTTGGTCATTTTGATGATTTAGCCATTCCCTACCGAGCGGTTGCAACCGACTTAGAAACTAGCTTACCTGTGGTGATTAGTCATGGCAGTATGGTTAAAGCCATGCAAGCGTCTGCAACTGTACCTGGTGCACTTCAGCCCGCACAAATTGAAGGCAAGTTATTGGTCGATGGTGGTATTGCTAATAACATGCCCGTCGATGTGGTTAAGGCCATGGGAGCCGATATTATTATCGCCGTCGATATTGGCTCGCCTCTGGTCAAAAAAGATAAATTAGACAGTACCATTGCGGTACTGGATCAACTGTCTAATTTTCTGACCAATGCCAGCACCGCCAAGCAAAAGGAGCTGCTAACAGATAAAGATGTATTGATCCGACCCGCGATTGACGCCCTCAGCACCACTGATTTCACTATTATGCCGCTGGCATTAACCCTTGGAAAAGAAGCCGCTAATGGTCAGCTTTATAAGTTGAGCAGTATGAGCGTGAGCCCTGAGGAATATGCCGCCTACGTCGAGGCTAAAAAAGCCAAAGGTAAATTATTAATGGCGGATGTACGTCATCCCATTAATGAAATCGTATTTGATAACCAATCTAAGGTGAGTTTGAATCTCTTGACGGAAACCTTGGATATTAAGCCTGGGCAAGCTGTATCTAAAGACGAGCTTAATGAGGCGTTAAAGCGTATTTACTCTCTCAATAAATTTGAACGTGTCGATGCTGAATTTGTAGAAGGTGAGGATGGCCGCATACTCACTGTCACTACTAAGGCTAAGTCTTGGGGGCCGAATTATTTCCAACTGGGCTTTAATTGGGAGGATGACTTTAATTCAGAATCTGCCATCAGTTTTGACATGGCTTATACCATGACCGATTTGACCTTTAATGGTGGCGAGTGGCGCAATGAGGTCAAACTCGGCATTGAAAAGTTGTTTGCAACTGAGTTTTATCAGCCTTTAGACAGGGACCAACAGTTCTTTAGCCGTGCCCGCTATCAATACGATACCCGTGATTGGGACTTATACGATAATAACAGTCGTATCTTAACCTTCGACAAGAAAACCCATACGATTGAATTAGGCATAGGTTATAACTACACCTTACAAGGGATGATTGAGTTAGGCTTAGTCGCAGAGAAGGGGTCGATAGTCAATGATGTTTGGCTAACGCAGGACTTAGATTTTAGTTCCTATGGTGCTTACTTTAGGTTCGGTTACGATAGCTTAGATAGCATTAGCTTCCCGACATCGGGTAATCGTGTAACCTTAAACGTCTACGTGCGCAATGAAGATTTCAATGACAGTATCGACGATAATCAAAACCAATTTAGCGTGCAAATAGAGGCCGACTGGAAAGGTGCCTTGAGTGTCGGTAACCACGCTTTTGTTGGTAAGGCATCAATTGCTACTAACAATAATGATGGGGTCAATACGCTGCATTTATCTGAGCTGGGAGGATTCTTAAACCTATCTGGTTACCATAAAGACTCAATTATGGGCGCACATAAAGTGTTTGGGGCCTTTATTTATCAATATGATCTCGGGCGTGATGCGCTAGGTATGACAGATTATCCTCTATACCTAGGTTGGAGCTTAGAGGCGGGGAATGTCTGGGACGAGCGCACTGATGTCACCCTGACCGATCTGATTTATGCATCGAGTCTTTATATCGGTACTGATACTTCCATGGGACCTGCGGCACTTGGTTTTGGGATCACAGATCTTGGCGATAAGTCTTTCTATTTATTTGTGGGTAAAAACTTCTAGTTTGAGATTGGTGTAAAGAACTTAAGGGCATGACTGAGGTTGTGCCCTTACTTTTTGGTCGATGGAAAAACTATAAGCGTCATCCCTATGGAAGTTATCTTGCCGAAATAGCTAAGAGTGTCGCTAAAGTGTCATATCCTTTTACAAAATCTTACTACTGTGAGGCGTGCCAAGATGCTAAGGTTTTGCGGGAAAAATAATAACTCTCAACGGAAGCTGGGGAAAACAATGAAGAAGATAAGCACACTGGCACTGAGTATCGCCTTGAGTTTAGGTTTAGCGGCTTGTAGTACTGAGCCTAAAACTGAAGCCGTTGCGGTGTCTGGCATTGAATTGCAAAACTTTGATGCCTCAGTTCGCCATCAAGATGATTTCTATTACAGCGTTAATGGAAAATGGTTGGCAAATACGCCTATTCCAGCTGATAAATCTAACTATGGCGCGTTTTCTGTGTTGTACGACCAAAGCCAAGATGCATTGAAGAAAATTATCGACGAAGCGGCCGCTAAAAAGAATCCTGCTGCAGGTTCGAATGAGCAGAAAATCGGTGATTTCAATGCCAGTTTCATGAATACCGATTTGCTTGAAACCTTAGGTGTTACTCCGCTTAAGCCATTGCTGGCCGATATCGCTGCCGCAAAAACGCACGCTGACTTACCCGCTGTTATGGGCAAATTACTGACGACGGGTTCTGGTATTCCTTTTGGTTTTTACGTCAATAATGACGCTAAAAACTCAACCCAGTATGCGGTGTATTTAAGCCAGTCAGGCCTCACGCTACCGGATCGTGATTATTACCTTAAAGATGACCCTAAATTTGCCGCTAATCGTCAAGCCATGGCGAAGTATGTGACTGAGATTCTGACCGAAGCGGGTTACAAGGACGCTAAACGTGCTGCTAAAAGCGTTGCTGACATCGAAATGATGATCGCCAAAAGTCAGTGGAGCCGAGTCGAATCCCGTGATGCCAACAAGGCATACAACAAGTTAGATCGTGCTGAACTGCAAAAGTTAACCGGTCAATTCGATTTTAATTCCTTTGCTGCGAGTGCGGGCTTAGGCGATAAAGTGACTGAAGTGATCGTGCGTCAGCCCTCTTATTTTGAAAAACTCGGCGCCAGTTTCGAGACATTCCCAGTATCGGCTTGGCAGGATTATCTGGCGTTCCACTTAGTGGATAGCTACGCCGAGTTACTGAGTAAAAACTTTGTTGATTTGAACTTCGCCTTTAAGAGCAAAACCTTAATGGGTATCGAAGAGCAGCAGCCACGCTGGAAAAAAGCGGTTGATGGCGCCGACCAAGTGATTGGTGAGTTAGTGGGTGAAGAGTACGTTAAGCAATACTTCAAGCCAGAAGCTAAAGCGCGCATGGAAACCATGATCAAAAACTTGATCAAAGGTTTTGAAGTCAGCATTAATGAACTTGAGTGGATGACGCCAGAAACCAAAGTCGCCGCCCAAGAAAAACTGGCTAAATTTACCTACAAAATTGGCTATCCAGATAAATGGAAAGATTACTCAGGTTTAGATATTAAGGCTGACGAGTTAGTGGGTAACTACATGCGTTACGCTCAGTTTGAATATCAAGACATGATCAACAAGCTAGGCAAGCCAATTGATCGGACCGAATGGGGCATGACACCACAAACGGTGAATGCTTATTACAGTCCAGTTAAAAACGAAATTGTGTTCCCTGCTGCGATTCTGCAACCGCCATTCTTTAATATGGATGCCGATGATGCCGTTAACTACGGTGGTATAGGTGCCGTAATCGGCCATGAAATTAGTCATGGTTTTGATGACCAAGGCGCTAAATACGATGGTGATGGCAACCTGCGTGATTGGTGGTCAGATAAAGACAGAGAAGAGTTCCAAAAGCGCGGTAAGCAGTTGTCTGCCCAATACTCAGGTTATGAGGCAATGCCCGGCAAGTTTGTTAATGGTGATTTGACTTTAGGGGAAAACATTGGCGACTTAGGTGGTTTAACTGTAGCGGCACGTTCGTATTTGATGAGCCTTAACGGCAAACCTGCACCTGTGCTCGATGGTTTAACGGGCGAGCAACGCTTCTTTGTGGGTTGGTCGCAAGTATGGCGCCGTAATTACCGTGATGAAGAACTGAGCCGTCGTTTGCTGACAGATCCGCATTCACCGAGCCATTATCGTGCCATGGGTACGCCACGTAACGTGGAAGCCTTCTATAAGGCCTTCGATATGAAAGAAGGCGATAAAATGTATTTAACACCAGATGAGCGTGTGAAAATTTGGTAATACATTCAGTAGATTGAAATAAGAAAAGCCAGACAATGTCTGGCTTTTTTATTGATGACAATAATCAATGATGCTGCAGATTAATGTCCATAACCTAAGGATTCAATTTTTGTGACTTTATTATCAGTGGCATACAGGCGACGCATTAAGCGTGTTGGTCCAAAGTCATAGGTCCATTCTTGATACTCAGTTGGCAACTTGCTGGGATCGATCACCCTGTCTCCGTTAGCGTTGAGATAAGTCGCGGGCAGACTGTATTCTCGAATATCACTGGGCGAGCCGCATTTATCCTGCACAGTCGTTAAAGTATCGCCCGTATTGATCACTTGTTGTTTACAGTGCATGGTCTCACCTGCGCTAGCGGGTAAACAGGTGGACATGAGCATTAAGCCCATGGGCAGTATTAAGGACAGGTATTTCACATTGAATTCCTTCTGGGTACATACACCATTGTGCTATTTATCCGTAGGGCAAAGACTAAGCTTATCCGCCCTGCAGAAACTCGGTGTATTGTGACGTTATTTTGCCAAAATTGTTGTTAATGCCAACAAACTCTCTGCCTGATGATGGGCGATAATCCACTTAGCATCGCCTCTTTGTTCTGGCGCAGGGATCGCGACCGTTTGCATGTTGGCTGCTCTGGCGGCAATTAAGCCGTTAAAGGAATCTTCGATGGCAAGACAACAACGGGGATCAACATCTAACGCCTTAGCGCAATTCAAATAAACTTCTGGGTGGGGTTTGCCATAGGTGAGTCCCTCGGCCGATTGTACTGCCATAAATTTATCACTGAGTCCTAGCTTAGAAAGAACTGCCTCAATAATAGTGTAGAACGACGAGGTCGCTAAGCCGATTTTAAGGCCAAGCGCTTGGCAGTGATCAATCGCTTCGTGGACGCCCAGCATAGCTTCGCCGCTAACCAGAATTTCATTTGCAACTTTATCAACAATCGTTTGGCTGACCTTGGCATTATCATAGTGTGGCCAAGGTGCCTTGTGGTACCAATAATCGACGCATTGATCGATGCGTAAGCCCGTGGTTTGTTGAATCGTCTCTATCGTCACTGGCACGCCGAGTGCGGATAACACTTCATACTCGACTCGCTGCCATAGGGGTTCTGAATCGATTAAAACGCCATCCATATCAAAAATAACGGCTTGAATGCTAAGGGATGTCATTGGTACTCCGATGGACTAAGGAAATAACTGAGATATGCAGTAAATTAAGCCTGAGTGTAAGTTCTCGCACTGCATCTTAAAAGCCAAAATGCAGCAAGATGAGAAAAATTTATACCTATTTTTGCTCTGGGGCGCGGAAAATTGCTTGTTCGATTTAAAATTAATGAAACATTGTTAACTATTTGTAGTGTATGGTTTTTTGTCTGTTTTCAAACTATTGTCTAATTTCACTTGTTTTAATCTTCCCGTAAGTTGGCATTCGCCGCCGGATTTAGTCCTTATTTCGCTTTTTGCCGAGTGTGACCTGATTCATACTTTTGCAAAGCTGTAGTATACTGCAGGCCGGAAATACGGGTCGATCATGTCGGACTGTCAGCTTCAATTAAGAAGACGTGCAGTTTCGTTGTTAGAGCGCCAAACAAAGAGGAATGTTGCCGTGCTAGAAGCATATCGTAAACACGTCGCAGAACGTGCTGCAGAGGGCGTAGTCCCTAAGCCATTAGATGCACATCAAGTGGCTGAACTGGTTAAGTTAATTCAAAACCCACCCGCAGGTGAAGAGGCTTTCGTTCTCGACCTGCTTGAAAATCGAATTCCCCCAGGTGTTGATGAAGCCGCTTATGTTAAGGCTGCTTTTTTAGATGCGGTTGCCAAAGGCACTGAAAAATCACCGATTCTGTCTGCTGAGCGTGCTACTGAGTTATTAGGCACAATGCAAGGCGGCTACAACATCGAACCTCTGATCGCGCAGCTGGATAATCCAGCGTTAGCACCTTTAGCCGTTAAAGCGCTATCTCACACTCTGCTGATGTTTGATTCTTTCCACGATGTGGTTGAGAAGATGGAAGCGGGCAATGAGTTTGCTAAGCAAGTGGTTGAAGCGTGGGCGAATGCAGATTGGTATTTAAGCCGTCCAAAACTGGCCGACAAAGTCACTCTGACAGTATTTAAAGTTTCTGGTGAAACCAACACCGATGACTTGTCACCTGCACCCGATGCATGGTCACGTCCTGATATCCCATTGCACGCGTTAGCTATGCTGAAAAACGCCCGTGATGGTATCGAGCCTGATGTTGCTGGCGCCGTTGGCCCAGTGAAAAAAATCGAAGCATTAAAAGCACAAGGTCATCCATTAGTATATGTGGGTGACGTTGTGGGTACGGGTTCATCACGTAAATCTGCGACTAACTCAGTACTGTGGTTTATGGGCGATGATATTCCATTCGTACCTAACAAGCGCGCTGGCGGTTTCTGCCTTGGCGGTAAAATTGCACCGATTTTCTTCAACACTATGGAAGATGCGGGCGCACTGCCAATCGAGCTTGACGTAAACAAGATGGAAATGGGCGATGTGATTGACATCTACCCATACGCCGGTGTGGTTAAGCGTCACGATAGCGACGAAGTGATTTCAGAATTCAGCTTAAAAACGGAAGTCTTGTTAGACGAAGTTCGTGCTGGTGGTCGTATTCCATTGATCATCGGTCGTGGTTTAACTGACAAAGCCCGTGACGTATTAGGCTTAGGGTTATCTGACGTCTTTGTACGTTCTCAAGATGTCGCTGATACTGGCAAAGGTTATACACTTGCACAGAAGATGGTCGGTAAAGCTTGTGGCGTAGCGGGTGTGCGTCCTGGTCAATACTGCGAACCTAAGATGACGTCTGTCGGTTCACAAGACACAACAGGTCCTATGACCCGTGATGAGCTGAAAGATTTAGCTTGTTTAGGTTTCAGTGCTGATTTGACTATGCAGTCATTCTGTCACACTGCGGCTTATCCAAAGCCAGTGGATGTGAACACACATCATACTCTGCCAGATTTCATCATGAACCGCGGCGGTGTATCACTGCGTCCAGGTGACGGTGTTATCCACTCGTGGTTAAACCGTATGCTGCTACCAGATACCGTTGGTACGGGTGGTGACTCACATACGCGTTTCCCAATTGGTATTTCATTCCCAGCGGGTTCTGGCTTAGTAGCGTTTGCTGCTGCGACTGGCGTTATGCCACTCGACATGCCTGAATCCGTATTAGTGCGCTTCAAGGGCAAAATGCAACCGGGTATCACACTGCGGGATCTGGTTCATGCTATCCCATTAAAAGCCATTGAACTGGGCATGCTGACCGTTGAGAAGAAAGGTAAAGTAAACATATTCTCTGGTCGCGTACTGGAAATCGAAGGTCTTGAAACCTTGAAAGTTGAACAAGCTTTCGAACTGTCTGATGCTTCAGCTGAGCGCTCTGCTGCTGGTTGTACCATCAAGTTAGACAAAGAACCTATCATTGAATACCTGAACTCAAACATCATCATGCTCAAGTGGATGATCGCTGAAGGTTATGGCGATCGTCGTACGATTGAACGTCGTATCAAAGGCATGCAAGAGTGGTTAGCCAATCCTGAGCTGATGAGCGCCGATAAAGATGCTGAGTATGCTGCAGTAATCGAAATCGACTTAAATGACATCAAAGAGCCAATCCTGTGTGCGCCAAACGATCCTGATGATGCCGTTTTACTGTCATCTGTTGCGCAAACTAAGATTGATGAAGTGTTCGTCGGTTCTTGTATGACTAACATTGGCCACTTCCGCGCAACCGGTAAGATGCTAGACAAGTTTGCTAAAACCCTGCCAACACGTCTGTGGATTGCACCACCGACTAAGATGGATAGAGATCAGTTGACTGAAGAAGGCTACTACGCGATTTTTGGTCGTGTAGGCGCGCGCATCGAGATCCCAGGTTGTTCACTGTGTATGGGTAACCAAGCACGTGTAGCTGAAGGTTCAACTGTGGTATCGACTTCTACCCGTAACTTCCCTAACCGTTTAGGTACAGGTGCTAACGTTTACTTAGCCTCTGCTGAACTGGCTGCGGTTGCTGCACTGTTAGGTCGTCTGCCGTCACCTGAAGAATATCAAGAATACGCTAAAGAGTTAGATGCAACTGCAGCTGACACATACCGTTACTTGAACTTCGATCAAATCGAGTCTTACACAAAAAAAGCATCGGAAGTGATCTTCCAGACTGCCGTGTAATCGATTGCCGTTAAGGTAACTTGATGTAAAAAGCCAGCGTAAGCTTAATGCCGTTCACTTAAGAGTGAACGGCATTTTTCTTGGTCTAACCGGGAACTTGTTTTTGCTCATTTTAAGAACTCGTGGATATGCCCTTTCCCGTTTACCATCCAGCT